>JANNPN010000464.1:0-39818 GCA_031400185.1 Polyangiaceae bacterium
CGCCTGCTCCTGGGCATGCGCCAAACTGAACTACCCCAACACCCCAACCATCGCCACGAGCAGCAAAACCGGGAGCCAGGTTAGCCAAGTATGTAGCCACCTAAAATTCTGATCCATGCTGATACACTAGCGATGGATTCAGGGTGCCAATCCCTTGATCTTGCACCTGTTGGCCGCGACGGTGTCGCGCCCCATCATGCTCGATCCCATTCGGTCCGGTCCTCTCCGCCTCGCGCCTACCCTGCTGATCGCCCTCGCCACCATTCTCACCGGTTGCGGGTTGGTGCGCGTCTTTTATGAGCTTCCTGATGAGCAGGCCGTAAAGGCCGCTAACGACGAGATTACCTGGCAGGGCCATCGCGAAGCCGGTGAGCCGCGCTTCTCGGAGGAAATCGTCTCGTTCGACGATCTCGTACGGACCGCCGTGGCGCCCGATTTTCACGTGTACGCGGTCGGCGAAGAGCGTCGCGGCAAGATGCCGGCCTTGCCGAGCTGCGGTGTCGCCGCGGAGTTTCTGCATCTCTCCGACGCGCAGGTCCGTGACGAGCATGCGTACAAGGACGCGCCTTCAAAGCTCCGTTTCGCGGAGATCGACCCCGTCGTCAGCGTCACAGTGCGCCGCCCGACGGTCGAGGAGTGCGACAATCTCACGCTTGCGGCTTTCCTGGTCGCCTACGGGAAGGCGCGTCAGGCAGCGGAGGCACCGCGCGGCTTCGACGAGTTCGCCGTCCATACCGGGGATCTCCTCGACATCTCGCTGATGACCGAAATGATGGAGACGATGGATGTCTTCCGTCTGGTCCGTGGTCACTACGAGTTCCCGTTGTACTCGATCGCCGGCAACCACGACGGCCTCACGTTCGGCAACATCAACGACGAGCAGTCGGACACGCGCGGTCTCGGCATCAATCGGCACGAGTTCGTGCTGGCACATCAGACGACCGCGGCCAGGGTCGAGTACGACGAGGCGAAGACGCACCCGACGTGTCCGGCGGACGTCGAGAAACGCTGCGATCAGACGCCGGGCCACCAAGCGCCCTTGGAGCCGCGCTTCGCGTTCGGGTTCGGCCGGAACGAGATCTACCGGCATCACGGCACGATTCGCGCGACCATGACCGACGATGCCGCGGTCGCCCGGCTCGACGCGCTCACCTGCGCGGGGGCCGGCGAGGCGATGCGCACCCTGACCGCCCAGATCGACGAGGCAGAGGAAGCGCGCTGCATCTTTCTCGAAGGCTGCATTGAGCCGTCGACGCTCACCAACCCCACCGTGTACCGCGACCTGGTGCACGTGTCGGGTCGGGTCGACCAGAACGCGCCCGTCTCCATGGCGTACTATTCCTGGCTCGGTGTCCGTTCATCAGCGTGCGCGCCCCAGCTGCGTTTCATCGCGCTCGACACCCGCAGCAAGGACGGCGCATCCGGCCGCATGGACTTGGTGCAGCTCGCGTGGCTACACAACGAGCTCCGCGAGGCCCTGTGTCAGAATCAGGCGGTCGTGCTGTTCGCGCATCATTCGCCTGCGGAGGTCCGTCCCGTCGTGCTGCGACGCATCCTGGACCGCTTCCCCAACATCATCGGCTATTTCTACGGCCACGGACACGTGAACCGGGAAGCGGTGTGGCGCGCCGAACCCGGGCGCTTCGCCCTGATCCAGACCGGATCAATCACCGACTATCCCCAGATGGCTCGCCGCGTGCGCATCCAGTTCGACGGGGCGTGCGGCTGCGGCACGCAGCCGATGCGTGCGACTATCGACTGGGAGTTCTTGCGCCCGGAAGGTACCCGCACCGATCGCGGCCGAAAGCTCGACGCGTACCTGCACGCCGCCAACGACGATTCGTTCCAGGAGTACCGCTCGACCCTGTTTCATGGGCGGACGGGTCCATGGCGCGAGTGGTTGCACGCCGTGATTCCGATGGTGTCGCGGTTCGACGCGATGACGCAGGCCGAGTACCGCGAGCGCGAGCTCAATGCCGGTCCGATGAGCGTGTCACTCTCGTTCGAGCCATGGCGCGGCAGCGATCCGAACACGCTGTTCGGGACACGGCGGAGGCGGAAGACCGACGAAGTACGTCGATTGCTGAGCCTGCCCGTGATGCGTGAGGGGTGCGATGTCGATGGCCGCTAGATCGCCGGACGACCGTAGCAAGCGCAGATACCGTGGCCCCGTGCGATGGCTGCTCGGCCGCGACCTCTTTGCGAGCCTCACGACGACGCTCTTGAAGAGCGTCGTTGGAAGCCGGATGGACGTGCGTGATTGGATGCATCCGGCTCCCGACCCGTGGTTCGTGACGGAGGGCGAGCGGAAGGACGCGGACGAGTTCTGGTTCGACTACCTGGCCGACACCGGCGACGGCTACAGGGCCACGTACTCGATCGCGTATCTCTGCATGTCGGACCTCACGCCGTCGTCGGCCCAAGCGAACGGACACCCCTTGCCGGGCGGCGGTATCTTACCGCGCGGCCGCTTTCTGTTCGTCGGAGGGGACACGTCGTACCACGTCGCCGACTACAACACGTTGGTCGCGCGCTTTCAGCGGCCCTTCAACTGGGCGTTCGTCGATCTGAAAGAAGACAACGCGGCTGCCAAAAAGGACCCACCCACGTGCACGAGGATCTATGCGATCCCCGGCAACCACGACTACTACAACTTCCTCGACGGCTTCGGCCGTCAGTTCCGAAAGCCGATCACGAAAACCGCGGGCGAAAAAAGCCTTCTCGACCTCTTGGGATTCGATCGCTTTCAAGAGTGCTCGTATGTGGCGCTGAAGCTCCCGTTCGATTGGTGGTTCTGGGGCATCGATTCGCAGGAAGGAAAGCTCGACAAGCGGCAAATCCACTTCTTCAAGAAGCTCTACGAGGGCGCGGCGATCAAAAAGCTCATCGTCGCGACGCCGGAGCCGTCGACCAAATTCGGGCGCCACGCCGAGCCGCGATCCGAGATCGTCAAGTCGTTCCGAGCCGTCAGTCTTCCGTGCCCATTCTTGAAGGAGCGCGAAAAGCTCCCGCGCGGTGCGTGTCGCCTCGATCTGTCCGGAGACATCCATCACTATGCGCGGTACTTCGGCGGCGATCCCGAGTCCGCTGGCAACTACGCATCGGTGGTTTCGGGGCTGGGGGGCGCGTTTCTCCATCCGACGTACACGCGCCGCGGTCCCATCAAAACCCGCGCAGTCTATCCCAAGCCTTGGGAGTCGCAGCGGGCGATCGTGCGCGCGATGTTGAATCCGGTGTGGATGGGCACCTCCGGGTTCGTCGCGGTCTTCGCCGGACTCGTGAGCCTGATCCTATATTTCGCGTCGACGGTGGCGATGAGCTCACGCTCGCTCATCGAGGCGTTCGTGAAATGGCTCGGTCTCAGCCTCCCGCCGGTGCCGTGTGACGAAAAGCTCTTCTACATCCCCGAAGCTCTCGCGGTCGCAAAGATAGAGAAGCAGCTGTGGGTCTTCACGGAGCTCGCATGGGTCGCGGAGTATCTGGGGGTGCTCGTGCTGTTGTGGCTGATCTCGCGGCGCCTGTGTGAGCCGCCGCCTGATCCGACGCAGGCGCGCCTTCTCAATCCGCGGATGCGAACAGCGTTGGTGGGATCGGCGACGGTCATTCCGTTCGTGCTCCTCGTCGCGCTGTCCTTCTACTTGGCGCGCGTGGACGACCCCCATCCGTACGACAAAGACATCTGGCTGCATCCGCTGATCTGCACGATCGTCGTGGCGCTCTTCGTCGGGGCAGCCGGCATTTGCATCAGCTGGATGGGAACCTACACCGAAATGCTCTTCAGCCTCGCGCGCGAGGCCGACCGCGACCGCACTATCGGTGAAGGCAAGGAATCCAAAGGCCGGCTGGGCCGCGAGCCGCACTGGCTCGACAATGGTCCATGGCTACTTCTGCTGTTCACGGCTATCGGCAACGTCGCGCTCGCGCTCTGGCGCTATGGAAGCTACGAGCTCGCGATCATGTTCACGGACCTGGCCTTCCTGACGGTCGTGACCATCGTGCTGGCGATCCCGTTCGTGGCAGCGTTCTACGGCGGCGAGCACCTTTCATGGCAACGGCGCGTGCTGTTGGGCATGATCGGACTCTGGTTTTCGGTACTGCAGGTTGCCGTTCCGGGCGGGCTCGTCATGTACACCTCGACCCCCCACGCCTTCCTCGCGCTCGTCGTCACCGGTGTCCTGAGCTACGGTGTTGGGTTTCTGTCCGCCGAGCTGTCGACGTGGGAGGACGACCACGCCGACCACGGTCTCCGACTCGGCTTGATTCTGCTCGCCGTGTGGGTCGCGCTCGGGGTCGGCCTTCTTGCCGCGATCGCGCCGCAGGTCCATCCGCCCGTCGAGGTCACCGGATGGAATCTCGTTTGCGTGACGATCGTCGGGGGTGGGTTCGGGTGCATCTGGCTCGGATGGTACCTCGCAGTTGCCTCGCTCTTCGGCGGGCACAACAACGAGGTCGGCGGCGGTTCCCGCATCGAGCGCTACAAGCAATTCATCCGGTTTCGACTCACCGCGAAGGAGCTCACGGGCTACGTGATCGCGATTGAGAATCCGGACAGGGATGGGCGCAAGGTCGTCGAGCAGTACGAGGTGGTGGACGTCTTCACCATCAAGCCGTAGATGACCGCGCCGCGAGCGTGCGCGCACGCCGGCGCGAGCCGACGCGTGCGCGTTTCGCCTATGGTGCAATCTCGGATCGGGTGGCTATCGTGGCGAAGTGCCCCGTTTGCCTCCGCGCTCCTTCTCGAGAGTCCTTGCCCTCGCCGGTGTCATCGTGGCGACGGGCGTGCCCGCACTGGCGGAGGTGAATCCGCCCGATCACTACCTTTGCTACTCCGCCAACGCCGCTCACACGCCGCGCGGCGCGCGGGTGGCGGGCTCACGCGTAGAGATCCTCGATCGCCTCGGCGGGCCGCAGACGTTCGCAGTGCGGCGCGTCGCGGCGCTGTGCAATCCGGCGGGCCTCGATGGGGGGAGTATTTCGCGACCGAAGATTCACCTTGTCGGGTTGACGCTCCGGACCGAACGCGGCGCGCCGCGCTTCACGCCGTCGACGGTCGCCGTGACCGATCCGTTCGGGTCGCGGACGCTCGCGCTCACGCGCCTCTGGGGGCTGCTCGACGTGACCCCGACGCAAGCGGGCACGAGCCCGCCGGCGAATTTCGGCGACGACGCGACTACCACGAGCCCGGAGATCAACCGGTTCAAGTGCTATCGCGCCGACGTCCCGAAGGGCGCGCCCGCATTCGTCGCGTCGACGCCGATCGTCGTCGCCGACGAAGCGCATCCGAACGGCCGGCAGGTGCTGCTGAAGACGCCGACCAAGGTGTGCTTCGCGGCCGACGTCGAGGGCGCGACGCCGGGTGCCGAGGCGCGGAGCGCGCTCCTCGTCTGCTACGCGCTGAAGCTGCCGCCGCGGACGACGATCGACCGGCGGACGATCGCCACCCGGAGCCGCTCGGTCGGCGTGCGGATCCTCGAGCGACGGCGTCCCGCCGAGCTCTGCGTGGCGGCGCGGCCGTTCAGCCCGGGCGGCTGAGCGTCACACGCGGTAGTACGAGCGGTACCATTCGACGAACCGCTTGACCCCGACCTCGACCGGCGTGCTCGGCCGGTAGCCGACCGCGTCGACGAGCGCCTGCACGTCGGAGCTGGTGTCGGGCACGTCGCCGGGCTGCAGCGGCAGGAGGTTCATCTCGGCCTTCTTGCCGAGCTCCGCTTCGAGCACCTCGATGTAGCGGAGCAGGGGGACGGGGCTGCCGTTCCCGATGTTGAAGACGCGCCAGGGTGCGGAGCTGGTCGCCGGGTCGGGCTCGTCGCTGCGCCAGTTGGCGTCGCGAACGGTCGGCTGGTCGGCCGTGCGGATCACGCCCTCGGCGATGTCGTCGACGTAGGTGAAGTCGCGGCTGTGGTGGCCGTGGTTGAAGACGTCGATCGGCTTCCCTTCGAGGATGTTCTTGGCGAAGAGGAAGAGCGCCATGTCGGGACGGCCCCACGGTCCGTACACGGTGAAGAAGCGGAGGCCGGTCGTCGGGAGCGCGAACAGGTTCGAGTAGGTGTGGGCGAAGAGCTCGTTCGCTTTCTTGGTCGCGGCGTAGAGCGTCAGCGGGTGGTTCACGGACTGGTGGACCGAGAACGGCATCGTGGTGTTGGCGCCGTAGACCGAGCTCGTACTCGCGTAGGTCAGGTGCTCGCAGCCGTTGTGGCGGCACCCTTCGAGGATGTGCTGGAAGCCGACGATGTTGGCTTCGATGTAGGCGTACGGGTGCGTGATCGAGTAGCGGACGCCCGCCTGCGCGGCCAGGTGGATGACGCGCGGGAAGCGGTACTTCGCGAAAATCTCCTCCATTGCGGGGCGGTTCGCGAGGTCGATCTTGGCGAAGGTGAAGCCCTTCCGTGACGTGAGGCGCGCGAGCCGGGCCTCTTTGAGCTTCGGGTCGTAGTAGTCGTTGACGTTGTCGAGCCCGACCACCTCGTCGCCGCGGTCGAGCAGCTTGTGGGCCACGTTCGACCCGATGAATCCGGCGGCGCCGGTCACGAGAAAGAGCATAGCGACGCATCCTCTACGGCGGACGCGCAACGTGCAAGGCTCGATCTTCGCGCGCGGCAACTCATTGCTCGACGGGTCTTCGGTGCGGCGTCGCGGCGGAGGAATCGGCGACGGAGAGCTTCTTCGCCGCCGCGACGATGGGGCGGGCCCATGACGGGGTGTTGGTCAGAGTGGGCGGGGCAATGATCTTCGTGTGGCGTGTATGCAGCACGAGCGTCGGCTTGGGTGTCGTGACCATCGGATCGCCGTCGGTGCTGTTGTCGTAGAGCAGCAGCTCGTGGAGGTGGGGGAGCAGCGTGATGAGGTTCTTCCGGCTGTCGTCGAAGCGGCGGCGGACCGTCTCCTCGGGAATGTCGTGGCCGCGGCGGCGGACCCGGGCGGCCACGCGGGCCAGGTGGAGCTCGGGGGTGGCGAGGCCCGCGTACCACACCCGGATGGCGAAGCCTCCGCGCGCCGCTTCGAGCAGCAGCGTCGTGATCGTATTTCCGCCGAGCGTGGTCTCGAACGCGAAGTCGCGGCGTTCGCGGATCGCTGTCTCGAGAAGGCCCCTGCCAACGTCCCAGGCGCGGCCGTTCGCTGCCGTCGTGTCGAGGGTCGGGTCGGCGGTGCGGAGGGCACGCGCGACCTCGTCGGGGTTGAAGTACTCGCCGCCGGATTGCCGAAGGAACGCGCCGCCGACGCTGCTCTTGCCGGCTCCGTTGGTGCCGGCGAGGACGAGGATCCGCGGTGCCGCGTCAGCCACGCTTCCGCGTGTCAGCTACGCCGACGCGCGGCTTTCGCCGCCGCCCGCCCGAGCGCCGCGGGCGCCGCTGCGAACAGTGCCTCCCCCGCCGCCCGCGCCTTCGGCGTCCGCATCGCCCCGACGAGCGCGTCGAACTCGGATTCGAGCCCCGCGAGCACCTGGGACGACCGCTTCACGAGCGAGTCGTACGCCTCCATCGAGAGCACCACGGCGTGCACCTTCTCCCGCTTCGTGATGGCCACGACCCCGCGGCTGAGTGCCGTATCCAGCACCCGCCCGAAGGCATTCTTTGCCTGGGTCGCCGTGACGGTCTCGACCGCCCGGCCCCGATCATCGAGCATCGCCGCGCTTCGCATGGTGGGTCCTCTGCCGACAGGGCTATTACAGTCAAAATAGCCATTCAAGCTGTTTTTCCTATATGGGACGGCGAGCGGCGGGACTTCCGAGGCTGCGGGTCGACACGACGAGGGCAGTATGGGACGTGCCAGAGGTGCTGACCCTCCTGCCGGACGCCTCCGACGCCGAGCGGGTCGAGGCGTTTCTCAGCCCCTTCGACGAGCTCGGCCCGCCCGCGCTTGCGCGCCGCGCCGCAGCGGTGCTGCAAGGCGAGCTGCGGAGCGGCCGTATCACCCAGGGTTTCAACGTCGGCAGTCTCGACGAGCCGGGCGGCGGCAAGATGTTCGGGGTGCTGGTGGTGGAGGATCGCGACGGGCGGTGCGGCTTCCTGCGCGCGTTCTCCGGCATGCTCGCAGGCGGGTTCGACGTGCCGGGCTACGCGCCGCCGATCTTCGACCGCGCCGCGCGGGCGGCGATCGAGCCGGCCGGCGAGGCCGTCGTGAAGGGATTGCTGGCACGCACCGCCGCCTTCGCGTCGTCCGCGGAGGTCGCGGCCCTCCGCGCGGCCGACCGCGAGCTGACGAGTCGCCACGCGGCCGTGCGCGCCGTCATGCGTGAGCAGCATCACGCCCGCCGCGCGGAGCGGCGGCGCCGAGCCGAGGCCGCACGCGACGCGATGACCGAGATCCTCGCGCAACAGAGCCGGCGCGACAAAGCGGAGCGGCGCGCGCTCGATGCGGCGCAGGCCGCCGAGCATCGCCAGCTCGCGACGCGTCTCCGTGCCGTCGACCGCCGGCTCGCCGCCTTCGAGCGGCTCCGCCACATCGTCTGTCGTCGCCTCATGCGACGCATCCACGAGACGTATCGGGTCACGAACGCGAACGGCGTGACGCGCACGCTCCACGAGCTCTTTGCACCCGCCGCGCCACCCGCGGGTGCGGGAGACTGCGTCGCGCCGAAGCTGTTGGCGTCCGCGTTCGCGCTGGGCCTTCGTCCGCTCGCGCTCTCCGAGTTCTGGTGGGGCGCGCCGCCGGCGGGCGGCGGCCGCGTCGCGGGCGCGTTCTATCCCGCGTGTCGCGACAAGTGCGCGCCGCTGCTGCCGTTCATGATGGACGGGCTCGACATCGCGCCGCCGCGCCGGTTTGCGGCGCCCGACGCACGCGATCTCGAGCTCCGCATACTGTTCGCCGACGACTGGATCGTCGTGGTCGACAAGCCGTCCGGTTTGTTGTCGGTGCCCGCGCGCGGCGGGAAGCGCGACGACTCCGTCCTGGCTCGTCTCCGACGGACGCACGCGGCCGCCGTGCTAGTGCACCGCCTCGACCTCGACACCTCGGGCGTGCTCGTCGCGGCCCGCGACGCCGCGACGTATCGCGCGCTACAACGCCAGTTCGTCGAGCGGACCATCGCCAAGCGCTACGCCGCGATCGTCGACGGCCGGGTCGCAGGCGACGCAGGCACCATCGAGCTCGCCCTCCGCGTCGATCTCGCCGACCGCCCGCGTCAGATCTACGATCCCGTGCACGGCCGCGCTGCGGTCACGGAATGGCGCCGGATCGCCCCGGTCACGCTACGGGGCGCGGACGGCGATCGGTTCGCGACCCGCGTGGCCTTCTTCCCGCGGAGCGGTCGCACCCATCAACTCCGCGTCCACGCGGCTCACCCGAGCGGCCTCGATGCCCCCATCATCGGCGACCGCCTCTACGGCCACCCCGGTCCGCGCCTCATGCTCCACGCCGAAGCCCTGACGTTCGATCACCCCGCCACCGGCAAACGCGTCACCTTCGAGAGCCGCCCACCGTTCTGAATTCGTGCCGCGCGCCTCACACGCGCGCCGGCTCGCCGTCGAAACGCGTGAAGCTGAAGGCATCGACCTGCTCGGGCAACGTCGTGCGGAGATCGCGGAGGATGCCCGTCGCGACGGCCTCGCCGAGCTGCAGCCCCGCGATGCCGTCCGTCCGGTAGTGCACGCCGGCGGTGTCACGGGAGAGCGCAACGTTGGCCGCGAGCTTGTCGAGCTCACCGCCGACCGTGAGCGGCGCGCCCTTCCATGCGACCAGCGTCGTCCCGTCCGGCCCCGCCACCATCGGGTTCGGGATCTCACGCCGTTCGTCGAAGAACGCCTTCAGGACGGTCACGCACGCTCCTGCGATCGCGGCGTGTCCGGCGGGATAGGACGGATGCGTCGGACACCCTTCGGGACAAAGCCATCGCGTTACGTCGCGACAGTTACGTTCTGACGCGAACGCACAGAAAAGTGGTCTCGAATGAGGCACTGGACCGCTTTCTCCCGAGAAATCCATTGAGCGTCCGGAGCGACATCGGTAAGGGCGAACCCTGTGCGAGTGCGCAGCTCGAATGAGTCCAAGGAGGACGGCATGGAACGGGAACGAAAGCCGATACGTCGCAATCTCCGGGTGTGTACCTTCCTGATCGCGGGTGCGGCGATCGGTCTCACGCTCACCGGTTGCCCGCCAAAGGGTGGCGGTGGCGGTGGTCCGTGTGTCCCACCGACGATCGACCCGGAGCGCTCGCTGGTGTTTCACCAGCCGACGATGCTCGCGTCCGCATTCTCGTTCCGGAAGACCCTCGAGCAGATCATCAGCACCTCGAACAACACGACCCCGACGACCCCGGAACAGTTGCTGACGACCTTGCTCGATACGTTCGAGGTGACGAGCTTCGTGCAGCCGAAGTCCGGACGAACGCTGCCGCTCGATCCGCGGCCCCAGGAGGCTGCGCTGGATCCCGCCGCGCTTCTGGATCCGCAGTCGGCGGTTGGAATGGTGCCGACAGGATTGTTCAACCGCTTCGACCTTGCGCCCAAGGACGGCAGCAATTGCGGCGAGTATCGGATCGTCTACGCGAAGAAGACGACTTCGCTACTGAATCGTTTCTTGATCATCTTCGAGGCTCGGTTGCCGAACCCGGAGCCGCTCTCCGGGATCAAGGGCTGCAAGCCGATCGTCGATCTCTGGGCGAACCTGCCGGCCGATCCAGCGCAACGCGTCGCCGCGCTGGAGCCCTTCTACTACAAGGGTCTCGGCAAGTTCGGCCCGGTCGTGCAGCACGCAAACTACGGCATGCCATTCGGGCAGGTGCGGACGAATTTGTTCGTGTCCGAGCCCACGTTCAATCCGTGGCTCCTGCGCGAGCACCGGACGGCGCTCGCCGGCGGAGCTCCGGTCTTCGTCATCGACACGGTGAAGGAGAATCCGCTCGTCGAGTGGTATCGCGCCGGCGCGCTGCCGGGAAACACGACCACTCAAGACCGGACGGCCTTTCGCAACCACTTCCTCGGTCAGCCGACCTGCAACCTGCTGCTGCCCGAGCTGAAGATTCCCGGTGCGACGAAAGAGCAGATCATCAACAACATCGGGCCCGGCTTCGATCCGGCGGGTGACGACTTCCAGTCGGTGTCATCGGATGCGTCCGACGACCCCAATCCGAAGCCCGGCGATCCCGGCTTCCAGGCGGCGTTTCTCCCGGATCCAAACTTCGTGAGCCAGGTGACGAGCAAGCTGACGGCGCACGGAACGTCCACGGTCAACGCCTCGCAGCTGCTGAACCGGGCGGGCGCGATGACGTGCGGGGGATGCCACGAGTTCTCGAACGACAAGGACATCGGCAGCGGTGCGACGTGGCCGAGGAGCGCGCGCTTCGTTCAGATCGACGAGCAAGGCGCGCTCTCGGAGGCGTTGACCAAGTTCTTCCTCCCCGAACGTGGGCGCATCCTCTCGCGCTTCGTCTGCGACCCCACTGCCGAGCCGAAGCCGGAAGCGAGCTGCGCCCCGCCCGCGGCCATGGCGGCGCGCGCCGCGGCCGCGCGTCGACCCGCCGTGATGCCGACGCCCAACGCCGCGCTCGTGGCGGCGTCCGGGCTCGACGCGGCGGCGATGGCGAGCATGAAGGCCGGCCGCGTAACGACGACCCTGCAGCAGATCGACGAGGCCCGCGTCGCCGCGCTCGCCGCCGCGAAGCAGGCGCAAGCCGCACCCGCGCACGGTGCGGCCGCCTCGGCGGCGCGGAGGACGACGAATCAAGCCGAGCAGACGCTCCGGCTCCTCGTCGAGCAGGCGCGCGAGCAGGAGCAGGCCCTCCCCGGTGCGTTCGTGGCGGTTCGACGCACGCACTGAACGAGAGGACGACGACCATGGCCATCAATTTCATCCCGAACGACCCGAGTGCATCGGGCGCCCCTCCGATCCGACAGCAGGCGAAGCACGCCAACCGTCCCGCGACGCGATCGGATTTCACGCTCAGCAACGCGAGCCCGGAAGGCGTGAATGCCGCCGGCACGCCCGCCTTCCTCTTCTGGCAATGCCGCGAGGCGGCGCTCCGAGCGGTGGCAGCGTGGGAAGCATCGGCGGGGCCCCACAAGAAGTGGCACGGCAATCGGCGGAAGATGCGCCTGCTGCAGGACGAAGGGCAGGATCTGAACGCGTACTACAACCGCACCGACATCTCGTTCTTCCACGAGAACACCGGCGCGGACACCATCTTCACCGGCGCGAGCACCGACGTGGTGAGCCACGAGGTCGGGCACGGCCTGCTCGACGCCGTACGTCCGGATCTCTGGGACACCAACTTCGCGGAGGTGGATGCATTCCACGAGGCCTTCGGAGACTGCATCGCCGTGCTGACGGCGTTGGGCGACAAGGCGTCACGTCTGAAGCTGCTGGCCGTCACTCCGACGTTGCGAAAGAAGAACTTCGTCGAGACGTTGATGGAAGACCTCGCACGGGGAACCAAGCTGTTGTACCCGGGCGACAACTCGTCGGAGCCGCGTCACGCGCTCAACAAGCACAAGTATCAGCTGCCCCAATCGCTCCCGAACGACGGGCCTCCGGGCGCGCTCATCAACGAGTTCCACAGCTTCGCGATGGTCTTCACGGGATGCTTCTGGGACCTGATCGCGCGGCTCTTCGCGGCGGGAGCCCGGACCGAGGCCGGCCTGTCGACCGCCGCCACCACCGCCGGCGGGATCCTGATCGCGGCCCTCAAGGGCGCGGTCGTGACGCCCCGGTTCTTCCAGTCGGTCGGGCGCGCGATGGTGCTCGCCGACGATCAGATGAACGGGTCGGCGAACCGCGACCGCATTCGCGCCGCCTTCCAGGCGCACGACATCCAGCTCGGCGCGAACGCCATCCTGGCGCCGAGCATGGCGTTGGCGGGTTCGATCGGACGGGGTGCGGCGCTCGGGCCGGCGGCGCGCAAGGATCTCATGACGCGTCTCGGCGCCAAGCCCGGCGCGAAGCTGAGCGTCGCGAAGGCCGACGTCTTCGGGACGCCGATGATGAGCGCGGTCCACACCCGCGAGGTGCCGCTCGGATCGATCGACAGCCGGCTGAAGGGTGTCGTCGCGCTCGGCCACGAGCCCGTGTTGGTTGCGCGCTCGGGGATGCGGGCGGCGATCATGGGCGCGCTTCCGAATCAGGCCGACACCGAGGAGGAGGTTCGGAGCTTCGTGGAAACTCTCCTCGCCAACGACGAGATCGACGTCGCGCCCACCGCGGGCCGACGGTCGGGGGTCGCGGCGGCGGCGCCCATGCGTGCCACGCGAGCCGCGCGAGCGACCCACGCGGTCGTAACGGTCGGAGGGAAGAAGGTCCTGCGGCGCGTCTGCTTCCGCTGTTAGCGAGCGGACATCCGCCTGCGGACGAGCTTCCGGTTGCCGTCGCGGTCGGTCTCGATCTCATGAGTCGGGCGGGGGACGTGACGCGTGGAGCGTCCCCCGATTTGGCCCTGCGCCGCCAGCGTCGAGACGTACGCGCGCACCTCGCCGAGGGCGTCGTCCGTAGGCGGCTCGATCGCCGAGTGGAGCTCGCCGTGCGGTCCGCGCGTCACGCGGCCCGTCACCGGCACGGCCACCTTCACGTCCTGCAAGTCGTCGTGTCCGGGAACGGACACGAGTTGCCACATGCGCGCCGCGAGCTGCATCGCGCCGGCGGCGTCCGGAGGCGCGATGCGCGTAACCTCGATCCCGCGCCCCGCGAGCTTCACGTCGAGCGCCTGCTGCAGGTCGTCGAGGTCGTCGGGAGCGACGCGCGCCGCGATCAGCGCCGGCGCGTCGCTCCAGTCGTCGAACCCCGGAGTGTCCGCGTCGCCCGGGCGGAACTGCAGCACGCTCATGCCGAGGACGTCGCGGGCGGCGGCGATGTGCGCCGCGTTCTCGGTGATGAAGAGACAGCGCTCGAGCGAAGCCGTGACGCCGAGGCGCTCCAGGGCCTTCACGAAGATCGGACGTTCCGGCTTGTGAGCTCCGGCATGGGTCGAGAGTGTCACGCGCTTCTCGACCGGCTCGAAGAATTTCCGCAGGCCGCTGGCGTCGAGCCGCGCGAGGTACGCGGCGAAGATCACGGCCACCTTGCGCGCGGTGACCGGCGGCACGGCCATCGTGAAGTCCGACACCAAGCATGTGCGGAGCGGCTTGCCGCCGGCCGTCACGAACCCGACGATCGCGCCGAGCGCGCGCTCGACGTTGGGGAACGGTCGATCGTCCGCATCGATCAACGTCTCCCCGAGATCGAACATCACCACCGAGATCATCAGCCCGTCCTCTTCGGTGACATCACCAACCTCACGCCCGTACAGCGCACCGTCCCCCGCACGCAACACCCGTTACGGATCACGCGCAAGCGCAATCTTCCGCTGCGCCCCCGACGCGGCGCCGTGGGTAGTGCCGCAGTTGGATTCTCGCGCGGCGGAGCACTCGGAAAGCGGTGGCAGCAGGCGGGGGGGGGGGGGGGGGGGGGGGGGGTGGGGCGGGGGGCCCCCCCCCCCCCCCCCCCACCCCCCGCCACAGCCGCTCTGCCTGCCCCACACGGGGGGGGCGGCCCCCCAAACCCCCCCCCCCCCCCCCCGCCTGCTGCATCATCTTCCAACTTCTCGAAGCCGTCGGGTGCCGCACGGCGACGCTGGGCGCCGGTCGATCGGTCCCGAGTTCCCGCCGCCGACACCGCACGCAGACCGCTCGCGGCAGACCGGGGCTCCGGTGCGTTCAAACCGAGGCACTACCGCGCAGTGCTTTGCGTTGGCACCGCGATCGTGGGCCGCCTACAAGTCGCGCCCGCTTCACAGAGGACGGAAGAGGTCCTGAATTCATGAGCCTCAGTCGAGACGCGCGGCAATGCGACGAGGGGGGAGCTGATCATATGGACGCCCGTTGGACAGCACGGTCGTGGATGCTCGCGGCGATCGTTGTCGGAATCGGCCTCGTGGGGCCGCGAGAACACGCATCCGCGGAGCTGACGTGGAGCGCGCCGCAAGCCGTCAACACCAATGCGGCCACGGATGGCGGTGACGACGACGATGGCAGTCCGTCGATCGCAATCGATCGTTCCGGAGTCGCGGTCACCGTCTGGCAACATGACTTCGACGGCGATGCGTATGAGATCCGCATGGCGCGCTCCACCGATCGAGGCGCAACCTGGAGCGACCCCACCGCGATCTCCGGAAACTTCGTCGCCGTAGAGTCCCCTGACGTCGCGACGAACGGCACCGGCACGTGGGTGATCGTGTTCGGAGTGGAGCGCCAGGCGGCGGCCGGTGCGAGGCCGAGCGACGACATCTACGCGGTGCGTTCGAGCGATGGCGGGAGGACGTGGAGCGCGCCGGCGTTGCTCGCCGACGTCGCCGATGACTTGGGGCCCGAGATCGCCACGAATGGCAAAGGGGCATGGGTGGTTGTCTGGGGGGCATCGGCTGATTCTTTTTCTCCCTCGTCCGTCTGGTTTGCTCGCTCGATCGACGAGGGCCTGACCTGGAGCACGCCGACCCGCATCGAGACGGAGCCCGCCTCGACGAGTGAGGCATATCCCGCCGACGTCTTCGCGCACGGAAGCACGGATACGTGGATCATCGGCGCGGATACCGCCGACGACACCGTGGCTGTTTCGCGGTCGGTGGACGGCGGAGCGAGCTGGAGTCCGTTGAGGAGAATCTCGACGACGGAGACGGCTGGCCAGTCTGTGACGCTCGGTCATGACGCCGGTGCTTGGCTCGCTGCGTGGCAAGGAACTGGGGATTCCGAAACCTCGGTCTTCGTTGCGCGCTCGGTCGACGGTGGAGCGACCTGGGCACCCTTCAGCGTGGTCGCCCAAAGCGAGGATGGAGAAGGGTACGCTCCGAGCATCGCCGGTAGCGGGGGCAGGTGGGTGATGACCTGGGCCGATTGGGGTGCGATAGGCGAGCGGAGCTTTCCGGACGTCGCGTTCTCGGAATCGGGAGACGGAGGGGCCACGTGGACGCCGTTCGCGATACTCAACGCCGACGCCGCCAATCCCGATCGCGGTGGTTCGTCTGCCGTCGTGACGGATGGCGCGGGAACATGGGTGGCCGTCTGGGAATCTTGGAACGCCACCGGTCGGGTCATCGCCGAGGGCTTCGGAGACGATTTCGACATCCTGTTCGCGCGCGCGACGTCGCTGTCGCGGTCGTGCGGTGACGTCGACGGCAACGGCAGCGTGAGCGTGACCGACGGCGTCCAGACGCTGCGGGCCGCGGCCGGCTTGGCGAGTTGCGAGATCAGCATCTGCGACGTCGACGGGAACGGGGTGGTCAGCGTGACGGACGGCGTCAACGTGCTGCGCCAGGCTGCGGGACTGCCGGGAAATCTGCAGTGCCTCCGTCCGTGAAGCGGTTCTGCCGGATGAGCCCGACCCCCCGCACTCCCACCCAAGGGTGCTACGCGCGGTCTTGGAGAATCGAGAAAAACGCTACCGCGCCCCGTAGTTCATGGCCGTCCCCTTCCGCTGCGCCATGATGTACGCCTCGAGCGCGCGCATCTTCGGACTGTCCGGCTCGAGCTTCACCCCGCGGACGGGATGCTCGATGCACCAGTTGATCATGTCGCGCAGCAGCGCCACCCGCCCGAGCTGCGGCTGGAACTTCGGGTACGTCTCGGCGTGCGTGTTCGACGCGTCCGGGTGGCACATGTCGCACGACACCGCGATCGTGCTGCCGAGCTCGTCGCCCGAGTGGAAGACCGTCGACCCGTGGACGGCCATCGCGAGCGTCTCGCGCTGCCAGCTCAGCACGTCGCGCTCGGTCACCTGACCGTACGTCTGTCCCTGCATCCGGCCGATCATGGCCGTGTTGTCGGCGGGCTCGACGATCATGTGCTTTTCGCGCTCGGTCGCGATCCAGTTAGCGTCGGGATGGGCGCGCTGCCACTGCGCCATCAGGTCGGCGGCGATCTTCTGGCCGTTCTCCTTCGTCTTCGGCGCGTTCTTGTCGACGGTCGTGGTGGTCTGGCCGTCGCAGAGCTGCACCACCAGGCTATTGCTCGCCGCTCCCGAGGCGCTCGACGCGTCGTCGGCGACCGCGAGCCCGACCAGTCCAACGCCGGCGAGTCCAAGGGCGGCGAGCCCGAGCAGAATGCGAGATCCGTTCATGGCCCCTCCTCAGAAGCTCGTCATGTTGGGCGCCGCCGGCTTTTCCTTGGTGCCGTTCGACGCGAGATAGCCGCTCGTGACCTCGATCGGGTTGCGGTTCCAGAGGTTGTAGATCTTGTCGACCAGGCCGTCGGCGTTCACCTCCATGTTGCCGTCGCCGCAGCCGTCATTCGGGTCGAATGGGTCCGGGCGGCTCATCTGCACCGTGAGCTTCGGCAGACCCTCGGGTGCGTACGGCCACGGCCACGCGGTCGAGAGCAGCCCGTGAAAGTCGATGTTGCCGATGCGGTTGGTCAACATCTGATGCGTGTGGCCGTGGATCACGGTCACGTGGGCGAACTTCGCGAGGATCGCCTGCACCTCGTCGGCGTCGTCCGTCCAGAAGTTCCAGTTCTTGTAGTATTTGTAGAGCGGCGAGTGCGAGAAGACGATCAACGGGGTGTCGGCTGCCACGTTCGCGAGATCGGTCTTCAGCCACTCGCGCTGCTCCGCGCCGACCTCGAACCGGCTCTGGATGCCGTTGTCGAGTCCCGCGACGGTGCCCATGCGCTGCTCCGGCGTCATCTTCCGCGCGGTCCAGAAGTCTTTCTCGTTGACGCTCATGAGCACCACGAAGTGCACGCCCTTGTGGTCGAACGAATAGGTCTCCTTGCCGAAGAGCTCGCGCCAGCGCGCCCCCATGTCGAGGAACCAGTCGTGCTCGCCGACCATCATGCGGATCGGCTGCTGCACGTTCTTCAGGATCTCGGCGCCGAGGTCGAGCTCTTCCTTCTTGCCGAGCTGCGCCAGGTCGCCGCCGTAGAGGATGAAGTCGGGCTTCGGGTCGAGGTGGTTCACGTCGTCGACGGCGCGCAGGATGCTCCGCACGAAGCGGTCGTTCAGGTCCCTCCGGTAGAGGTGCGAGTCGGAGATGTACGCGAACGTGAAGGGCTCGCGGCCGGCCGCGTTCGCGACCGTGACGGGCTGGAAGGAGGTCGGATGGAAGCGGACGCCGCTCCCGGCGGCCGCCGCCATCGCCGCCGCCGACACCTTCAGGAAGTCGCGCCGGTTGAGTCGCGGCAGCGCGTCGAAGAGCGCGCTCCTCTCCTCGTAGTGCTTGGTCTCGATGCTCGTGAACTTGCGGCTCATCGCTTGCCCTCCTTGGTTCCCATGACCCGACTCTCGAACGGCAGCACCTTCCGCATCGCGAGGTCGTTCTCGCGGAACGGCCGCTGCTTCGCGGCGACCGCGCGCTGCCGCGCCGTCTCGGTGCGCTGCTCAGCGGCGAAGCGCTTGTCGGTCAGCGTCTGGAGGAACTCGACGAGGCTCTCGATCTCGGTCTCCGTGAGCGCCAGCGGCTCGATGCCGCCGTCGAGGAACGGATTCGCCTCGCCGCCCCGATTGTAGTGGTCGATCACGTCGGTGAGCGTCTGCATCGATCCGTCGTGCATGTACGGCCCCGTGATCCCGATGTTGCGGAGCTGGGAGGTCTTGAACGACCCGATGTCGGAGCGGTTCTTGGTGACGAGGAAGCGGCCCAGCTCCGAGAGATTGGTCTCGATCGCGAGCCGGTCGATCGCCTCCTGTGCTTCGGCCCCTTCCTTCCCGTGCAGGGCCTTCAGCGCCTTGCCGGCGAGATCCTCGAAGTTCTGCTTCCGCGCCGACACGCCGATGTTGTGGAAGCGGTCGTCGGTGCCGATCGGGTTCGACGGGTTCAGCATGTGGCAGGACACGCAGCGCGCCTTGCCGTTGAAGAGGACCCAGCCTTCCCGGGCCTTCGCCGAGATCGCGCTCGAGTCACCGGCGACGAACTCGTCGAACGGGGCGTCGAGGAAGACGAAGGTGCGCTCGAAGGTCGCGATCGCGCGCGCCATGTCGTCGTAGTTCACCGTGCCCCCGTACGCGGCCTGGAACATGCGCTGGTACTCGGCGTCGTCCTTGATGTTGGCGATCGTCGCGTCCTCGCTCGGCTGGCCCATCTCGATCGGGTTCAGGATCGGGAGCTTCGCCTGGTCCTCGAGCAGCGCCGCCCGGCCGTCGAGGAACTGGGTCTGGAAGAAGAGCGCGTTCATCGTGGTCGGGGAGTTGCGCTGCCCGAGTTGGTCGGCGATGCCTTCCGACACGGGACGGCGGTCGGTGAAGCTCCGGCTGACGTCGTGGCAGGTCGCGCACGCGAGCGTGCCGTCCTTGGAGAGTCGGGTGTCGAAGTAGAGCTTCTTCCCGAGGGCGACTCGCTCCTTGGTGATCTCGTTGTCCTTCGGCACGAGCGCCTGCCAGACGAGCGGATCGATGCCGCGCGGGATCTCGGGGCCGTCGGGGAGATCGAGCGCGTCGAGCACAGCGAGCTGCTCGGCGACGGGGAGTGCTCCGTGGGGCCCCTTCGCGAGCTTCTGCGCGCCGGCGTCGGCGGCCGGGTGCTCGGTCTCGGTCTTTCGACGCTCGGCGACGGCTTTCGCCTCGTCGGCCGTGACGGCGCCGCCGTCGGCGGACTTCGGCGCCGGCGACGCGGGCATCTGTGCGTGCACGCCGCCGGCGATCGCGCTCGACGCGAGCATCACGGCTCCTGCGGCGATACGCCACGCGCGTGCCCGCGCGATACCGAACGCGCGTGCCCGCGCGATGCGCCACGCACGCCAACGCGTGCCGAACCCCTTGCTGCGCTCGCTCATGTTCGCTCTCCCTCCCTGTTTCGGTTCACAGCACCGTTCCGGTCGTATGGCCGGCGACGGCCGCCACGAACTCCGCAATCGCGCCCCGCGCGCTGCCGCCGTGGCACGTCGCACACGCACTACCGGTCGTGAGACCGTCCTCCGACACCAAGAGGTAAGAGATGGACGCGTGGCTCCATCCTACGAGGTCGAGCCCGCGGCGCTGGAAGATCCGGAAGTCGACGGTGCCGACCCGGACCGGCGGTGCACCGTCGCTCCAAGCGGGCTCGGCCATCAGGAAGAGCGAGATGGTGCGGCCGCCCTGGCGATAGCGGACGAGCCCCGCGGGGTGATCGCCGAGCACGACCCGCGCCGCACCCGACAGCGTGATCGCGTCGGAGCCCGGGTCGCCGATCCCGCCCGCGAACGGCAGCCGCGCGTGCAGCCAGGCGTTCACGGTGCCGACGTCGTGGCTCGCGAGCCCGAGCGGCACGGCGCCCGCGTCAGCCGCCCGGTGCAATGCCGCCGCCGCCGCGACCGCCGGCGCCGGCTCGGCGACGAGCGCGTCGGAGCGCATGCGATCGGCGCCGGGACGCGCGTCGTGTGGGGGCGCGGGGACGCCGACCGGGCCGCGCCACGCGGCCGCAGCGCCAAGTCCGGCGACGGCGACGATCAGCGCTCCGACGACTGCGGCGCGGCGGACCGACGTCGGTCCGAACGACGCGAAACGGACACGCGACTCGAAGCCCTCGGACGGCTCGGCCGCCGGGTGCAGCTCGCGAAGCGCCCGCGACAGGTGACGTTGGCGGCCGACCGCGCGCCGGCAGACGCCGCACTCCTCGAGGTGTCGTTCGACTTCGATCGCGCCGTCGACTTCGAGCTCGTCGTCGGCGTAGGCGGCAAGCTCGAGTCGGAGCGTGCGGCAGGCGGACGTCACATCGACTCCTTCCGCGCCACGCGATCGGGAGCTACGTCACCGACCCGCACGAATCCGCGCTCGGTCGCCTGCCGCAGGAGGAGCGCACGGAGCAGCGTCCGACCGCGGGCAAGACGGGACATCACGGTGCCGAGCGGGCAGTGCAGCACGACCGCGATCTCGCGGTAGCGGAACCCTTCCACGTCTTTCAGGTAGACGGGTGTCCGGTAGCGCTCGCCGAGGCTCGCGAGCGCCGTTCGGATCTCCTCCGACCAGCGCCGGTCGAGGAGCAGCAGCTCCACGCTGTCGGCGGTCGCGTCGGCCTCGAGCAGCGCGCGCTCGGAGGCGAGGCTCCGCTCGCGGAGGGTCCGCCGATGGCGCGACACGAGCTCGTTGCGGAGGATGGTGAAGAGCCAGGCGCGGACGTTGCTGTCGAGCCGATAGCTCGCCTGGCGCTCGAGGGCGCGGGCGCAGGTGATCTGCACGAGGTCCTCGGCCTCGTCAGCCGCGCCGAGCGCGCAGGCGAAGCGGTACATTGCCTGCAGATGCGGCACCAACTCGGCTTCGAAGCGCGCTCTCCGCGCTCGCTGTGTTCGCCAGTTCCACACGACGGCTCACCTCCCAAACGCCTGGCGGGGGCGATTTATTCCCGGCGATCGTCTGACCATAGTCGTTGCGCGCAATCGGATTCAAATGGCGGGCGCCGGAGGCCTGGACGTAGCCGAGGGTTTGTGACCGATGGACGCATGCCCGGGCTCTTCGACGCCGTGCGATCCCTGTCCGTGGCGGCGCTCGGCGTCTTCGCGGGGGCGATGCTGACCGAAGGCGGGGTGCTCGTGCCGTATTGGCGCAGTCTCCCCCCCGACGAGTTCCTGCGCTGGTACGGCGCGAACGGCGGCCGCCTGCTCGCATTCTTCAGCCCGGTCACGACGGTGACCGCGGTGCTCGCCCTCGTCGCGGCGGTCGCGTCGTTCTGGGAAGGCCACCGGGGACGCTGGTGGGCTCTCGCCGCCGCTCTTCTGATGGTCCTCGCAGTCGCGAGCTTCTTCGTCTACTTCGAGGCCGCCAACGCGAGCTTCGAAGCGGCGACGATCGCGGCCGACGCGGTTCCCGCGGAGCTGGCGCGCTGGAGCGCCTGGCACAACGCGCGGACGGCCCTGAGCCTGCTGGCGCTCGCGGCGGCCCTCGGGGCGATCCGCCGCGGGTGAGCGCGCGCAGCGCCGATCATGGGGTCGAGTCCGTGTAATTCACCTCCGCTTTGTAAGCGCCGCGCGCTCTCGGCGGAGGAAATCTCCACGTGGCGGGCGTTTTCCATGGCACGGAACGTGAACCCTCCCCGGCATGACCACGCATACGATGAGAGGATTGAGCGCCTCCGCCCTGGCCGCGCTCGTGCTGATCTGGAACGAAGCACCGATCGCGGACTCGCCGTCATTCCATGTGGCGGCGGCTGACCAGCCTTCCGCCAGACAGATGAAAGCGGCGGAGCCCGACGTGCCGAACGTCAACTCCGGTCCCGTGACCGAGCAGCGCTCCGACGCGGTCGTACGCGGCGGCCGGACGGGCGTCGGCCCGGCGGCACGCCCCGCGAGACCCGCACAGGCGCCGGATGCGAACGACAAAGATACGACGACTGGACGCACCGGAGCGGGGCCCGCGGCCGACCATGGACGTCCTGCCGCGGGCGAGAACAACGTCGCCCATTAGCGCCGTGCTGCGCGCATCACTGCGCGCAACAGCCATGCGCTATCAGAAACGACGTCATCGACTTGACGTCATCGACATGACGTCGTCGACCCGCGAGCGCCTTGCCGGGCGGCGGGTCGTGCTCTAGGTTCATCGCGTCCGCCGGACGCGATGACCCAGAGAGCCCAGCGTCAACTCACCGCGATCCTGAGCGCCGACGCCGTCGGCTACAGCCGGCGGATGGCGGAGGACGAGACGGCGACCGTCGCCGCCATGCGTTCGCACCGCGAGACGCTCGGCGGCTTTGTCCGCGAGCACCACGGCCGGGTCGTGAACGCGGTCGGCGACAACATGCTCGCCGAGTTCGGGAGCGCCGTCGACGCCGCCGCGTGCGCGGTCGCCGTCCAGGCGGAGCTCGCGCGCCGCGAGGCGGATCTGCCGGCCGACCGGCGCCTGCAGTTCCGCATCGGCGTCCACCTCGGCGATTTGGTGATCGCGGACGACGAGATCTTCGGCGACGGCATCAACGTCGCGGCGCGCCTGGAAGCCCTGGCGGAGCCGGGCGGCGTCTGCGCGTCGGCGGCCGTCGTCGAGCAGGTGCGCGGCAAGGTCGAGGCGGTCTTCGAGGACATCGGCGAGCAGCCGCTCAAGAACATCCCCGTGCCGATCCGCGTCTATCGCTTGCGGGCGCCCCTCGCGGGCGAGCAGGCGACCAGCACCGGCGGCACGACGGTCCCAGGATTCGGCGGACGTCCCGCGATCGCGATTGTGCCGTTCGAGCAGCGCGGCGGCGACGCCAGCCACGCGTTCCTCGCCGACGGCATCGTCGAGGAGCTGATCGCTCGGCTCTCGGCGTTTCGGGTCTTCCCGGTCATCTCCCGAAGCTCGACGTTCACCTACAAGGGGAAGCACGCCGATGCCCGGCAAGTGAGCCGCGAGCTCCGCGCGCGCTACGTCGTGGAGGGCAGTGTACAGGAGGTCGGCGGTCGCGTGCGGGTCGCGGTGCAGCTCGTCGACGGCGTCCAGGGCGTGCAGCTCTCGTCCGAGCGCTACGACCGCGAGCTCGGCGACCTCTTCGCGCTGCAGGACGACATCGTGCAGGCGATCGTCGGCTCGATCGAGCCTGCGCTCGCGCGCGCGGAACGGCAGCGCGCGCGCCAGAAGCCTCCGCCACAGCTCGACGCGTGGGAGTCGTTCCAGCGCGGCGCCTGGCTGCTCTTCGGCCTCCGCTCGAAGGAGGACGTGCTCGAAGCGCTGCGGTTCTTCGCGCACGCGCGCCGCCTCGACCCCGACTTCGGCACCGCCGCGGCGCACGAGACGATCGCGCACGTCGCCGCGCTCGCCTACCAGTGGGCCGACGAGCCGGAGCGAACGGTCGCGGCGGCCCTCGCGGCGGCGGAAGCGAGCCTC
Organism: Polyangiaceae bacterium; assembly: GCA_031400185.1. GTDB lineage: Bacteria > Desulfobacterota > Binatia > UTPRO1 > UTPRO1 > UTPRO1. The sequence continues at coordinate 23,656 of JANNPN010000464.1, forward strand.
GCCCTCGGCGAGGACGACCCGTGGGCGAACGCCGCGGTCGGCTACGCGGCCTCGTTCGTCGGCGACCGGCCGCGCGCGATCGCCGCGTTCGAGCGTGCGATCGAGCTGAATCCGAGCCTGACGCTCGCGTACCAGGGACTCTCCGGACTCCTCGCGCCCGAGTATCCCGACGAGGCGCTCCGCCTGATGGAGAAGGCGATCCGCCTCTCCCCGCGCGATCCGCAGATGCACCTCCTCCTGCACCAGCTCGCCGTCGCGCACTTCATGGCCGGCCGCTTCGCCGACGCGGCCGCGCGCGAGGAGGAGTGCCTCCGCCTGCGCGCCGATCAGCCGCACGTGTATCGCGTGCTCGCCGCGTCGTACGGCTACCTCGGCCGGCATGCCGACGCGCTCGATGCGCTCGCGAAGTCGCGGCGCCTGGCGCCGTTCTCGCTCGCCGAGTTCGCGCGCACCAACTCGCCGGCGCTCGTCGAGCGCACCCTCGAAGGGTGGCGTCGCGCCGGGTGGACGCAAGACTGACCGAGCGGTTTCTCGAGCCCGGTTCTCCGGCGACGGCGGCTGTCGGGCAAACGCGCGCGGCGGAGGGGATCGCCCGCGAGGCCTGCGGAGCCGGAGTGGGCGCGCGTACGTACATGACCGGGATTGACGAACCCGGTCCGCTCACGAGACCGTGCTTGCGATGCCCGCCGGGAGCGCACGGATTTTCGAAGACGTCTTGATTCTCGTCCGCCGCGACGGGGGCTGGGTCTGCGAGGTCCGCGGGCGCCCCGTTTGGGTCGGTGAGCTCCAGATTGAGCCCGGGTCTCACGTCCCGGTCGCGGGCACGCGCGGACCGCTCATGATCGCCGCGTTCGCGGTGGATGCGCTCCTCCAGCAACTGCGCCCGCGGGCCCGATGGTAGCGTGGATGTGAGCGCGGCAGCCGAGCGGACGGCGCTGGGCGATACATCGGGTCAGGCGCCGCACCCGCACTGAATCCCGCGACAAGGGAAAACCGCCTCGCAGGGCGCACTGCACTCGACCGCCGCGCTGCGGAAGTGCGCTCAACTCGCGAGCATCGTGGTGCTCACCGGGCAGGCAACGTGCGGACGGACCTTCGAATGCACGGCCTCGAGCGCCGAGACACAGAGGGCATGTCACTTGCTAACGCTCAATAATTTCGGGGTTTCGGCCGATGCACGAGGACATGAAGGACGCCACGCGACCGACGGATCCGCATCAGAAGGCGCTCGCCGTGAACCTCGACCAGCGCCGCTACGGGACGTTCGCCGAAATCGGCGCCGGCCAGGAAGTCGTCCGCTGGTTCTTCCGCGCGGGCGGCGCCGCCGGGACGATCGCGAAGAGCATTTCGGCCTACGACATGACCGTCAGCGACGCCATCTACGGGAAGGGCGAGCGGTACGTCAGCCGGGCGCGGCTCCAGGCGATGCTCGAGTACGAGCACGCGCTCAACCTCGAGCGCTTGCGCGAGCGGCGCGGCAACAAGACCGCGTTTTTTGCGTTTGCCGACACCGTAAAAGCGGCCGGCTTCAACTCGTTCGACGGCTGCCACGGCTGGCTCGGCATCCGCTTCCAGTCGCACCCGCGCGACGCCGACAGCCAGGTCGTCATCCACGTCAACATGCTCGACAAGGAGAAGGAGGCGCAGCAGGAGGCGCTCGGCATCGTCGGTGTGAACCTCGTCTACGGCGCGTGCTTCCTCTACCACGAGCCCGAGCTCCTGGTTGAGTCGTTGCTCGACGGCCTCACGACCGACCGCATCGAGATCGACATGGTCGAGATGTCGGGGATCGAGTTCCGCCACGTCGACAATCGCGTCATGAGCTTGAAGCTCGTGCAGCTCGGCCTCACGGGCGCGGCGATGTTCGCGGCCGACGGCACCGTGCTGCAGCCGTCCGAGGTGCTCTACAAGAGGCCGGTGCTGGTCGAGCGCGGGAGCTTCCGTCCCGTGACGCACGTGAACGTCGACATGCTCGAGTGCGCGCTCAAGCGGTTCTCGAAGGAGCCCGGCGTCGCCGGCGAGACGGTCGTTCCGCTGATGGAGATCACCATGCGGAACCTGATGTCGACGACGAGCTCGGGCGACATCGACGTCCACGACTTCCTCGCGCGCGCCGACGTGCTCGCCGCCTGCGGCATGACCGTACTGATCTCCGACTACTTCCAGTACTACCGGCTCGCCGCGTACCTCGGGCGCCACACGAAGAAGCAGATCGGGGTCGTGATGGGCGCGGGGAGCCTGAAGGACCTGTTCGAGGAGCAGTACTATCAAAACCTGGACGGCGGCATCCTCGAGTCGTTCGGGCGCCTCTTCAAGAACGACCTGAAGCTCTTCGTCTACCCGCTGCTCGACCAGAAGACGAACGCGCTCACGACCGTGCAGAGCCTCGACGTCGCCCCGAAGCTCCGCCACCTCTACACCTATCTCGTCGAGAGCGGCTGCATCGAGCAGCTCGACGGGTTCCACGAGGAGTATCTCTCGATCTTCTCGCGGGAGATCCTCAAGAAGATCAAGACGGGCGACGCGTCGTGGGAGTCGTCGGTGCCGCTCGGGGTGGCCGAAGTCATCAAGCGGCAGTCGTTCTTCGACTACCGGGCCAGCTGAGATCTTTTCCGCGGGGGCGACCGCCGCACGCACATCGTCGGTGGCTACTCGCGCTTGCCGTCGAAGCCCGTCGCTGTGCTCTCGAGGCTCGCGCGGAGCGCATGCATGCGACGGTGGATCTGCGCGACGCGCGCCTTGGCATGGGCGCGGACGCGCTCGATGCGGTGCCGGGCGGCGTCGCGCTCGATGCGGAGTTGAGTGCGGTCGTAGCCGGCCACGGCACCGAGGAGGAAGACCGCGCACGCGCCGAGAGCGAGGGCGCTTTTGTGCTTCGCCGCGCGCTTCCGAACGAAATAGATCAGGGACGGAGGCCGCGCGATCAGCGGCTCGCCGTGAAGATAGTTCGCGAGGTCACGGGCGAGATCTCCGGCGGTCGCGTAGCGGGCCGCCGGCTCCCGCGCCATCGCCTTCATCAGGAGGGCCTCGAGCTCGCGGTCGACCGTCGGATCGGCTGTGCGGGGGCGGAGCGGCTCCTCGTCGCTGATACGGCGCATGATCGCGACGGTGCCGCCGGAGTCGTCGTGGGGAAGGCGGCCGGTGAGCAGGCGATAGAGAACGACGCCGAGCGAGTACACGTCGGAGCGCGTGTCGAGCCGGTCCGCCGCGCCCGCCGCCTGCTCTGGGCTCATGTACGACGGCGTGCCCGCGACCTCGCCCGGCACCGTGATCGTGTCGTCGCCGGAGTGCACGGTCTTCGCCAAGCCGAAGTCGAGCACGCGCGGCTCGCCCACGCGATCGACGAGGATGTTCGTCGGCTTCAGGTCGCGATGGATGATGCCGTGCTCGTGCGCGTACTCGACGGCGTCGCACACGACCTGCATCAGGTGCAGCGTCTCGCGGCGCCCGAGCTTGCTCTCCTCGGCGTGACGGTGCAGCGGCAGTCCGTCGACATACTCCATCGCGTAGTAATACGCGTCCTCGTGGAGCCCGCTGTCGTAGATGCGCGCGATGTGCGGATGCGAGAGGCGGGCCGTCAGCTCGACCTCGCGCTCGAAGAGGTGCCGACCGTTCCCGGACCCGAAGCTCGTCGGGTGCATCAGCTTGACGGCGACGGTACGGCCCGTGCTGAGCTGCAGCGCGCGATACACCGTGCCCATGCCGCCCGCGCCGAGCTTGGCGTCGACCTCATAGCCGTCGAAGGTGGGAAAGCGCGCCGCGTTGGTCACGGAGCGGCGATTCGTAGCACGGGACGACGCATCGACGAACGCAAACCGGCGCGCGGCGCCGATCTACGCGCAGGTCGTTGCCCCGTTATGAAACAGCGCGCGGGTCAGCTGCCGTTGCAGCGGAAGAGTCCCGCCTTCCCCGGCGGGCCGATCGTGTCGTACACGCGCGCCGTGTACGCGAGCCACGTGCCGGAGCGGTCGACGCCGACCTCTTCGTTGGTCTTGCGGTTGCCGGGGTTGATCTTCGTGTAGAACGAGTTCGGCCCGAACTGGTCGTTTGGCGCCAAGTCGCCGTCCCGGACCACGGCCTCGTCGCCGGCGCCGAAGAGGAAGATGCCGGTCTTGGCGGTGCCGCTCGCGATGCGGGCGCCGATGCCGGCGCGGTCGCCGTCGGTGACGCCGCCCGGAGCCAGCGACTTCAAGCTGCCGCCGCCGGGCGCGAAGTTGCCGGTCGCGGCGAGCGTGGTGGTGGTCGGGCCGACGGGGTCGGTCAAGAAGATGCCGACCACGCCGACGACGCCGGTCGTGCGGGCGCGGACCATCACCTTGTCGCTCGCGTTCACGTCGGGGGCGCCGATGAAATTGTCGTACGTCGTACCGCCGATCGGCGTCGCGTCGCCTTCCTCGAGGACCTTGCTGAAGAGGAGCCCGGAGTGACGGTAGATGCCGCGGATCTCGGCTTCCATCGGATCGGCGCACGAGACCTTCGTCATCGCATGGATCGCGACGGTGCCGGTCGCGCCGAGCCCGACCTCGATGAGCTCGCAGAGCTGACGCCCCTCGAGCGTGAGATCGCCGACGAGCCCGACCGTCGCGACGGTCGCGAGCGTCGCGTCGTAGAGGAAGACGCCGTCGGCGCCGCTCGAGACGCGGCCGATGAACGCGACGTTGCCGGCGGCGTTCACCCGCGACACCGCGGGGAACTTCTCGAACACGCCACCGCCGGGTGACGCGTCGGTCGTCATCGCGACCTTCGCGACCGCACCCGCCGCGGGCCGCTGGAAGACGCCCTCGCCGATCGCGAGCTTCGCGTGGAACGCGAGGTCGCCGGCGTCGTTGATCGACGGCTCGCGGAACGTCTTGTAAGCGCTGCCGCCCGGGGCCCCGTCGCCGGTGCCGGCGATGATGCTCGGTGCAGCGGCGTTCGGGTAGAGATAGAGCCGGCGCGGGGCGCGCTTCGCGTGCGCGAAGAACACGACGTCGCCCGCCGCGTTGATCCCTGGCGAGTCGTAGCGGGTGCCGAACTCGCCGTTCGACGGGTCGAGGGTGCCCTTCCGGGCGACCGTCGAGCACGTGAACGTGAGGGCGTCTGCCGGCGCGGCGATCCCGAGCAGCAGCGCCAGCGCCGACACCGAAAGAGCAAGCCTCTTGTGGGTCATGACGGAATCCTTTCCGTTGCGGTCCCTGACATAGGCCGACCCGCGCGAGCGCGGCGGCGACCGACGGCCGTCCTACCGCACTCGGGCCGGGCAAATCTAATCGGATTTCGCTTGCGCGGATCGGCAACGTCGAGATCGGCAGGTCCGGGGTGTCGAGGAGCGCGCCCGTGCGCGCACGCGGTCCGTCGTGTCGTCTCGTCGATGATTCTCGGAGATCGTCGATGATCCTCGGAGAAGCGACGCGTGCGACTGCGCATGAGACTCTCCTCGGCATGAGCAGCCGGCGTGCCGCGCGCTGCGCGCAGCGTCGCCGAACGCGTCCAGCGACCACGGCGCCTAACGTCCCGAGATCACGGCGATTGCCGAGCAGGCCCGCGATCACGGGGAGGGCGACGATGGAAAGCGGGGGAAAAGGCGCGACGGTCGCACCCGCGAAATACGAGGCCGACCGTGCGATCCGAAACCGCGCGCCGTCATTGCGCGTCCACTGCTGCACTTGTGGGCCGACCGAAGTCTGGGTAGCTCTGACGAATGGCTATCTTTGACTTGCCGACGGTGGAGACGTCACTCTCGAAGTTGGTCGAGCTCATCCAGAGCGGCCGGGAGACCGAGATCGTCATCGTCCGAGACGGACGTCCGGTGGCACGTCTGGTACCCATCCAGCAGTCCATGCGGCCGCGGATCCCCGCCGCCAAAGGGGCGCGCGACGCTGCATCGGACGCGAAGGGCGACGCTGATCCCCCCCGAGGATTCGGCTCGCGATCGCGGTAGACACCCGGCCCAGTCGCACGAACCGCCCGCGACCTGACGCGCTAGCGCGTCACCCAAGGCTGAGACCTGCCGGACCAACGAGATCCGCAACTGCTGGAAGGAGAACGCGAAGGGGTTCCGCTATGTCGACCGCGACCTCATGCCCGACGGCCTGCAGCAGGGGTCGCTCGAGTCCGGGCCGGCGGGGAAGGCGCAAATTGTCGTGACGGGGCGCGGAAATAACTTGCAAGCCCTGGCGCTCTCGGTCATGAATCTGCCTGTTCGCGTGCCGTTGGTGAACGGTGGTGGTGCCTGCTGAGAAGCCACCTTTTCATCGACCTTCCAGAACACGGCCACCTCCTTCAAGGCCAAATCCAACTGAATGGGTAGATCATGAGCGACGACACGACGCGCCGCGGGCGCACCACTCTCATCGCGGTGCTCCTGCTCGTCGCGGCGCTCGCGCTGCCGTCGGCCGCCCGGGCGCAGATCCCGCCCTGCGGCGACGGCAACCTCGACGTCTTGGAGGAGTGCGACGACGGTCCGGCGACCGGCACGCCCGAGTCGTGCTGCACGATACTCTGCACCTTGCGTCCCGCCGACACCGCGTGTCGCGATGCCGCCGGCGAGTGCGACCTCGCCGACGTCTGCGACGGGTCGAGCGGGGCATGTGGCGATTTGAAGAGCACCGGACCATGCCGGCCGGCGGCCGGCGTCTGCGACGTCGCCGAGAGCTGCGACGGGATCGGGAACGATTGCCCGGCCGACGCGCTCGAGGCCGGCAGCGTCGAGTGCCGCGCGAGCGCGGGCATCTGCGACTTCGCCGAGCACTGCACCGGCAGCGCCGCGGCGTGTCCTGTCGACGGCAAGAGCATCGCGCCGTGCAGGCCGAGCGCCGGCGTGTGCGATCTCGGCGAGAGCTGCGACGGCGTCGGCGACGCGTGCCCCGGGGACGGGTTCGCGTCGGCAAGCGTCGAGTGCCGCGCGAGCGCCGGCGTCTGTGACGTCGCCGAGCACTGCACCGGATCGAGCGCGGCCTGCCCGAGCGACGGGTTCACGTCGTCGTCGGTCGAGTGTCGTGCGGCGGCCGACGAGTGCGATGCCGCCGAGCAGTGCACCGGCAGCGCCGCCGCGTGCCCGGGCGACGCCAAGCAGCCCGACGAGACCCCGTGCGACGATGCCAACGTGTGCAGCATCAACGACCGCTGCATCGCCGGCGTGTGCGGCGGCTTCCTCGAGAGCTGCGGCGACGGCACCCTCGACGAGGGCTGCTCCGAGGAGTGCGATGACGGCAACTTCGACCTCGGCGACGGCTGCGATGCGAGCTGCCACTTCGAGCCCTGCGGCCCCGCGCCGATCGCGGGCTGCCGTGCGCCGACGGTCGCGGGCAAGGCGGCGGTGCAGATCATCAGCCGCCTCAATCCCGAGAAGAACAAATTGCAGTGGAAGTACTCGCCGGGCGCCGCGACGCCGAAGATCGATTTCGGCAACCCGACCACGTCGACGAGCTACCAGTTCTGCATCTACGAGCACGTCGCCGGCGAGCCGCGCCTGGCCGCGAGCTACGCGATCCCCGCCGGCGGCACCTGCGGCACGGCGCCGTGCTGGAAGGAGTCGAAGACCGGCTTCAAGTACACCGACAAGGCGCACGCCTCGCAGGGCATCAGCCAGGTGCAGTTGAAGCAGGGGCTCGGCGACGGCAAGACCAAGATCGCCATCCTCGGCAAAGGCGCCAACCTGCCGATACCCGTCCTGCCGTTCATTCAAGGTCCCGACGTCGTGCTGCAATTGAAGGCGAGCAACGGCATCTGCTGGGAAGCGCGCTACGGGATGCCGGCGTTCCGCAACCAGCCGGACCAATTCCGGGACAAGTAGCACGACGCCGGCCTGCTCCGCGTGAATCGTCGTCTCCGCCGCACGATCGTGGCGCGGTGCCTCGTCGCCATCGCGCTCCTCGCACCGTTTGCCGGCAGCTGCTCCACCATCTTCGCGGTGAAGGAGCAGCAGCAGCTCGCCGACGAGCTCGGCGTGGTCGCGGGCACCGTCGCGACGGAGCGTCCGCCGACGGGTCCGCTCGTCGTGGCACTGCTGGCGCGCGACGCGGACGACTTCCGCCTGGTCGACTACTTCACGGCCGCGAAGCCGGGTGAGTGGGTGTTCGCGGTGCAGGCCGGCACCTACTGGCTCGCGGCGTTCGAGGACGTGAACCGTGACGGCGCCTACGAGGACGAGCCGACCTTTCGCCCCGACCTCGCGCAGCCGATCGCGCTGACGCCCGGGCAGCGCGTCGCCGGCATCAAGATCGTGATCCCCTACGCCGGGCGTGCGCTCCGAACGGGGCGGCTCAGCCTGAGCGGCCTGATGCCGCGTCCCGACGAGTCGCAAAAGGCGAAGAGCATCTACGCGCTCGCCAAGCTCGGCGACATCGTGACGCTCGACGATGCGCGGTTCGCGGACGAGGTGGCCGCGCGGGGCATGTGGCAGTACTACGCCTTCCTCGTCGCCGGCCGCGCCGGCATCTACTTCCTCGAGCCCTTCGACCCGAAGCGCATCCCCGTCCTCTTCGTGCACGGCATCAACGGCACACCGCGGAACTTCAAGAGCATCATTGCGAAGCTCGATCGCACGCGCTTCCAGCCCTGGGTCGTGTACTACCCGTCCGGCGCGCGCCTCGACGTGCTCGTCGGGTGGCTCGACGAGCTGTTCACGCGGCTCGAGCTGACGCTGAAGGTCGAGACCAGCGTCGTGGTCGCGCACAGCATGGGCGGTCTCGTGGCGCGTGGACTCGTGCTCCGGCACCACGACACGAGCGCGAAGGACTCGATCCGCACGTTCGTCACGATCTCGTCGCCGCTCGGCGGCATGGCGTCGGCGGGTGAGGGCGTCGAGACGTCGCCGATCGTCGTGCGCTCGTGGTACGGGCTCGCCCCCGGAAGCCCATACCTCGACGGGCTCTTCTACGCCGATCCCGAGAAGCGGACGCGCCGCCGGCGCCTTCCGGACGACCTCCCGTACCACATGCTCTTCGGCTTCAAGGGCGGCTGCACCAGTGACGGCGTCGTCGACGTTGCGAGTCAGCTCCGGCCGGAAGCCCAGGAAGAAGCGAAGACCATCCGCGGCTACGACGCGACCCACACCGGGATCCTGGATTCCGCCGACGTCGCGGCGCACCTGAACGCGATCCTCGCCGAAGTGGAGTGACGCCGCCGCCGGCGGGCGGCGGCGGCGGTGTCGCTCAGTCGTGGCAGAGCATGCCGTTCCGCGTGCGGGCTCACCGCGTGACCCAGCCGCCCGAGACCGGAAAGATCTGCGCGACGAAGCAGCTCGCCGCGTCCGAGCACAGGTAGGCTGCGAAGCGCGCGTCCTCGCGTGCCGAGACGAGCCGCCCGAGCGGAACCTCGCGCTTGATCCGCTCCTGGAAGGCCGGTTTCGCCTGCACCTCGGGCGGGAAGTACGTCGGGTTGTCGACGAGGTTCTGCGCGATCGCGTTCACCTGGATGCCGTGCGGTGCCACCTCGACGCCGACCGCCTGCGCCCAGGCGAGCTGCGCTCCGCGCGCCGCGCTGTAGCTCGACGTCCGCTTCTGGCCGCGGAGTGCCCGCGGCGCTGCCCATGACGAGGATCTTCCCGGCGTGTCGCTCGATCATCTGTGGCAGCACGGCGCGCGCGAGGCGGGGTAGGGGATCGACCATCGCCGCGAAGGCCGCGCGCCATTCGTCGTCCTCCGCGGACGCGCGCTCAGTGGAACGCGGCTGGCAGGATCCGCTTCTCGCGCGCGTCGCGCTCGAGCTCCTCGCGGAAGTCGGGGTGGGCGAGTCCGATCAAGGCGCGGGCGCGCTCGGCGACCGACTTGCCCTTCAGGTTCACGAGGCCGTACTCGGTCACGACGTACATGACGTCGGTGCGCGGCGTGGTGACCACGTTCCCGGGCGTGAGGGTCGTGACGATCCGGCTCTCACGCCGGCCGTGGCGCTCGTAGGTCGACGAGAGGCAGATGAACGACTTCCCGCCGCGCGACGCGTAGGCCCCGCGCACGAACTGCAGCTGCCCGCCGGTGCCGCTGATGTGGCGGTGCCCCGACGACTCCGACGCGGCCTGGCCCTGGAGGTCGATCTGCGTCGTGTTGTTGATCGAAACGACGTCGTCGTTCTGCATGATGTTGTGCGGCAGGTTCGTGTAGTCGACGGGGCACGAGCGCCAGAGCGGGTTCTTGTCGATGACGTCGTATTGGTGCCGCGAGCCGGCGGCGAACGTGAAGACGATCTTGCCGGTGTCGATGCGCTTCCGTGCGCCGGTCACGACGCCGGCCTCGACGAGGTCGATCATGCCGTCGACGAGCATCTCGGTGTGGATGCCGAGGTCGCGGACGCCCGCATCCTTCAAGAGCCCGCAGACGGCGTTCGGCATGCCGCCGACGCCGATCTGGAGGCATGCGCCGTCCTTCACCTCGGCCGCAATCAACGCGGCGACCTTGCGGTCGACGTCGGTCGCGGTCGGGTTGCCGATCGCGGGCGCCGGATCGTCGCCGCCGTCGATCACATAGTCGACCTCGCTCGCGTCGACGGCTTCTTCCATACCGTGCACGTAGGGGAGCGCCGTCGAGGGCTCGACGATCAGGATCTTCGCGCGCTCGGTCATCGCCTTGTGGTAGGTGACGGCGCCGCTGAAGTTGAACCGCCCGTTCGCGTCGATGGGGCAGGTGCGGATGCAGACGACGTCGAGCGGCTCGACGAAGCGGCGGTAGAGCTCCGGCGCTTCGCCGAAGTTCATCGGTACGTAGTGCGCCCGGCCCTCGTCGGCGCGGGCGCGGTCGTATCCCGAGAAGTGCCAGTTGTACCCGAGGAAGTGCTCGCCGCACGGATCGATCTCGATCACCGCGCGCGGCCGCATGCTGAAGGCGCTCCGGAGCTTCACGCCCCGAAGCTCACCCGCGCGCGCGGCGAGCGCCCGATCGAAGCGCTCGGGCTGCCCCATCCCGAACCCGTAATCGACCCAGTCCCCCGAGTGCACGAGTGCCGCGGCATCGTCGGCGCTGATCGTTTTCCGCGTCTTCGCCATGCCTCGACGTATGGCGTCGGGGTGCCGAGATGCAACCCCACGTCTGCGTCTTCATCCGTTCTGTGTGACACTCGCGGCAACGACGGCCGCGACAAACGCGAACTCAGTCCCGGAAGACCTGGACCGTGAACGACCCGGTGATGTCGGTGCCGTCGCCGGGGAAGATCGACGGGTAGGTGCTCACCCAGAGGCGGCCCTCTTTGCCCGTCCAGGGGTACTCGTAGCGGTGTGCGCCGTTGTAGGGACGGATGCCCGAGCCGGCGAAATCGGCGATCGACTCGAGATCCCCGAAGCCCGGCTCCTCGTCGGCGAGCTGCACGTAGAATCGTACGTGGTCGCCGATCGGGAACGGCGGGTTGCACGTGAACGTGCTGGAGGTGTTGCCGAAGCAATAGAGCGAGTCCTCCTGCGCCACGGTTCCGTCGAAGCTCGAGAGCGTCGCCGTGCCCGTCACGACCAGGCGGTAGCTCACGCCCGCCTGCAAACGCACCGTACCGACCGCGTGACCCATCGGCGCGGCCGCGACCGTCACCGTCTCGACGAGCCCGGCCGCCGGGGGCGCGCAGGCGTACGTGAGTCGGCCATCGCCGCGCAGCAGTGCGGCCTTCGTCGTCAAGGTCGGACCGTAGGTCGACTCGAGAAGCGCGACGTCGGCGTTCTTGGCGACGAGATACTGCTTCAGCGTCTTGTAGGGGATGCGCGCGAACGCGTCGGTCACGGTGGTGCCCGGCTGCAGGAGGTTCGAGAAAAACGACTCCGCGGTGATCTGCGCGAACCGCGCGTCCTCGGTCGACGTGAAGCCGACGTACGCGAGCGCGCCGGTCGCGAGGAACACGTTCGCGAGGCTGCGATTGCCGGCGCTGCTGCAGCCGCCCGCGAAGACCACGGTGTTCGGGAACCCGCGGTCGGTGACGCTCGCCAGGAAGCCCGGGAAGAACACGAAGTAGCCGTGCTTCTCGGGGAAGCGTCCGCCGTAGACGAGCAGCCGCTCGAGCCGGAGATCGCGCGCGTACGTCAGCCACTCGCTCTGCAGCGTGGCCTTCTCGCGGGTCATCAAGCCGACCTCCTTGTCGGCCCTTGGCTGCGCGCCATGCGTCAGGAGGACCACGGTGCCGTAGTCCGGGAACGTCTCGAGCGACGCGAGCGTACACTCCTCGTTCTTGAGGACCGTCACCTCGAACTTGGGACACGTCGATTGCTGGAAGAGGGCGGTTAGCGCCGCCACCTGCGTACGCTGGTGCTGGTTCTCGTTCTCGAACGCCGCCCAGATGAGCACCTTGGCGTTGCCGACCCGCGGCGCCGTGGTCGATGCTGCCAATGGCGACGCGCGCAGCACCGGCTGCGGGGCGGCGGAGCGCGACGCGAGCGCCGTGCGGCTGAACGGGAACGGTGCCAGGTTCGGGTCGCCGACCGGGTCGAGATCGAGCCCGCCTTCGAGGCCGTTGGTGTACTCGATGAAGATGTTGGCGCGGTCCGCGGCGATGCCGGCGTTCGCGACGCCGGGGATCTCGAGGATGTCGGCGACTGCGGCCTTGCGTGCCTTCGTCGTGTTGCCGAGTGCGGCCAACGCGGCGTCCCACGCGTCGCGCGCGGCGCTCTGCGCGGTGATCACCGCGGTGACCTCGGCGCCGGTGAGCGGGGTGACCGCGTCGACGAAGACGCTCGGCGAGAGCACGAGCACCGTGTCGCGGAGCGCGCGCACCGCGAAGCGCACGCGCCCGGGCACCGGCTCCGTCATCGTGAGACGACAGCTGAAGATGCCGTCGACGGCGGTCGCGTCGCCGCTCGCCGGGCTGCCGTCGTCCTTCAGCGCACAGGCCGGCGCGCCGACGGGCTGGAGCGTCGGGTCGAGCCGCAGCAGGACGAGGCTCGCGAGATCGAGGGCGAGGTCGTCGACGACGGCCACCTGCACGCGCACCTCGGTCGGGGCGTTCACGAAGATCGTGTGGGGCGACGCCGTCGGGACCTCCGCGAAGCCGCAGGCCGGCACGGCGCTCACGAGCTTCCGCTTGTTCTTGACCTCGGCGAAGGTGAGCGTGCTGCACTCGTCGAACGCGAAACCGGCGGTGAGACGAAACGCGGCGGGATTGTCGAAGGCACCGAGCGTGAGGTTCTTGCCGGCGGCCGCGAGCTTCCCCTTCACCGTGTCGATCGTGAGGGTCGCGAGCCCGGGCGCGCCCTTGGCGCCCTTGAACGAAAGCTTGCCCTTCTTCGCGACGAAGCTCGCCGCCGGGATCGTCTGGGTGAACGCGCCGAACGCGACCGTCACCGCGCTGACCCCGGACGCGTCGAAGGGCGTGAAGCTGCCCTTCACCGCGAAGGCGTCGGTCTTCTTCGGATTGAACGCGACGGTCGCGGCGTCGATCGTGAGGGCGGCGCTCGGCACGGGAAGCGCGAGCGCGATTGCGAGGATTAGGGCCGGGACCGGGAGCCGCATCGAGGCGCTTTGCTACCACGCGCGTAGTCGACGCCGTCAATGAAAAAGGCGGTCGCCGGATCGCGCGAAGTCGCCCAGCGCCGAACGCCATAGGCTCCGGCAGCCGTCGCGCAGATCCTAGATCGCGGCCGCGGAACCGAAAACGGCGCGCTCAGTCAGCCGCCGAAGCCTCGGTGGGCTCGGCCGCGCGCAGCACCCCCCGGACGATGGGATGATCGGCGATCTCGAGCGCGTCCAGGATCTCGGGCTCGAGGAGGCCGACTCGCCGCGCGCTCTTCAAGAGGTGCGGCACCTTGGCGCCCGACACGATCTCCGCGATGTCCGCGGCGTTGATCGCTTGCTGCTCGCGCAGCATCTGCGGCGCGATCTCCTCGGCATCGGTCAGACCCGCCTGGCGCAGGCGTTGCACGACCCGCGCGAGGAAGATCGGCCCCGGACGATCGAGCAGGGAGCCGAGGATCTGCCCGAGCCAGCGCCGCGCGAACGCGATCCGCGCCTCGAGCGGCTGCCGGTGCATCCACTCGGCGACGTAGAGGACGCCGAAGCCCATGTGGCGGCTCTCGTCGCGCGTGATGAGCTCCAGGATGCGGCGGAGCAGTGGATGCGTCGCGTCCCGCTTCAGGCCCTCGAAGATGCTCATCGCGAAGCTCTCGAGGAAGAACTGCTCGGTCGCGATCAGCTCGAGCGGATCCTGCGAGGCGAGGAGCGCGTCGAACATCATCTCGGTGCCGCCGTCGATGTCCTCCACGCGCTCGCCCATCATGTCGAGGAATCGGCGGTACGCGAGATGATGGCGCGCCTCGTCCATCGCCTGCGCGGCGGCGTGGTTCCGGTAGTCCTCCTCGTGGAGCACGAGCACGAGGCGGGCGCAGACGTTCTGCGCAACGCTTTCCCCGACCTGCAGGATGTTCAGCATGCGACCGACGGCGCGCCGGGTCGCGTACGCCTTCACGGGCTCCGGCAGCGATTGGTAGGTCGACGTCTTGCCGAAGGCACCCCAGCTGTGGGCGACCAGCGGGTCGTCGGGCGCGACCTTCACGCTCCAGTCGACGTCGTTCTCGAAATCCCAGTCGGCCGAGTGTGCCTTCGCGAAGAGGGCATTGATGCCCGGATGGCCGGTGTTCCGCATCGTGAGCAGGTCGCGCGTTCGCATCGGCATGTCTCCCCCGGGCGAGGGTAGCGGCGCGGCCGGCCTGCCGGAAGCCCTGAACCGAGCTCAGAACGGCCCGCCGTCGACGCCGATCCGCTGGCCCGTGAGATACCCGGCGCGCTCCGACACCAGGAAGCGCACCGCGTCGGCGACCTCCTCGGGCGTGCAGACGTGGCCGAAGGCGCTGCTCGCGTCCATCGTGCGGATGTCCGAGACGCCCATCGCGCCCTTGACGAGCCGCCGGCCCATGTCGGTGTCGACGAGGCCGGGCGCGACCACGTTCACGTGGATGCCGTGTTGCCGTTCCTCCTTGGCGAGCGTGATCGCGAGCGCTTCGAGCGCTGCTTTCGCCATGTTGTAGGGCGCGCTGTTCGGCGCCATGTACTGGGTTGCGACCGACGAGATCATGACGACGTCGCCGCGCGGCGCCTCGCGCATCGTCGGCACGACGAGCTTCGCGAGCGCCCAGGCGCCGTACACGTGGGTCTTCCAGAGGCGGTCGGGCTCGCGCGGGTCGGTGTCGGCGACGGTCTGACCGCGCGACGCGACCCCGGCGTTGCAGACGAGGATGTCGACGCGGCCCATGTCGGCGAGCACGTCCTCGACCAGCGCGGCGCACTGCTGCCACTCGCCGACGTCGGCGCCGTACGCGGCGGCGCGCCGGCCGAGCTTCTCGATGTCGGTGACGGTCGCGCGCGCGGCGTCCTCGTCGCGGCGGTAGTTCACGGCGACATCGGCGCCGTCGGCGGCGAGGCCGAGCGCGATGGCGCGGCCGATCCCGCGGCTTCCGCCGCTCACCAAGGCCGTGCGTCCTATGAGGCTCATCGCGTCGTCTCCTTTTCATTCATCGGTGAAGTTCGGCGGCCGCTTCGCGAGGAACGCTGCAACGGCCTCCATCATGTCGCCGGTCTGGCTCGCGAGCAGCTGCGTCCGGTTCTCGAGGTCGATGCCGGCCGTGAGCGATCCGATCTCGAGCTGGCTCCACATGACTTCCTTGGTCATCTGCACGCCGAAGGGGCTGTTGGCGAGGATGAGGTCGGCCTCCGCGAGCGCGCGATCGACGACGGTCCCGTCGGCGACGACGTCGAGTACGAGCCCCATCTCCTTCGCCTCCGCGGCGGGGAGGAAGCGTCCCGTCAGCATGAGCTCGTACGCGCGCGCTGCGCCGATCAATCTCGGCAACAGCCACGACACGCCGATGTCGCAGCCGGAAAGCCCGATCCGCACGAACGCGACGTTGAAGCGCGCCGAGGCGGCGGCGACTCGGATGTCGCTCGCCAGTGCCAGGGCGAGGCCGCCGCCGGCCGCCGCGCCGTTCACGGCGGCGATGATCGGCTGCCGCATCGCGCGCATCGTCGGTACGAGCGTCGCGATCGCCTGCTGCACGACGAGCCCGGACTGGACGCGACCGAGGCCCGCGGCCTCCGCCGGGACCGCACCTTCCTTCAGGTCGAGCCCGGCGCAGAAGGCGGGCCCCGCGCCGGTCAGGACGATCACGCGACACGCGCGGTCACTGCGGAGCTCGGCGAAGGCGGCGTGCAGGTCGGCGATCAGCGCCGCGTTCATCGCGTTCAGGGACGCGGGGCGGTTCAGCGTGACGAGGGCGACGCCGTCACGCG
>JANNPN010000121.1:0-29895 GCA_031400185.1 Polyangiaceae bacterium
CATCCGCTCAGCGACTGTGCAACAGGCCGACGCTTCGAGGCGTCGGAACCGATGATGAGCGCGCGCTGCGGCGCGCTCGGGGATTGCTTCTTGTCGAGTGCGTCGTTCATGACGATTAATCCTGCCAACGCATGAGCATACTCGCCATCCCGTCCTTCAGGCGCGAATTTCTCACCCCGATGGGGGATAGACTTCGTCGAGCCAATCGTCGAGATGCTGCCATTGTTCGTACAGCCAGATGACGCGTTCGGGCGTCTTGGGCGGCACTGCGGCGTATGGGACGCGCCGGAAACGCACGCGAATAGTAGCACCGACGAGCGCTCCGCCCAGAATCTCGCGGGGCGATCCGGCGGGCTCGAATCCCGTGTGCCCGCAGAAGACGACGTCCGCGCCCGGGTTGCACTCGAGGAGAGCGAGCGGGCCGGCGAGATGCGGCGGGAGCACGTGCCGAAGTCGGGTGGCCCGCGCGAGCAGATCGGGCGGCACGCGGGTCGCGAGCTTGTCCAGCACCTGACGGCGTTTGGCGGGCGTGTAGCGCGTTCCCTCGGGATAGATCAGGACGCCGTCGTGCGGGCCGAGATCGCCCATCAGACGCTGCACGCTCGCGATCTCGCGCTCGGTCTCGCTGGAGGCGCGACGTACGAACGCGTTCGGAAGCCTCCGGCCCACGATGTCGAGGCAGGGATCCCACAGGAGCTCCTCCTTCAGGACGAAGCGGAGCGCGATCCCATGTCGGCGCGTGACGTAGACGACCGGGAGCAAAGTGTCGGCCTGACTGACGTGGCGGACGAAGAGCAGGATGGGTCCGGGGACGACGACGTGGTCGCCCTCGACGACTGTCCGCAGGCGGAACACCTGCTCGGCGGCGCGGTAGAGGAGATTCGCCCACCACGACTGCAGCGCCACGTTGCGGGCGAGGAAGCGCTCCCGCGAGCCGCCGAGCCATGGGCCGCTCGTCAGCCACACCACTCCGGCGCCGGCGACGCCCGCGACCTCGCTCACGAGGTAGATCGCGAGGTAGACGACGCAGCGGACGACCGGCCACGGCCCCCCGCGCACCAGGTCCACTCCGACCGCCACGACGAGCGTCAGCGGCAGCAACAGGAGCCACAGCGACGTCACGACCACCAGCGCGGGGAGCGTGAACGCGCGCCGGACCCACACGCTCAGGACCGTCCCAGCAGCTGTGTCTTCAACGACGCGTCGAGCGCCTTTGGGCCGAGCCAGATCGCGAAGACCGCCGCGCCGAAGTCGGCGCCTTCGATTGTGCCGAGCGGCGATCCGTTGAGGGCGAGCTCGGTGCCGACGCCCGGGACATACGTGAGCGCGTAGCGATCGCCCGGCTTCACGTCGCGATAGAGCGTATTCAGCTTGTCGATGCGGGCGCGGAGCTTCGCAACGGTGTCGGTGGAGACGTTGGCGGCGATGCCCTCGTTGGTCGCATTCGCGAATCCGTCCGCCTTGATGGTGTAGAAGTACTCGATCTCGAGGCGCTTCGGGACGTCCGCAAGCACGTCGTTCGCACGCGCCCCATCGCCGAGGTAGAGCGCGGCAACGTAGGCCTTGATGACGTACCGGTACCGGAGGAGACCGACGTCGTGGAGGCGCATCGCGACGGTCCCCGCTCGCACCTCGTCGGCGAAGCGGACGCCCTCGATGTCCTTCGCGAGAGCCGGCCGTGCGATTGTCAGGGCGGCGAGCGCCGCCAGCGCCATGGCTCGATGGGCTCTCATCCGAAGATCCCGCGGATACTGCTGCGGCGGAAGTCGAAGATCGCCGCGACGTCCTTGGCCACGAACCCTCCGGCAACGACGCCGCCGAGCGCACCCAACGGGAGCTCGTAGCGCACGCGATCGCGAATGATGGTTCCGCCCTCGTAGGGCTCGAACTCGTGGGTGTGCTCCCACCGCTGGTACGGGCCGCGGGTCTGGACGTCGACGAACGACCGATCCGGGTTCCAGTCTTGGATCATGCTCTGCCAGCGCACCGGGACCCCGTGCAGCGACAACTGGTAGTCGATGCGCGTCCCCGTGCGGAGCTCCGGGGCGCTGACGCCGAGAATGCGGAACTTCAAGAACGGCGGCGTGATCCGCTCGAGGTTGTGCGCGTCCGAGAAGAACGAGAAGACCTCCGCCGGGGGCTGCCGGACCCATTGCTCGGTCTCGAGCACCGTGGACGCGTCCACAGCCACGTCGGCGAGCGCGCCGGCGAGCTCCGGATGGCGGAACCGGAACCCGTACCGCTCGGCGGCCGCCGGCACGACGCGCTGTCCTTCGAGGAGCACGGCAGCCATTTCGCCCAATGCCACGCGCAACGCCAGCGCGGGGACGGGAACCCGCGCCGGACGCCCGAGCACCCGGCCGAGTGTCGCGGCGAGATCGGCGTTGGTGACGGGGCCCGGCGCGACCGCGTTCACGACTGCGCGGACGTCCGAGCGCTCGAGCGCGAACGCGATCAGCGCCACGAGGTCGTCGAGGTGGATCCAGCTCGTCCACTGTCGGCCGGAGCCGATCCGGCCGCCGAGCCCGAGGCGAAAGGGCGGCAACATGCGGGCGAGAGCTCCTCCGCCCCGACCGAGCACGACCCCGATCCGCAGAATGACGACGCGGATGCCGGTGGACTCGGCCGCGCGCGCCTCCCGTTCCCACGCCTGACACACCTCGGCGAGAAATCCCGTGCCCGCAGACGACTCCTCGGTGACCGCCTCGTCGCCGCGGTCGCCGTAGACGCCGACGGCCGAAGCGGACACGAGCACCCGCGGGCGGCGCTCCGTCGGCATGGCGGCGATGGCGTGGGCAAGCCCGCGGGTGGTGTCGACGCGGGACCCGAGGATGACGTCCTTCCGCCGCGCGCTCCAGCGCCCGTCGGCGACGCCGGCACCGGCGAGGTTCACCACGGCGTCGACCCCTTCGAGCGCGGCCGGTGCGAGCGGCCCGCGCGCGGGATCCCACACGACGACACGGCAGCGCGCCGGCACGCGTTCAGCGCCGTCGTGCGTGCGGGTGAGAACGACCAACGAGTGGCCGGCCGCGAGCAGATGGGCGACGAGCCAGCGGCCGACGAATCCGGTCGCCCCGGTCACAGCGATCGTCATGCGTCCGCACTCACGCAGCACCCGTCACCGGCGCGCGCATGCGGACGCAGCTGGCAACCACGGACGCGATGTGGCACCCCGAGCCCACCATGAGGGACTTCGTGCTCGTTTGCTTGGCCGGTGCCGCCGGCACGGGGGCTCGCTTTGCGCTCTCGTCCGGAATCGGTGTCATGGTGGGCACCCAATTTCCGTACGGCACGATCGCCGTCAACATCCTCGGGTCGTTCCTCATCGGGGCGATCGCCCATGTCAGCATCGTAGGCGACAGCATCACACCAACGCTACGCCTGGTGCTGACGACCGGTTTTCTCGGCGGGTTTACTACGTACTCCGCGTTCAACCAGGAGACGGTCGTATATCTGCAGCACGGCCTCTGGTGGCGCGCGGTCGCGAACGTCGGCGTCACGCTCGTCGCGTGCCTCGTCGCGGGGTTCGCGGGGATCGCGGTGATGCGCCGCTTAGTCGGCGGTTGATCGGCCGACGGAGAGCCGGACGTACGTCAGCCCGAACCGCGCCGTGCCATGGCCGGTGCGGAGGTCGAGCTCGTTCCGTCCGGCGCGTACGAGCGCGGGCGGCAACGGCAGGCGGTACTCCCGCCAGCCGACGAAGGGGACGAAGCTGGCGAGTGGTTGCCCGTTCACCGCCACGCCGAGCAGTGGGCACGACCCCGGCCGCTTCTTCGGCCGTCCGCCGATCGCCAACGTCAGCGGCACGCCCGGGTCCAGCGTCGCGGGCACGTCGAACGCGAGGGTCCCCTCGCCGTCGAGCCACTGGAACGGGCCGAACGGCGGCTCGGCCGCGGCGCCAGTCCACGACCCGCGGAGATCCGTCGACGTCGCGCTCCCGAGCTCGACGTCGACGAGCGCCGCCCCGCGACCCACGAGCGGCGTCGGCAATCGCACCCCGCGCACCCACGGGCTCCGGTCGAGCGCGAACGCAGCCGCGAGCGCCGCCGTGAGCATCACCGGCGCCACCACCGGCCTGGAGGCGAACGCCGGCACCGCGAAGCCGACGAGCACGAGCGCGCTCAAGATCCCTCCGACCACGTCGGTCGTCCAATGCCGACCGAGGAGAACGCGGCCGACCACGAGCGTCGCCGTGCACGCGCCAGCGAGAAGCCACCACCGTCCGCGGTGCCGGAATCCCCGCGTGAGAGCGACGACCGCCACCGCCGCGAGCAGGCCGTTCATCACGTGCGCGCTCGGGAAGCTGTAGCCGACCGTCACGTCGGGAAGCGCGCTCGGGCGTTCACGGGTGAGCAAATGTTTGAGCGCCTTGCTCGTGAGGAGGCCGAGGAGCCATGGGCCGATCCACGGCCACGCCGATGCGACGCCGCGCGCCCGCACGTGCAGCACGGCGGCGGCAATCAGCAGTAGCGCGAGGGCACGCGTGGCGAGGGTGACGCTGCGCTCGACCATCGCGTCGGTCGAGCAACCGCGCAGGAACAGCACCGCACGCCACGCCGCATCGTCGACCGCGACCCAGCTTTCGAGCGAGACGACGAGCCCGACCAACCCCGCGAGCGCCGCCGCGCCGATCGCGGGGAGCTGGCGCCGTGCGATCCAAGCGTCGCCCGCACGCGGGTCGTCGGTCACGGAGCGAGCACGTATCACGCTTCGGTCGGAACCGCGTGGGGTCGCGCCTTCCGCTTCCGAGTGCTCGGGGGCGTGCTATCGTCCGGCCGCCGAAAGGAGAGACCAGTGTGGCGTCGGTGCAGTTCTGGTTCGAGCTCGCGAGCACGTACTCCTATCCGGCGGCGATGCGGATCGGCCGCGAAGCCGCCGCGGCCGGTGTCACGGTCGAGTGGCGGTCGTTTCTGCTGGGGCCGATCTTCCAGGCGCAGGGGTGGAACGATTCGCCCTTCAACGTGTACCCGGTGAAGGGCCGCTACATGTGGCGCGACCTGGAGCGCGTGTGCCGGCGCCACGGGCTCGAGCTCCGGCATCCGGCGCGGTTCCCCCGGCCGAGTCTCGTCGGCGCGCGCGTCGCATGTGTCGGCGCGATCGAAGACTGGGGACCGGATTTCGTCCGCGCCGTCTATCATGCGAACTTCGTCGAGGACCGCGAGACCGGCGACCGCGACGTCGTTGCCGCTATCCTGACCAGGCTCGGGGTCGATGCCGAGAAGACTCTCGCCGAAGCGGAAAGTCCCGCGACCAAGGCGCAGCTCCGAGCCAACACCGAGGAAGCGATCGCGCTCGGCATCTTCGGAGCGCCGAGCTTCGTCGTCGGTCGCGAGCTTTTCTGGGGGAACGACCGCCTCGACGACGCGCTCGCGTGGGCGAACGCCGAGCGTTCTTGAACCCGCCGCCACCGTGGTCGCCCGGGGGAGAGTGGTCGCACCAGGGATCGAACCTGGGACCTCCTGCGTGTGAAGCAGGCGCTCTAACCAGCTGAGCTATGCGACCGTACCGGCGAAGGAAACAGCAGGTGACGCTCGTAGCACAGGCGTTCCGCCCGTGCGAGATCGGGGCCCGGCGCGATGCTCACTTGCGCTTCTGCGCTCCGACCTTGCGGACGCGCTCCTCGAGCCTGCCAGACCGCGTGTCGAGCACGATGTAACACCAGCGGCGCCCGTCGTCGTCCTCGCGTTGTGCCTGGCAGGGAACGTCGTCCTTCACCAGCACGTAGCGACCGTTCTCATCGGGACGCTTCCCGGAGAACCGCCACATGAGAAACAGCGCGAGGAGTACCGCGAGAATCCCGCGCCAGTGCTGCCGGGCCCACGCCACGATGTCGCCCGCCGGGAACGACTCGTTGCCGTCAGCCACGGAGGCACGCTCGTTTGGTCGGGGGGGAGGCGTGCGATCGCATGACACTGCACATATCCGGGGTTCGTCGTCGCATCGGAGAATGGGCTCGCACCATCGAGGTGTCGGCGGCGATCCTAGCGAAGCAGCTCGGTGGGCTCAATCAATGCGGCGGCTGGCGCCTTGCTGGGCATTGCCCGTGCGGATGATCACCCGCGCGGCACGCGTCACGTCTGCGACGGGGCCGGCGGCACGTCGACCCACCACAATCCTTGGGCTGTGAAGGAATGTGGCGCGGGTGCCGGTCGGCATGCCCCTTGCTCGATCTAGGCCAGGAGGATCGAACGGTGATCAATCGACTCTTCACCGGAAGTCGTTGCAAGAACGTTCGGCCAATTGCGCATCCTGGCGGTGCCATCGATCGTTACACGTACGGCACGATTCGTTACGGGCTGGAAAATCTCGGCCGCGATTTGGTGATGGTCGACTGGGACACCGGCAAGGCCTCGATGGTGTTTCCGTCCGACATCGAGTTGCTCATGCCCGCACTGGAAGCGGTCGGCGCGTAAGCACGGAGACTAGCGTTTCATGACGTCGCGGCGGAGCGTCAGCCCACCGTCGACGGTGAGGATTTGCCCGGTCACGTAGTTGTCGGGCTCGAGGAAAAACCGGATCGCCCGCGTCACGTCCTCGGGGCGACCGAAGCGCGCGACGACGTCGTCCGCGACGAAGCGGTCGTACTTGCCGGAGCGAATGCTCGCCTCGGCCATGCCGGCGGCGGTGACCCCCGGCGCCACCACATTGACGCGTACGTCGGTACGACCACCATGCTCCTTCGCGAGCAAGCGCGCGGCGTGAATCAACGCGGACTTCGGCACGGCATAGGCGAGACTTCCTTCGAAGAGCGCGACCCCCTGCATCGTCGAGAGCAGGACGATAGCCCCGCCCTTTCCGGCGGCCGCGCAGTCGGCGGCGAAGCTCCGCGCGAGCAGGACCGGACCGACGTAATTGTTGGCGAGCGACGCTTCGATCTCGGTTTGCGTCGCCGTTCCTGCGGCCGGACGCGCCGGGTCGCCGGCGAGGACGATGAGCCCGTACGGGTCACCGAGGTCGCGGGCGGCGACGCGGAGCGCGGCGCGCGTCTCCTCATGAACGAGGTCGCCGCCGACGAGTGCCACGGGCGCCGAGCCGGAGCGGCGGAGGTCCGCAGCGAGGGCGTCGGCGCGCTCGGAGTTTCGGCGGTACCCGATCACGAGCGGGGCACCCTCCGCGTGCAACGCGCGGGCGAGCGCGGCGCCGATCCCGCCGCTCCCACCCGCAAGCACGCAGACGCGTCCCGCCAGCGGCGACCCGGCCGCCTCAGGCATGACCGTTTCCGATTTGGATCGGCTCGCCGTTGCCGAACACGGTGAGCTCGGCCGGCCGGCACTGGTGCCAGGTCTCGTCGCGCGTGAGTGGGCGGGTCGCTATCACCACGACCTTGTCGCGTGGGGTCGTGTTCTTGCTGAAGTCGATCTCCAGATCGGCGTCGACGAGCGCGGCACGCGTGAACGGCGCGCGCCGTTGGATCCAACAGAGCTTGTTCGTGCAATAGGCGTAGAGGTGCCGCGCGTCGCACATCAAGAAATTGAAGCGGCCGCACGCGGCGAGCTCGTCGGCGAGGCTTGCGATCAACCGGTGCAGCTTCGCGGGCGGCGGAGGCTCGCGAAAGCGACTGCGGACCGCGTCGAGGATGTAGCAGAAGGCGTGCTCGGAATCGGTCGTGCCGATCGGCCGATAGAACGTGAGCGGCTTCCGCTTGACGCCGTTCAGATAGCCGTTGTGCGCGAAGACCCACGTGCGTCCCCAGAGCTCGCGCTGGAACGGATGGGTGTTCTCGATGCAGACGCGCGACCGAGTCCGACGGCGGATGTGCGAGATGACGTTCATGCTCTTGATCGGGTACTGCTCGACGAGCCGCGCGATCTCACTCGAGACGGACGGCACGACGTCGTGGAAGAGCCGCGCACCCTTCCCCTCGTAAAAGGCGATGCCCCAGCCGTCCTGGTGCGGGCCGGTGCGCCCGCCACGCTGACGGAATCCGGCAAATGAGAAGGTGATGTCGGTCGGCACGTTGCAGTTCATGCCGAGCAGCTCGCACATTGAAGCTTCGTAGATAGAGGATGGCGGGGGGGCGCTCAACACGAATTCGCGAGCGCGGCACCGGCTTCGCCATGGCTCTCGCCATGGCGCCGAGCGCCCGAGCTCCGCCGCGTGACCACTGATGGTTTTACACCGAACCGTAATTGCCTGCCTCGGTGCCCTTTGCTAAGCACACGCGCTCGTGATTCCGCCATCGACGCGCATCCTAGGAGGTCTTCGAATGAATCGCACGGTCGCAGCTCATGGTTTCGTGATCGCCCTCGTCGCGTTCTTCGCCGCCGCGTGCACCAAGTCCGAGGAGAAGCCCGCGCCCGCAGCAACGAAGGCCGCGGCGCCTGCGGCTGCCGCGGCAACGCCGATGGCGCAGGCACCGGCCGCGGAAGCTCCAGCCGAGGAGCTCTACGTCGACCTCGAAGGCGACCCCGACGAGGGCCCCCCGCCGCTCACCGTCAAGTGGACGAGCACGGTCGAGGACGGCACTCCGCCGTACACGTACAGCTGGGACTTCGGCGACGGCACCGCGCCCGCGACGGACGCCAACCCGACCCACGTGTACCAGAAGGAGGGCGAGTTCACCGCGACCCTCACCGTCAAGGATTCCAAGGGTTTGAGCGGTTCCGAAGAGTACGACATCCTCGTCGAGAAAGAGGAAGAATAGAAAAGTGAGCGTCTCGGGGTTGACCCCTTTGACGCGCCGTGTTAACTGCCTCCGCGTCTGAACGTCAGAGCAGGAGGAAGACTTCATGATGGCAGAAGCAAAGACCGACGGGGGGCTGCGAGCACGCCTCGAGCAGGTGCAGGGCACGATCAAACGCGTTCAGGCCGAGGGTGAGCGCGTCGTCGGCCAGATCCGCAAGGACGCGGGCACACTGCTCAGCAAGAACCGTCAAAAGGCAGTGCAGGATCTTCTCGCCCAGGCCCAGAAGATACGTAGCGACATCCAGAAGCGCGCCGAGCGGGCGATGAAGGATCTCGACGAGCAGCGTCAGCGCATCCTGGCACTCATCGAGAAGCAGGCGGAGAAGAGCGTCGAGCCGATCGTTCGCGGCTTGAATCTCTCGACGCGCGACGAGGTCGAG
Organism: Polyangiaceae bacterium; assembly: GCA_031400185.1. GTDB lineage: Bacteria > Desulfobacterota > Binatia > UTPRO1 > UTPRO1 > UTPRO1. The sequence goes on from JANNPN010000121.1 coordinate 9,066, forward strand.
AAGCTCAAGAAGCGTCTGACGCAGCTCGAGAAGCGCCTCGACGAGATGGCGGGCAGCAAAGCCGCCTAGGTGTGGGGGTTCGGACGCGGCGCGCTAGGTCGGCGCGACGCGTGGTTGGGTCGCAAGGCTTGCTCGCCGGCAGGGGGGAGTGTTTCGAAGTAGGAAGGATTCTGGTCGCTCGCAAGAGCGACTGCCGGTGAGCAAGGTCGTACAATAGCAGGGGGACACGGGTCTTCGTCCCGTGTCCCCCTGCTATTTCTTGGTCCGCCGACCGAACCCGCCGCCGCCGGGCGTCTCGATCCGGATCGCATCGCCGGGCGCGACGCGTAGGTTGATTTTCCCCGGCAACGGTCGTTTCCGACCGTCGCGGATGATGCTGTTGCGACCAAGCTTCCCGGGCGCGCCGCCCGCCAAGCCCCAGGGCCGGACCCGTCGGCGTTCCGTCAGCAACGTCACATCGGCGGCCTCCAACAGGCGAAGCTCGCGCACGAGACCATCTCCGCCGCGCCGCCTCCCGCGACCGCCACTGCCCGGGCGCAGGCGGTACTCTGTCACCAGAAACGGATAATACGCCTCCAGCGCCTCGATCGGCGTGTTCAGCGTGTTGGTCATGTGGGTGTGGATGCCCGACGCGCCGGCGACGTTCGGCCCGGCGCCCGCGCCGCCGGCGACCGTTTCGTAGTACGAGAACGCGCGCCCGCGCCGCCGATCGAACCCGCCGATTGCGACGTTGTTCATCGACCCGCAGCTCGCAGCCGGGATGCGGTCCGGCGCCGCCGATGCGAGCGCACGCAGCAGCACGTCGACGATGCGCTGCGACGTCTCGACGTTGCCGCCCGCAACCGCCGCCGGAAAATTGGCATTCACGACGCTGCCGGCGGGCGCGTGAACGCGCAGTCGTCGCGTGACGCCGTCGTTCGGCGGGATGGCGTCGCGCCCGAGGCTCGTGAACACGTACATCACCGCCGAGAGCGTGATCGCGTAGTTCGCGTTCAGGCTGCCTTCGACCTGCGGTGCCGAACCGGCGAAGTCGACGAAGGCGCGTCCGCCACGGAGCCGGATCGTGACCCGGATACGCACCAGCGCGCGCCCGATGCCGTCGTCGTCGAGCACGTCCTCCGCGCGATAGGTGCCACGTGGCAGCTCACATAGCGTCGCCGCCATCATGCGCTCACTGTACGCTTGGAGCTCCGCCATGCCGTGCGCGAGCGCTGCCGGACCGAGCTCGGCGGCGAGCTCGATCATGCGATCGGCACCGACGGCGAGGGCGCCGCGCTGCGCATCGAGATCGCCTCGGCGCTCCTCGGGCACGCGTGTGTTGGCGAGGAAAATCGCCATCACGTCGTCGACGAGCACTCCACCTCGGACGAGCCGCACGGGCGGCAGGCGAAAACCCTCCTGGTGGATCTCGCGCGCGAGCGGCATCGAGCCCGGCGTCATCCCGCCCATGTCGGCGTGGTGTGCGCGATTCGCAACGAACCCAAGGAGTCGGCCGGTGGCCTCGTGGACGGGCGCCACCAGGGTCACGTCGGGAAGATGCGTGCCGCCGGCATACGGGTCGTTGACGGCGACGACGTCGCCCGGCGCGAGACGATGCGCGGCGAGCGCGGCCGCGACGGAAAGCGGCGTCGACCCGAGGTGCACCGGGATGTGCGCGGCCTGCGCGACGAGGAGACCCGCGGCGTCGAAGAGCGCGCACGAGTAGTCGCGCCGCTCCTTGATGTTGGGCGAGAATCCCGTGTGGCCGAGACGCACGCCCATTTCGTCGGCGATCGCCGCGAGGCGATGGTTCAGCACGGCGAGCGCGATCGCGTCCAGTCGACGGCGGGCGCTCATCGGCGGCCCTCGACGAGTTGGAGGTGCCCCTCGGCGTCGACCGTGCCGCGCCAGCCCGGCGGCACGAGCGTGGTCGAGCTGTACTCGACGACGAGCGCGGGTCCGGCGAGCCGTGTCCCGGGTGCGAGCGCGTCGCGCTCGTAGCGCGCGGCCGCAACCGCACGCCCGCGCCAGACGAACGGATGCGCGGCACCGGCGGGCGCGCGCCGCGCCCGCGGCGGCGGCGGCAGGCGACGTTGCCGGAGCGGAGCGCCGGCGACCTCGAGGCGCAACGCCAGCACCTCGACGGGACGCTCGGGCGCGGCGTGCCCGTATGCGCGCGCGTGGGCTGCGTCGAACCGGGTGCGCATGTCGGCGGCGAGCGGAGCCTCGATCTCGTGCGCCTGCCCCGCGTATCGCATCTGCGCGAACGTCCGGGTCACGATGTTGCCGCGCCCCACCCCCTCGCGCGCCAGCGCGACGATCCCACGCCGCCGCCACGGCGCGGCAAGACGCGCGAGCTCCCGCGGCGACGGGTCCACGCGCCGCACCGTCACGAGGAAGTCGCGGGCACGCGGGGCCATCACCATCCCCCCGGCCGACAGCACGCCCGGATGCCGCGGGACCAGCACGCGCCGCATGCCGAGCTCGGCGGCGAGCTCGCACGCGTGCAGCGCCGCCGCACCGCCGAACGCGACCAACGTGAACGCGCGCGGATCGTGTCCGCGCTCGACGGAGATCACGCGGAGCGCGCGCGTCATCGCCGCGTTCACGACCTGCACGATCCCCTCGGCGGCGCGACGCACCGGGAGACGCAAGTGGCGAGCGAGCGCGGCAACCGCCGCTTCCGCGCGCTCGGGATCGAGCGCCATCCTACCCCCGAGGAAATGCGAGGCGTCGAGCCGGCCGAGCACGAGGTTCGCGTCAGTGACGGTCGCCGCAACGCCGCGCCCGTAGCACGCCGGCCCGGGATCGGCGCCGGCGCTCTCCGGGCCGACCTGCAATGATCCGCCGGCATCGACGCGCGCGATCGACCCACCGCCGGCGCCGACCGTGTGGATGTCGATCACCGGGACGCGAAGCGCCATGCGGTCGAGCATCCAATCGGAGCGGCGCGGGATGGCGCCGGCGATCATCGCGACGTCGGTCGACGTGCCGCCCATGTCGATGGTCAACACGCGCTCGAGTCCGCGCCGCGCCGCCAGCGCCGCCGCTCCGACAACGCCGCCCGCCGGGCCCGACAGGATCGTCCGGACCGGCTCCCGGGCTGCGAGCGCCGGGGCGACCGCACCCCCGTTCGACTGCATCACGCGAAGCCGGCGCCCCGGCAGACCCTTCGTCAGGCGCCCGAGGTGACGTCCCATCACGGGCGCGACGTACGCGTTCACGACCGACGTGCTCGTGCGCTCGTATTCGCGGTGCTCGCGGAGCAGCGCATGCGACAGTGTGACCGGCACGCCGAGCGCGGCAAGCGCGCCGCCGATCCGCCGTTCGTGGTCGGGCCGCACGTACGAGTGCAGAAGCACGACCGCCACGGCCTCCGGACGCCGCGCCTGCACACGCTTCACCAATCGCCGGAGCTCCGCGGGAGCGAGCGGCGTCAGGATACGGCCGTCAAAACTCGTCCGCTCGTACACACCGATCCGGTCGTTCCGTGCGACGAGCGGCGGAGCGACACGCGGCTCGAGCGCGTAGAGGTTGGGACGTGCCTGCCTGCCGATCTCCAGTACGTCCTCGAACCCCGCGGTGGTGACGAGACATACGCGCGCACCCCGGCGCTCGAGCAACGCGTTGGTCGCAACCGTGCTGCCGTAGGTGATTTCACCGTCCCAGACCTCAGGCAGGATCTCGGCGAGGCCCGCGAGCACCGCGCGCGACGGATCGTCTGGGGTCGAAAGCACCTTGTGGACCCGGATGGCGTTCCCGTCGCGAACGACGAAGTCCGTGAACGTGCCGCCGGTGTCGATCCCGATCTGCAGCAACCTCCGACGGGAGGGCCGGCGGCGCGGCATCAAGCAAAAAAATACCGCAGGATCTCGCGAGACCCTGCGGTACGAAGGGGGAACGAACGAGCGATCAGGCGACCGCCGCCTTTTCCGACTTCTTGCTGCTCTTGTCGGGCTTGTTCGCCTTCTTGCTCTCGCCGCTGCTACTTCCGCTGCTGTCGCTGTCGCTCGCGCTCGCGCTCGCATCGCTCGACGCCGCGCTGTCGGATTTCTTGTCGTCGGTCTTCTTCTCGGCTTTGGAGCCGCCGCCCTCGCCCTTGCGCGCGTAGTCGGTGACGTACCAGCCGCTACCCTTCAGGTGGAACGTGGTCGACGAAATGAGCTTGGTGACTTTGCGACGGCAGGTGGGACAGGTCGTGAGCGGCTTGTCGCTCATCTTCTGGATGAGCTCGAAGTCGCCGCATTTGCTACAGTGATACTCGTAAATAGGCATACTGCCTCCGGAATTCGATCGCAGACCTCTAGCCACGACGCTCCGCATTGTCAACGTCGGGCCCCCCGAGCGCCTGCACCCGGCGCTTCACCTCGGCTGCGGAGTGCCCGGTCACGGCGACCCGCTTGTCGCGGCCGCGCGTCCCGTGGACGATCTCGAGGTCGGCCCGCCTAAAGCCGAGCCCGCGCGCGAGGAGCTCGAGGAGTGCGCGGTTCGCCGCCCCTTCGACGGGCGGCGCCGTGAGGCGTGCCCGCAGCATGCCGGACGGGTCGCGGGTCAGCGCGTTGGAACGCGCGCGCGGCACGACGCGCACCTGCAACACGACCGCCACGCCGCTCGGCTCATTGCATGCGAAGGGCGAGCTGCCGCAGCGTCTGTACGAGGAAGCTCTGCAGGAACATGATCGCGATGAACACGACGATCGGCGAGAAGTCGATGCCGCCGCCGTAGACCGGAAGCGCCCGGCGTATACGGTACAAGACCGGCTCGGTCACCGAGTAGATCGCACGCACGATCGGGTTGTAGGGGTCGGCGTTGACCCAGGAGATCACGACACGTGCGATGACGATCCACGAGTAGATCGTGAGGACGTAGTCGATGACCAGCGCGAGCGCTTGCAGGAAATTCCCCATTACGAACATCGCCGCTCCCTCCTCATCCGCGGCCGAGCTCACGACCGCGGCGCGTCGCCGCCGCGACCGCCGCGGCGACCGCGTCCACGAACCCGCGCTCGTCGAGCGCGCCGAGCCCGGCGAGCGTCGTGCCGCCGGGCGAGGACACCATGGCCCGGAGCTCTTCCGGAGGCCGACCCGTCTCTTGCAGCATGACGGCCGCGCCGCGGAGCGTCTGATACGTGAGCCGGCGCGCGACCGCGTCCGAGAGTCCTTCGGCGACGGCGCCGGCGATCAACCCTTCCGCGAACCGATACACGTATGCGGGACCGCTCCCGGAAAGACCCGTCACCGCATCCATCAACGCCTCGTCTGTAACACGAACGACCTCGCCGACTCCACTGAAGAGCTCCGCGGTCCGTTTCTCGTCGACGCCGCTCGCGTAGGCGCCGCGCACGACGACGGTCATCCCGTGCCCGACGAGCGCGGGCGTATTCGGCATCGCGCGGACGACGCGGACGCGTCCGCCGAGCCCCGCTTCGAGCTTCGCCGTCGGGATGCCGGCGGCGATCGTCACGAAGAGGTGTCGGCGCGTCACCCGCGGGCGCAGCTCGGCGAGGACGTCGGCCATGATCTGCGGCTTCACTGCGAGCACGACGATCTCGCTCTCCGCGACGAGCGTCGGGTTGTCCGGGGCACGCCCGACGCCGTACGCGCGCGTGAACTTCGCCAGCTGACGCGGCTCGGCGTCGCTCGCCCAGAGGTCGCGCGCGCGATAGCGCTTGGTCGCGAGCAATCCCTTCGCGAGCGCGCCGGCCATGTTGCCGGCGCCGACGAATCCGATCTTTCGCATGGTCCTCACCCCTTTCTCTCACGCGGACCGAAGAGCGCGGTGCCGACGCGAATCAGCGTCGCGCCCTCCTCGATCGCGGTCTCGTAGTCGCCGCTCATGCCCATCGACAGCTCGCGGAGGGCCGCCGGTCGTAGTTGGCGGTCCCGCAGCATGCGCAACTCTCGAAAACGCTCCCGCATCGCCTCCGGAGCTTGCGGGGCGGGAATCGCCATCAAGCCGTCGACCGCGAGGCCATCGAGCGCACGCAGGGCGTCGAGCATCCCCGGGAGCGCATCGGGGGCCACACCGTCCTTGCTGGCTTCGCCGTCGAGATTGACCTGCACCAGCGCGCGGACCGCGACGCCGCGACGCGCGCCCGCGGCGGCCAGCGCTGCCCCGACCCGCACGTCGGCGACCGAATGCACGAGGGACGCCTCGGCGACGGCGTTCGCCTTGTTGCGTTGGATCCGTCCGATGAAGTGCCACTCGATGCCTGCGACGTCGGTCAACTCGGACCGCTTCGCGGACCATTCCTGGACGTAGTTCTCGCCGAAGATGGCGAGCCCCGCATCGCTCGCGGCCCTGATCACGGCGGCATCCTTCCCCTTGGTGACCCCGATGAGGCGCACGTCCGAACGGCGGCGTCCGGCGCGGCGGCACGCCGCGACGATGCGCTCCTCGACGGAGGCAACGCGATCGCTCAGAGTATCCGCCATTGCCGCAACCACGCCGCCACCTCCGGAAGCGGCAAGCCGATGACGTTGGTGTAGGAGCCGTCGACGCGGTCGACGAGGTGCGCGCCCTCGCCCTGGATCGTGTACGCGCCGGCGCGATCGAACGGCTCGCCCGTCGCGATGTAGGCGTCGATCTCCGCGCGGGTGAGCGCACGAAACCCGACCGGCGTCCCGACGACCGCGCGCTCAGCGGCGGTGCCGCCCGGCTGCAACAATGCAACGCCCGTGAAGACCGTGTGCGATCGACCGGCGAGCGCGGTCAGCATCGCAACCGCCTCGTCCGCGTCCTTCGGCTTGCCGAGCGCGGCCGCGTCGAGCGTGACGACGGTGTCGGCCGCGAGGATCCACGCGTCGTGACGGCGCTCGGCCACCGCCGCGGCTTTTTCATCCGCCATCCGCTGCGCGAACGCATCTGGACGCTCGCCCGGCCGCACGATCTCCGCAATGTCCGGCACGTCGACGTCGAACGGCCGCGCGAGTTTCTCGAGCAGCCAGCGACGGCGTGGCGACGCCGACGCGAGCACGAGCACGAGCGGTGGCAGCGCCGATGCCGACATCGAGTCGTCGTGCCGAAGGCCCTTCGGGGTGTCAAGCATGCTGATCGTGTTGCGCTGCTCCGATACGCACGATAGCCGAAGGGCGATGCATGTCGTCGCAAGGTCCGCGAGCGCAGCAGCCCTAGCACTGCTCGTCGCGAGCGGATGTTTGCAAGATGCATCGCCCCGACCGCCGTCGCCAACCCCGCCCGCACCCGATCGCGCGCTGTCCAGCGGCCTCGCACGCAAGACGTTCGTCGATGCGGTCACGCTCTACGAGGGCGGCGCCTTCGACACCGCGCGCCCGCTCTTCCAGCGGCTCGTGGCCTCGTACCCGACGCTCGCCGACTACCACCTCGCCTATCTCGCGGCGATCGAGGACAGGACGGGACACCCACAGGAGGCGAGCGCGTACGACGACCGCTTGCTCGACACGCACGCAGCGAGCGTATGGGCGCCGACCGCCGCTGCGCGCCGGGCCCGCATGGCCCTCGCGCTCGGTGACCCGCGCACCGACGCGCTCGCCGAGCACGCCCGCGACATGGCCGGGGACGATCCGAACGCGCGCGGCGTCGCGCTCTCCGTGCTCGCCGCGACGCGCGCGCCGACCCGGTGGCGCGAGGCCTACGAGCTCTACCAAGAGGTGCGCCGCGGTGGCGGCGACAGTGCGCCGGCGGCACGCGACGCGGCGGCCGCGCTCGAGGCGGCCCACCCCGAGCTGCTCGACGATCCGGACCTCCTCCTCGCCGAAGGGAAGCTGCTCGCGAGCGAGGGCCGGCTCGATCTCGCGGCGGCGCGGCTGGCGGCGGCTGCGGCCGACCAGCAACGGGATCCCGTCGAGGCGCTCCGCGCGCTCGCGAAGGTGCAGCAGCAGGATGGGCGGCTCGAAGACGCGTTCGCGACGTATCGCCGCGCGGCTCGCGTCGCGCCGCCCGGCAATCTGGCCCGCTTCGAGCTCGCGAGCCTCCTTTGGAACCGTGATCGCGACGCGGAGGCGCGAGCCCTCTTCGCCCAAATCGTCGAGGAGCGCCCGCGGCATCCCAAACACGAGACGGCCCGCTACGCGCTCGGACGGATCGCCGAGCAGGAAGGACGCACCGACGAGGCGGTCGCGCAGTTCCGGCGGCTCGCCGACGAAGGCGGCGACAGCGACCTGGCGCGCGACGCGCGCTGGCGGCTTGCCTGGATGCCGTATCGGCGCGGCGATCTCGTCGCCGCCGACGAGGCGTTCGCCGCGCTCGGCGCCGGCAGCGAGAAGGATCACGCCGCGTCCGCCTATTGGCGCGGGCGGGTGCTCGCGCGCCGCGGTCGCACGGCCGAGAGCCGGGAGCAATACGCCGCCGTGCTCCGCGATGCCCCCGACGGATACTACGCGGAGCTCGCCGAGCACGAGCTCGGTACGGCCGCACCGCCGGCCGAGGCCCCGACGCCGGTCGCACTCGCGGTCCCGCCGTCGATCGCGCTCCACGCATATCACTGGGACCGCTGCCGCGAGCTGCAGACGATCGGCATGAACGACGCCGCCGCACGCGAGATCACGGCCCTCGTGCGCGAGCTCTCCGACGGCGCCGAGCGCGAGCCGTTCCTCCTGGAGGCGTACACCGACGTCGAGGCGCACGGCCGGGCGCTCCGGCTCGCGCAACGGATGCAATCCGAGCTCCCGCCGTCGACGCTCGCGGCGTATCAGTATCCGCGCGCGTACTGGCCGCGCCTGACCGCCGCCGCGGACGCAGCGCGTCTCGACCCCTACCTCGTGCTGTCGTTGATGCGGCAGGAGAGCCTCTTCGACCCCGCGGCGGTCTCGCCGGCCTCCGCGTACGGCCTCATGCAGTTGCTCGTTCCGACGGCGTCGCAGGTCGCCGGCCGGCCGATGGCCCCGAACGCGCTCGTCGATCCGACGACCAACATGACGCTCGGAACGCGCCATCTGCGCCAGCTGCTGGACCGCTTCGACGGCAATCTCGCCAAGGCGCTCGCGGCCTACAACGGCGGCGAGGATGCGGTCGCGAAGTGGGAGCGGCGCGCGCCCGGCGCCGCGACCGACGAGTTCGTCGAGACGATCAGCTATCGCGAGACCCGCCACTACGTGAAGACGGTGCTCGGCAACTACCGCCGCTACCGGAGGCTCTACGGCGCGCCGGGCGAGCAGCGCGCGGTCGACCGCGGTTACGACGCCGACCCGAGATCCAACGCCGCGAGCAGCTTGCTGGCGAGCCCACCGAACCCGCCGTTCGACATCAGCACGACGACGTCACCTGACGCGACCTGACGCGCGACGAGCGCCGCGATCGCGTCGGGATCCTCGCACGTTTCGGCGGGCACGCCGTGTGCGCGGAGTGACACGATCACCTCCTCGACCGAGAGACGCTCGTGCTCCGGGAGCTGGTCGCGGCGGTGGATCGCGCCGAAGGTCACGCGGTCCGCACCGGCGAACGCCGACGCGAACGCCTCCTGAAACACGCGGCGGCGGGTCGTGTTCGAGCGCGGCTCGAACAGCGCCCAGAGCCGCCGCTTGGGGTAGCGCGCCCGGAGCGCGGCGATCGTACCTTCGACCGCCGTCGGGTGATGAGCGAAATCGTCGATGACGGTGATGCCGCGACCCTCCGCGATGACCTCCTGGCGCCGCTTGACGCCGCGGAACGTCGCGAGCGCCGCGACGACGCCGTCGAGCGACAGGCCCATCGCGTGGGTCAGCGTGACGACGCCGATCGCGTTCGCGACGTTGATGGCGCCGGGAAGCGGAAGCGCCGCCGCGTGCCGGAGTCCGTCCGGACCGACGATCGTGAAGCGCGTGGTGGTCCCGTCGTCGACGACGTCCTCCGCGCGCCACGTCGCACCCGCACCGTTGCCGAAGAACGTCGCGGCGCGCCCGCTCGCCTCCACTACCGCGCGCACCTCGGGGAAGTCCGCGCTCGCCGCGACGACCGCCGCCGGCCGCAGGCGCTCGAGCAGCGTCCGGAACGCGCCCTTCACGTGATCGAGATCGCGGTAGATGTCGGCGTGGTCGAACTCGATCGCGTTCAGGAGCAACGCATCGGGATCGTAGTGCAGAAACTTCGGCCCCTTGTCGAAGAACGCCGTGTCGTACTCGTCGCCCTCGGCGACGAACCAGGGCCCCGATCCGAGCCGGAAGTTCTGCGGAAAGTTGAGCGAGGCGCCGCCGACCATGAAACTCGGGTCGCCGCCGGTCTCGTGCAGCACCCACGCGAGCATGGCGCTCGTCGTGGTCTTCCCGTGCGTGCCGACGACGACCGCGCGGCGCCTCTCCCGCATGAAGAAGCGCATGAGCGCTTCGGGCATCGAGCAGTACGGGATGCCCGCCGTGAGCATCGCCTCGACCTCGAGGTTGCCGCGCGACATCGCGTTCCCGACGATCACGAGGTCGGGGCGCGGCTCGAGGTTCTCGGCGCGGTACCCCTCGCGGACCGCGATGCCGAGATCGGCGAGCACGGTGCTCATCGGCGGATAGATCGCCTGGTCCGATCCGCTCACCTCGTACCCGGCGGCGCGCAGCATGCCGGCGAGCGACGCCATCCCGACGCCGGCGACGGCGGTCAGATGCACGTGGCGCGGCGACGCCGGCAGCTCAGGACGAGACGGCGCGGACGATGAGGTCATGGATCTCCGGACGGAAGTCGCGGATCAGGTCGTTGTCGCGCGTCGGGTGCACGCGGTTCGAGAGGACGATCACGTGCATCTGGCGGTCGAGGTCGATCCAGAGGGACGTCCCGGTGAAGCCGACGTGCCCGACCGCGTTCCGCGAGAGCTCGTTCCCCGCCGTGGAGCCCTTGAGCGACGGCGTGTCCCAGCCGAGCGCCCACGTCGACGAGCCGATCGGGTCGTCACGGCGCCAAAACTCGCTCACGATGCTCGACGGCAGGAAGACGTTCTGCCCGAGCCACGACTCTCGGAGCGTGGTCGCGAGCCGGTTCAGGTCCTTCGCGCACGAGAACAGCCCGGCGTGACCGGCGACGCCGCCCATCGCATACGCGTTGTCGTCGTGGACCTCGCCGCAGAGAACGCGCCGCCGCCAGGGACACCGCTCGGTCGGCGCGATCATCTCCGTGATCGGCTCGAGTCGCCGCGTCCGCAAGAGTGCCAGATCCACGAACGACGTCGAGCGGAGCCCGAGCGGCTTGAAGATCTTCTCGTGACAGAAGCGGTCGAGGGTGAGACCGCTCACCTGCTCGATCGCGGCGCCGAGCAGCATGAAGCCGAGGTCGCTGTAGAGCGTCCGCGCGCCGGCCGGTGCCTCGGGCTTCTCGCGCTGGATCGCCTCGTAGACCCACTCTTTGGCGCCGCGGCTCGCCGTGAAGTTGATGCGTCCTTCGCGCTCGATCTTGACGATGTCGCGATGGTACGGACGCCACCCCGGGAGGCCGGACGTCTGCGCCAGCAGATGGCGAAACGTGACGTGGGTTTTTCCGTGTACCCCGAAGTTGTGGAAGAAGCGCGTGACGCGATCGTCGAGGCCGATCCGGCGGTCGCGCACGTTCAGCATCATCGCGGTCGCCGTCGCGACCGGCTTGGTGAGCGAGGCGACGTCGAAAATGGTGTCCTCGCGCATCGGTGAGCGGTCGCCCTCGTCCAGCGTGCGCCGCCCCGCTGCCCGGGAGAATACGACATGGCCGCCGACGTTCACGAGCACGACCACGCCCGGGAACACCCCGCGCGCAACCGCCGCTTCCATCGCTTGCTCGACCGCCGAGAAGTTCACGCCGCGCGCGCCTCCACGAAGCCGGCGTCGGCGTCGACACGCACCGGAACGCCGAGGGCCACGGCGAGATTCTCCGAGAGATGCCCCGCCGGGAACCCCGCGACGACCGGGAACGGCGCGTTCGCGAAGAAGTCACGAAACACGTCGGCGACGACGTCGTCATCGCCGGGCCCGTCACACTCCGCGAACGACCCGAGCACCACCGCCGCCACACGGTCGAGCTTTCCGGCGAGGCGGAGGTGCGTCAGCATGCGGTCGACGCGGTACGGGCGCTCGGCGACGTCTTCGAGGAACAGCACGGCACCGTCGGTCTCGACGGCGTACGGCGTCCCGAGCAGCGCGACGAGGGACGAGAGGCAGCCGCCGACGAGACGCCCCGTTGCCGACCCCGCCGCGACGACCCCCGTGATCGGCTCGCGCCAGGGCGCGGTCGGTGACGCGAGCAGCGTCAGCAGCCGCGCGGCGGCGTGCTCGGTGAGACCCTTCGCGAGGTCGGTCGCCACCATCGGTCCGTGCAGCGCGACGACCCCGCAGCGTTCGACGATCCAGCCGAGCAGGGGCGAGACGTCGCTGTATCCGACGATCAGCTTCGGATGCGAGGCGATGAGATCGGGATCGAGGAGCGGGAGCAGCTGGGTCGTCCCGTAGCCGCCGCGTGCGCAGACGACCGCGCCGACGTCGGGGTCGCGCAGCAGGTCGACGAGGTCGGCAAGGCGCACCTCGGGCGTACCGGCGAAGTAGCGGCGGCGCTCGAGCACGTGATCCGCGAGGCGCACCCGGAACCCAAGAGCCTCGAGGCAAGCGACGCCGCGCTCGAGCGCGTCCGCCTTCACCGCACCTCCGGGTGCGACGACGCCGATGGTCGCCCCGGCGACGACCGGAGGCGGCACGATCATCGCTTCCTGAGCCGTGATCAGCCCTCGCCGAAGAAGCGCGCGCGGTCGTCCTTCATGCGCGCTTCGTACGCGCGCTGCAGGGCGACGGTGGCGACGTACTCGCGATCGGTGCGCTGGCGTGCGTTCCATGTCTCGCGCGCGGCACGCACGAGCCCCTGCAATTGCTCGGGGAACAGCCCCTGCATGCCGTCCGACTTGGCGACCAGCGGATTCGGATGCGCCTCGACGAGCACGACCGACGCGCCGGCGGTGATGCCAGCGAGCGTCAACGGGAACACGAGGTCGCGGATGCCGGTGCCATGCGACGCGTCGATCGCGACCGGCAACCCGGACAGCTGATAGTGGAACGCGGCGACGCTGCCGAGGTCGAGCGTGTTCCTGGTGTAGCGGTTGCAGCTCGTGATGCCGCGCTCGCAGAGGATGACGTTCTCCTTGCCGGTCGTCATCACGCGCTCGACCCAGAGCAGGTAGGCTTCGGTGTCGAGCGAGTTACCGCGCTTGTGAATGACGGGCAGCGAGGTGTCGCGCAGGCGGTTCAGCAACGCCTGGTTCTTGCTGTTCGGCTCGCCGACCTGGAGACAGGCGACGCCCGCGTCCTCGTAGACCGAGACGTCGGCCTGATCGAGGATCTCGACGACGGTCGGCATGTCGAAGGCGCGGCCGGCCCGCACGATGAGCTCGAGCCCGCGGCGGAGCGACTCCTGATCCGAAGATCCCAGCCCTTCCCAGCCGCTGTACGGGCTCGAACGGTATTTCACGACGCCGCCACGGAGGCACTGCGCCCCCGCTTCCTTCGCCATGCGAGCCGATTCCATGATCTGCTGCTCGCTTTCGACCGAGCAGGGGCCGGCGATCACGACGAGCTCGGGGCCGCCGACGGTGACGCCGCCGATGTCGATCGTTACGTGGAGCGGCCGTCCGGGATCGCCCTTCTGCGCCGCCCGCTTGTACGCCCGCGAGATCGGGATGAGCCGCTCGACGCCGGGCATCTGTCCGAGCTCGTCGGTCGGGAGGCGCGAGATGTCCCCGTAGACGCCGATCAGCGTGACTTCCTCGCCGATCATCTTGCCCGTCGTGTAGCCGAGGGCGTGGACCTTGGCCTCGATCGCCGCGATCTCGTCGGGCGTCGCCACGGTCTGCATCTTGATGATCATCGACGAGGGCCTCGGGGAACGAAAGGTGGAGGGATAGCGGCATTGCCCCGTAGGGTCAATCATCCATGGCCTCGCAAAGCGCCGCCGAAACCGTGCTTGCGTTGGTCGACCTCGCCGTCTACTCGTACCGCCCATGAAGCTCCGGGACGCCGAGATGCAGCGCATCGCGACGTCGGTCCTGGCACGTCTCGAGAAGGCCGGGCTGCTGCGGATCGTCTCGAACCGCGCGGCGCTCGAGCAGCGCATCGTCGCGGGCCTCCGCGCGAACATCCGCGCCGAGGAAGACATCGAGGCGGAAGCTGCTCGGTTCGCCGACTCGCACAGCCGCGAGCTCGTCGGCATGGATCGGTACAAGGTTCTTCAGCTCGTGAAGGAGCGGCTCGCCAAGGAAAAGGGGTTCACGCTGTGAGCCGGGCCTCGGAGGGACGCCTGTCCGCGCTCTCGCACCTCATCCTCGACGCCCTGAAAAAGGGGAGCGAGGTGGCCGACCTCCGCACCGATCGGCTGGTATTGACCGAAATCAAAGCGGCGCTCGCCGACTTTTTCAACGTCGACGACGCGATCGATGCGAAAGTGCGCCGGAAGATCGCGAGCCTCTCCCGTCGGGTCCCCGAAGGATCGGGCGAATGGGACGTGCTCTACCGACAATATCTCGAGGAAGAGAAGCGAAAGCTCGGCCGATAACGCGACGCGCTGGTTGACAAGGCGCGGGCCATGTTTATGGTGCGCGCCGGGTTCCATCCCGCACGAATCCGGCAGCCTCGGCTCCATCCTGGAATTCGAGGGTATAACCGGTCAAAAACTCAAGCGTTTTTCGTAAAGAAGGAAAGGAGAGATCGATGAAGATTCGCCCACTCCAGGATCGGGTGATCGTGAAGCGCATCGCCGAGGAGGAGAAGACCAAAGGCGGGATCATCATTCCCGACACGGCCAAAGAGAAGCCGCAGGAAGGCAAAGTCGTCGCGGTCGGCAAGGGGAAAGTCAACGACGACGGCAAGCTCACCGCCCTCGACGTCAAGGTCGGCGACAAGATCCTCTTCGGCAAGTACTCCGGCAGCGAAATCAAACTCAACGGCGAGGAACACCTGATCATGCGTGAGGATGACATCCTCGGCGTGATCGAAGGCTAGGGAGAAAAATCACATGGCAGCCAAGCACGTACGATTCGGACAGGATGCGCGCGATCGCATCCTGCGTGGAGTGAACATCCTGGCGGACGCCGTCACCGTGACCCTCGGCCCCAAAGGCCGGAACGTGGTCCTGGAGAAGTCCTTCGGCGCCCCCAACATCACCAAGGACGGCGTCACCGTCGCCAAGGAAATCGAACTCGAAGACAAGTTCGAGAACATGGGCGCCCAGATGGTGAAGGAGGTGGCGAGCAAGACCTCCGACGTCGCCGGTGACGGCACGACGACGGCCACCGTGCTTGCTCGTGCGATCTTCGCCGAGGGCATCAAAATGGTCGCCGCCGGCCACGACCCGATGAGCTTGAAGCGCGGCATCGATCGCGCCGTCGGCGCCATCGTCGACGAGCTCAAATCGCTCTCGAAGCCCACCAAGGACCAGAAGGAGATTGCCCAGGTCGGCACCATCTCCGCCAACAACGACACCACCGTCGGCGAGATCATCGCCGAGGCCATGAACAAGGTCGGCAAGGAAGGCGTCATCACGGTCGAGGAGGCCAAGGGTCTCGAGACGACATTGGAAGTCGTCGAGGGCATGCAGTTCGACCGCGGCTACCTGTCGCCCTACTTCGTGACCGATCCCGAGCGCATGGAAGTCGTGCTCGACGATCCGTATCTGCTCATCAACGAGAAGAAGATCAGCAACATGAAGGACCTGCTGCCGATTCTGGAGCAGATCGCCAAGACCGGGCGTCCCTTCATCATGATCGCCGAGGACGTCGAGGGTGAGGCGCTCGCGACGCTCGTCGTCAACAAGATCCGCGGCACGCTCCAGTGCGTCGCGGTGAAGGCCCCGGGCTTCGGCGACCGCCGCAAGGCCATGCTGGAGGACGTCGCGATCCTCACGGGCGGCAAGGTCATCGCGGAAGAGCTCGGCATCAAGCTCGAGGGCATTACGCTGAACGACCTCGGCAAGGCCAAGCGGGTCGTCGTCGACAAGGACAACTGCACGATCGTCGACGGCGCCGGCAAGCGCGCCGACATCGAGGGTCGCATCAAGCAGATCCGGGCGCAGATCGAGGAGACCACCTCGGATTACGACCGCGAGAAGCTGCAGGAGCGTCTCGCCAAGCTGATCGGCGGCGTCGCCGTCATCCGCGTCGGTGCGGCGACCGAGATCGAGATGAAGGAGAAGAAGGCCCGGGTCGAGGACGCGCTCCACGCGACCCGCGCCGCCGTAGAGGAAGGCATCGTCCCTGGGGGCGGCGTCGCCCTCATCCGTGCCTCGTCGGCACTCGACAACTTGAAGGGCGGCACCGACGAGGAGAAGGTCGGCGTCAACATCATCCGCCGCGCCGTCGAGGAGCCCTGCCGGCAGATCGCCAACAACGCCGGTTGGGAAGGCTCGATCGTCCTCGACAAGATCCGGAATTCCAAGGGTGCACAGGGCTTCAACGCCCACACCGAGGAGTTCGAGGACCTGATTAAGGCCGGCATCATCGACCCGACCAAGGTGGTCCGGACCGCGCTGCTGAACGCCGCGTCGGTCGCCGGGCTCCTGCTCACCACCGAGGCGACCGTCGCCGAGAAGCCGGAAGAGAAGGGGGCCGCCGCGGGTGGCCCGCCTCCGGGCATGGGCGGCATGGGTGGCATGGGCGGCATGATGTAGTTGCCCGCCCGGGCAAAGGTTTGTATCAGTGACGGAACCCCCCGAAACTCAGGTTTCGGGGGGTTTCTCTTTAGCGCCCACTCCGTATAGGTTCACGCGCTTTCGTTTCGGCCCATGTTCGACACCCTCGGAGACAAACTCGAGCAGGTTTTCAAGCGCCTGCGCGGCCACGGGAAGATCACCGAACGCCTCATGACGGAGGCGCTTCGGGAGGTCCGGATGGCCCTCCTCGAGGCCGACGTGGCGCTCCCGGTCGTCACGAAGTTCACGGACTCGATTCGAGAGCAGGCGCTCGGACAAGAGGTCCTGCAGAGCCTCACCCCCGAGCAGCACCTCCTCAAGTTCATCCATGTCGAGCTGATCCGCACCATGGGTGAGCAGGCCGCGGTCCTCGATCTCGGGGTACCGCCGCCCGTCACGATCCTGCTCGTCGGTCTCCAGGGCTCCGGGAAGACGACGAGCGCCGCAAAGCTCGCGCGCTATCTGAAAGCGGAGCGCGGTCGCCGTCCGTACCTCGTCCCTGCCGACGTCTACCGACCCGCCGCGATCGAGCAGCTCACGATCCTCGGGAAGCAACTCGGCGTGCCGGTCCACCCGTCGACCACCGATGCGAAGCCCGTCGACCTGGCCAAGGCCGGCGTCACGGCGGCCCGCACGGCCGGCCACGACACCGTGATCATCGACACGGCCGGGCGCCTCCACATCGACGACGCGCTCATGGCCGAGGTCGTGGCCATCAAGGCGGCGGTCACGCCGAAGTACGTCTTTCTCGTCGTCGACGCGATGACCGGCCAGGATGCCGTGAACGTCGCACAGGGCTTCCACGACCAGCTGAACATCGACGGCGTCATCCTGACGAAGCTCGACGGCGATGCGCGCGGCGGCGCCGCGCTCTCGATCCGCGCCGTCACCGGTGCGCCGATCTTCTTCGTCGGCATGGGCGAGAAGCCCGAGGCCCTCGAGCCCTTCCATCCCGACCGCATGGCGTCTCGCATCCTCGGTCAGGGTGACGTCCTGTCGCTCATCGAGAAGGTCGAGAAGGCCTACGACCAGAAGCAAACCGAGGCCCTCGAGAAGAAGCTCCGCAAGAACGAGTTCACCCTCGAAGACTTCCGCGACCAGCTCCAGATGGTGAAGAAGCTCGGATCCATGGGGGATCTCTTAGGGATGATCCCTGGGATGAAGAAGCTCGCCGGCAAGATGGATCCTGGAGTCGCCGACTCCGAGCTGAAGCGCATCGAGGCGATCATCAACTCCATGACCAAGGAAGAGCGGCGGAACGACGCCATCCTCAACGGCAGCCGCCGCAAGCGCATCGCCGCGGGAAGCGGAACGAACGTCGCCGAGGTCAATCGTTTTTTGAAACAGTACGCGCAGACTAAGAAGATGATGAAGAAGTTCACGAAAATGGGGCCCGGAGGCCTCGGCCGCTTCACCAACATGCTTCCCGGTTAAGAACCGGACACGAAAGGAAACACCATGAGCGTCGTCATCCGACTCGCCCGACGCGGGACCAAGAAGCACGCTTTCTATCGCATCGTCGTCGCCGACAAGCGCGCGCCGCGCGGTGGTCGTACGATCGACCAAGTCGGAACGTATGATCCTCTCCCGAACCCGCCCATCGTTGACTTCAAAAAAGAAAAACTCCATGAGTGGATGCGGCGTGGGGCCCTTCCGTCGCAGACGGTCGCCCAGCTGATCAAGCGGGCCGGAATTGCTCCAGGGGAGACGACATGAAGGAACTGGTGCAGTACCTGGCCCGGTACCTCGTCAACAATCCGGACGCCGTCGAGGTCAAGGAGACGCAAGGCGACACCGCCTCCGTCCTCGAGCTCAAGGTCGCCCGCGAGGACCTCGGGCGCATCATCGGCAAGCAGGGCCGCACCGCCAAATCCATCCGCACAATCTTGAACGCCGCCGCGTCCCGCACCAACCGCAAAGTGGTCTTGGAGATCGTCGAGGACAAGTAGGCGACGACGGCATGACCTTCTGTCGCAACTCCATGCAGTATGAAGCACCATACGAACACATCGGCGCCGGGCCGACTCATCCCGCTCGGCGAAATCATCGCGACGCACGGCGTCCGCGGTTTGCTTCGCTTTTACGCCTACGACTCGGCCGCTAGCCCGCCGCCGGTCGGGCGACCCCTCTTTCTGACGCCGGCTCCGGACGCCGCGTCCGACTGCCGGCAGATCGTCCTCGAAGACTCGCGTCCGCACGGGAAGGTCGTACTGCTGCGCGTGGCCGGCATCGCCTCGATCGAGGCCGCCGAGGCGCTCGTCAGAACGACGCTGGCGGTCCCGGAGGACTACCTCCCGGCGCCGGAGCCCGGGGAGGTCTACGTCTACCGCCTGCAGGGGCTCGACGTCGTGACCAACGCCGGCGACCGCCTCGGCACGGTCGAACGCTCGTTCTCGACGGGCGCCAACGAGGTCCTGGTCGTGCAGGACGGGCCACGCGAGATCCTGATCCCCATGATCGCCGACGTCGTACAGGCGATCGACCTCGCGGCGAATCGAGTCGTCATCGATCCGATCCCGGGACTGCTGGACTGACGATGCGCGTCCACGTCCTCACCATCTTCCCGGAATTCTTCGCGTCCACGCTCGCCGTAGGTATCCCGAAGCGCGCACGCGAGTCCGGCCTGCTCGACGTCTCGCTCGTCGACCTCCGCGAGTACACTCACGATCGCCACCGCTCGACCGACGACACGCCCTACGGCGGGGGGCACGGCATGGTCATGAAGGTGGCGCCGATCGTCGAGGCGCTCGAGGCCGTCGCGACCGTGGCGCCGCGCGCCCACCGCGTACTGCTGTCGCCGCGCGGCCGTGCACTCGATCATCGCAAGGTCGTCGAGCTTGCCGCGGTCGAGGAGCTGGTGCTGGTGTGCGGACGCTACGAAGGCGTCGACGAGCGCGTCCGCGACTTCGTCGACGAGGAGCTCTCGATCGGCGACTACGTCCTGTCGGGCGGCGAGCCCGCCGCGGTCGTGGTCATCGACGCGATCGTCCGCCAGATCCCGGGAGCGCTCGGGAACCTCGCGTCGGCGGTTTCAGAGTCGTTCGTCGACGATCGGCTCGAGTACCCGCAGTACACGCGGCCGGAAGTCTTCCGCGAGCGCGCTGTTCCGCGGGTGCTGCTCTCCGGTGATCACGCCGCGATCGACGCGTGGCGCGCGGCGACCTCGCGTGACCTGACGGCACGGCTCCGGCCCGATCTGCTCACACGCGGCGCGGCGAGGGAGCAATGAGATGGCACCCCTCTACCTCGCGCTCCTGCACTTCCCCGTCTACGACAAGAACCATCAGGTCGTGACCACCGCCGTGACCCACATGGACATCCACGACATCGCGCGGAGCGCCTGCACGTTCGGCGTCCGTCGCTTCTACGTCGTGACCCCCGTGCACGCACTCCGCGAGCTGTCGGCGCGTCTCCTCGACCACTGGGGATCCGGCTGGGGTGCCAGCTACAACAGCACTCGCAAGGACGCGCTCGCGCTGGTCGGCCTCACGGAGGACCTCGACCAGACCATCGTCGACGTCGAGCGCGACGCCGGCAGTACGCCGATGCTGCTCGTCACCTCGGCGCGCACCCATCACCCGACGATCACCTTCGCGGGCTTGCGCCGCTTGATCGCCGAGACGGAGCGTCCCCTGCTCGTGCTGTTCGGCACCGGCTGGGGGCTCACCGAAGAGGTGATGGACCGCGCCGATCACCAGCTCCCGGCCGTGCTCGGGACCGGCGACTACAACCATCTTTCCGTACGCAGCGCCGCAGCGATCATCCTCGACCGCATGTGCGGACGGCAGGACGACCTACAGGAGGCACACCCATGAACGTCATCGATAGCATCGAGCAACAGCAACTGAAGGAGTCGCAGCCGTCGTTCCGCGCCGGCGACGCGCTCCGCATCCACGTACGGATCGTCGAGGGTGACAAAGAGCGCATCCAGCTCTTCGAGGGCATCTGCATCCGCCGAAGCGGCGGCAGCATCCGCGAGACCTTCACCGTGCGAAAGATGTCGTACGGCGTCGGGGTGGAGCGCACGTTCCCGCTGCACTCGCCGCGCGTCGACAAGATCGAGGTCGTCTCGTACGGCAAGGTCCGCCGGGCCAAGCTCTACTATCTGCGAGAGCTCTCCGGGAAAGCCGCGCGCATCGAGGAGGACACCTCGACGCGCACCACGAAATAGCGCGACCCCCGCCGAGGCGCGCGGCGGGAGCCGCCCGCCGGCGGGGGGGCCCCCGGGGCAGGCGCCCCCCCGGGCAGCCGGGGTGGCCCCAAGAGGAACCCACCCACGGGC
>JANNPN010000036.1:0-4001 GCA_031400185.1 Polyangiaceae bacterium
GATCAAGTTCGCCGCCTCCGAGACCCCGCAGTGGAACCCGATGAACAGCTGCGGGTACCACTATATGGAGTCGGGCGCTTCGCCGGCCGAGGAGGTCGGCTACGCGATCGGCAACGCGATCCTCATCCTCGAGGCGATCCGCCCTGCGCTTCCGAGCGATGCTTTCGCGAGCGTCGTCGACCGCATCAGCTTCTTCATCAACTCGGGCATCGAGCTCGTGCCCGAGATCGCCAAGGTCCGCGCCTACAGCCAGCTCTGGACCGGGATCTGCCAGGAACGCTACGGGGTCGCGACCAAATGGCGCGCCGGCTGCCAGGTGCGGTCGCTCACGCTCACCGAACAGCAGCCCGAGGTGAACATCATCCGGATCGCGTACCAGTCGCTGCCGGTCGTACTCTCCGCATCGGCGCGGGTCGGCGCGCTCCAGCTCCCGGGCTTCCGCGAGGCCCTCGGCCTCCCCGACCCGAGCGAGCAGATCCTGGCCCTCCGCACGCAGCAGGTGCTGATGCACGAGACCGGCATCGCCGACTACCCCGACATCTTCGAAGGTTCGAAGGTGATCGAGAAGGCGACCGCCGAGATCAAGGACGAGGCGCGCGCGCTGATCGCCGAGATGGAGACGATCGGCTACGCGGGCGCGATCCCGTGGATCGCGCTCCGGCTCACCTCGTCACTCGTGAAATGGCGCCAGCAGATCGAGAGCAAGGAGAAGATCGTCGTCGGGGTGAACGCGTTCCTCGGGGAGGTCGGCGCGCTCCGTGGCGGCGCCAGCGTGCGCGCCGAGGATGCGGTCACGCCGGAGAAGGTCGCGCAACGGATCGCCGACGTGCAGCGCTGGAAGGAAACGCGCGACAACGGCGCCGTCGCCTGCGCGCTCGCGGGCCTCAAGAACGCCGCCGTCGCCGGCGAGAACCTCGTGCCGCCGTCGATCAAGCTGGCGCAAGCCGGGGGAACGACCGGCGAGTGGACGCAGGCGCTCGAGGAAGCGCTCGGCGCGCGCTACCAGGCGCCGCTCGGCTCGGAGATCAAGGACGCGCCCCCGCTTCGCATTCCGCGCGCCCCGAAGCACATGCGCGTGCTGCTCGCGAAGTCCGGACTCGACGGCCACGTGAACGCGGTGAAGCTCCTCGCCTTCGCCTGCCGCGAGGCCGGCATGGAGGTCGTCTACACGGGGCTCAAGCAGACGCCCGCGATGATCGTGTCGACCGCGATCCAAGAGGACGTCGACATCATCGGCATCTCGAGCCTCTCGGGCTCGCACCTCTGGATCGCCAAGGAAGTGCAGCGCGGCCTCCGCGAGTCGGGCGGCGGCGACATCCCGATCGTCATGGGCGGCATCATTCCGGAAGCCGACCAACCGCTGCTCCGCGATCTCGGCTGCCGCCACGTCTTCACGCCGAAGGA
The DNA here is from genome assembly GCA_031400185.1 of Polyangiaceae bacterium. GTDB lineage: Bacteria > Desulfobacterota > Binatia > UTPRO1 > UTPRO1 > UTPRO1. The sequence continues at coordinate 1,405 of JANNPN010000036.1, forward strand.
CGGCGACGTCGGCAACATCATCCAGGCGATGATCGACACCGTCCTCGAGCGCGCGGCGTAGCGCGACGATTCGGCACGGCGGCCGGCGCACCATCGCGATGCGCCGGCCGGTCGTCCATTCTGCTCAGAAGCACGCTCCCGCGCCGTTGCAGTCGCCGGGGCATTCGACCCCCGGGTCGGTGCCCGCGAGGATGTTGGCGCACGTACCGTTCGTCCCGCCGGTCTGCGAGGCGAGGCATGCCTGACAGACCCCGTTGCAGACCGTGTTGCAGCACACGGTGTCGACGCAGCTGTTGCTCTGGCAATTCGCGTTGACGGAGCACGACGCACCGTTCGGCTGCTTGCACACGCCGCTCACGCACGTGCTCCCGGACAGGCACGCAGAGCCGCAGGCGCCGCAGTTGTTCACGTCGGTCTGGGTGTTCACCTCGCACCCGTCGGCATTGATCGCGTTGCAGTCGGAGAACCCGGGGTTGCACGTGAAGGAGCAGCCACCGCCGCCCGTGCACGTGTTGTTGGCGTTGGCGAGCGCGGGACAGAGCATGCCCTCGTCGGTACTGCCGTTGCAATTGTCGTCGATGCCGTTGCAGACCTCGACGCTCGGGGTGCCGGGCGTGCAGCTCTGCGGCGACCCGCCGACGCAATTCGGCACCGTGTTCTGACACACGCCGACGCCGCACGTGGTGCTGCCGAGGCCTTCGTCGGTCACGCCGTTACAATTGTCGTCGACGCCGTTGCAGGTCTCGGACGTACCAGGCGGCGCCACGCAGGAACCGTACGTCCCGCTCGGTCCGCAGGTGCGGAGGCCGACCGAGCACGCGCCGGGCAGCATCGTGCCGCACGACTGCGTCTGGCCGGGACTGCACACCGTGCACACCGCGCCGGTGCAAAAGCCGCTCTGGCAGTCGCTCCCGCCCGCACACCCCTGACCAAGCACACACGCCGGACACGGACCGCCGCAGTCGACGTCGGTCTCGCCGCCGTTCTGGATGAGGTCGTTGCACGTGGGCGCGACGGTCGGGGTCGCGGTCGGCGTCGCTGGCGGCAGGCAGGGCGTTGGCGTCGGCGGATCGGGGAAGCCGATCTCGCGCGCGGGAGCGCAGAGTTGGAACGGCTTCTTCACCGTCAAATTCCGCGCGCCGAACTGGTCTTCGGCCCCGTACGTGATGTTCAGCTTCGGGCACTTCAGGTTGTAACAGATGTAGTTCCGGGCATCCTGCCCGTTCACGGAGAGCGGCGGCGCCGGCACGACGTTCGCCTTCTCCGCCTGCACGCAGAGGGTCTTCCCGGGCACTTTGATCTCGCAGCCCGTCTGCGCGAGGAATTGGGTCTGCTCAGGCGTGAGATCCGCGTGGTACTTCACCTTCGGCGCAAGATCCTTGATCTTGTAGCACTCGAGGTGGTCGTAGGGTTGAGCGGCTGCCGGCACGGCGAACGCGAGAACGCCGATTGCGAGCAAGGCTCGCACGGCGGTGGGGCGGGTGCGACGCATGGTGGATCCTCCTTGGCCCGCGTCACACCACACTCGGCTGGTGAACGTCCAGAGGAATCGTCACGTCGTCATTCCGTGTCGCCGGTGGGTGGGTCAGCGATTGCTCCTACGGTCGCCGGGGTTCTGCCACCCTGCGCCTCCTGCCTGTCGGTGCCTCTCTGTCTTGCGCCACGCGAGGTGTGGCTCCCCGAAGCAATCGCTGACCCACCCGCCGGCGATTTCATTGAAGCGCGTCGGGATGGCCTTGGGGCGCGCACGTCGCGTCGTGCGCGAGACAGCGAGACACCGCCGGCTACCCGTCCTTACGGTGACAGACGGCCTGGATCTTGTTGCCGTCGGGATCGCGGACGTAGGCACCGTAGTAATTCGGATGGTAGTGCGGCCGGAGACCCGGCGGCCCCTCGTCGGCGCCGCCGTTGGCGAGCGCGGCGGCGTGGAACGCGTCGACGGTCGCCCGCGCGTCCACCTTGAACGCGGCGTGGACGCCGTTTCCCGGCCGTGCCTCCTTGCCGTCGAACGGCGGCACGATGAAGAGCTTCTCGCCGGTGGGCGTGCCGTACGCGATCCCGACCGGGGTCGCGAACATGGTCGGATGGCCGAGCACGGCCATGACGGCGTCGTAGAACTTCTGGGCGCGGGGGAAGTCGTTCGTACCGAGGGTAACGTGACTGTACATGGCGGGCTCCTTTCGCGTCATCGCGACGGACGCCGACCATACGGTGGCACCGGCGCCGACGGAAGGACCGCCCGGGTTTCAGCGCCGGCGCTTCGCGACCGGCGCCCGCGGCGCCGCGCGTTGCAGCTCGCCCGCGACGCCGTCGTAGAAGTCCTTCAAGATGCCGACGTGCGCGAGCGCGATCTGACGCGCGCCGTTCTCGGGCAGCATCCAACGCGGGTCGTTCGGACCGTAGTTGTGCAGCGAGTAGAGGCCGACGAAGATCGACGTCAGCCGGTCCCACTCGCTCATCGTGTCCCAGCCCGGCGTCTGCTCGACGATCGGCGCGAGGCGGGTCTCATAGAGATGCGTCAAGAACGTGATGGCCGCGGCCGCGTTCTCGCGCGGGTTGCGACACGCGGTCGGGTCGTCGGCGACGTCGGCGTGCGC
>JANNPN010000101.1:0-10937 GCA_031400185.1 Polyangiaceae bacterium
CTGGGCCGCGCTCAACAGCGAGGTGTACATGCACACGGTGATCCCGAACCTCATCCGGTTGGGGCTCATCACCGAGCGCACCGAGGCGAAGTACCGGAAGCTCGGCATCCTCTCCGACATGCGCACTGCGCCGCGCAGCGAGCTCCCGCTCTCGGCATGAAACGCGAAGTCGCCTTAAAACTCCACGACCACATCCGGCGTGCCGTCCAATCGGACGGAGTCGATGAAACGAATCATCCGGTCGCTGAGTGACATGATGAGCGAGCTCGTGCGCGCGCCGTGGCCGAAGAAGCGCACGCCGCGCATGAAGTTGCCATCGGTCACACCGCAGGCGGCGAAAATGATCTCCGGACCGGGCGCCAGGTCGCGCTCGGTGAAAATGCGGCGTGGGTCGGTGATGCCCATGGACTTCATGCGCTCTTCCTGACCCTCCTTGGTCGGCACGAGCCGGCCCTGCATGCCGCCGTTCAGGCACCGGATGGCGGCGGCCGCGAGCACGCCTTCCGGCGCGCCGCCGATCCCCATGACGGCGTGGACGTTCGTGCCGCGGACGGCGGCCGAGATGCCCGCCGACAAGTCGCCGTCGGAAATGAGCCGGATCCGCGCGCCCGCGCTCCGGATCTCCTCGATCAGCTGCTCGTGACGCGGGCGGTCGAGCACGATCACGACGAGATCCTTCACCTGCCGGCCGAGCCGCTTCGCGATGACCTGGAGGTTCTCCTTCGGGGTCGCGTCCAGGTGTACCGCACCCTTCGCCGCCGGACCCACGATGATCTTCTCCATGTAGCAATCGGGTGCGTGCAGCAGACCGCCCTTGTTGGCGGCGGCGAGCACGGCGATGGAGTTGGGCTCGCCGGTGGCGCAGAGGTTGGTACCCTCGAGCGGGTCGACGGCGATGTCGACCTCGGGCTCGTCGGGCAGCTGCTTTCCGACCTTCTCGCCGATGAAGAGCATCGGCGCCTCGTCGCGCTCGCCCTCGCCGATCACGATGGTGCCGCGCATCGGCAGCGTATCCATCGCCGTCCGCATGGCTTCGACCGCGACCTGGTCCGAGTAGCGGCGCTGGCCCTGTCCCATCGTCCGCGAGGCCGCGATCGCCGCCTCCTCCACGACCCGTAGGAACTCGCGTGACAAATGATACTCGATCGACATTCCGAAACCTCCCGGCGTTGCTCTGTCAGGGTGTCGCGATGCGGGCTGCTGTGCCCGTCGACGCGCGAACCGTCAGTTTGTCACAGAATCCGTCCGGCGCGGAAGCGCCAATGCGCACGGTCGAGCATCATCACCGTCCGCGAAAGGCCGGCGGCCGCTTCTCGAGGAAGGCCGCGAGCGCCTCCTGCAAGTCTTCGCTGGCGACGAACGCGGCGTTCCAGGTGGCAACGTACATGAGACCGTCGTCCACGCTCTTGTCCGCGCAGTACTCGAGCACGCGCTTGGTCCCCGTGACGGCGAGCGGCGAGTTGGCCGCGATCCGGGCCGCGAGCGCCCGAGCCGCCGCCAGCGCGGACGCCTGGTCGGGGTGCACGTGGTTCACGAAACCGAGCGCCAGGGCACGCTCGGCCCCGAAGTCGTCGCCGCTGAACGCGAGCTCGGCGACCTGCCCCTTGCCGATGATGCCCGGCAGGCGCTGCAGCGTGCCGACGTCGGCGACCATCGCCATCTTCGTCTCGCGAATGCCGAACGTCACGTCGGCGGCGGCGATGCGGATGTCGCACGCGGTGAGCAGATCGATGCCACCGCCGATGCACCAGCCGTGGGCGACCGCGATGACCGGCTTCTCGCAGCGCGCGACGCTCGTGACCGTCCGCTGGATCTTCAGGATGAAGTCCAGGAGACGCTTCCGCCCGCCGGCGCCGCCGCCTCCGCCTTCGATGATGCCGCCCCCCATCGCCTTCAGATCGAGGCCGACGGTGAAGTGCTGGCCGCGTGCCGCGATCACGATCGCGCGCACGACCTCGTCGTTCACGAGCTCCTCCATGACGCGCGGAAGCTCTTCCCAGAAGGCCGGACCCATCGCGTTCCGCTTCGCGGGATTGTTCAGCCAGACGGTCGCGACGTGATGGTCGCGCTCGATCTCGAAAACTTCGTAGGCCATCGGAACCTCCGTCGGTGGGCGAACGTCGATACGACGCGCCTCGGCCGAGAAGCAAGCCGTGGCGCGCGGGATTGGACAGGCCTCGGAGCGACGGTTAGGACGTCCGCGCATGCTGATCGAGGGCATCGACACCGACCGCGTCGCTGCCGCAGTCTTCGACTTCGGCGGCGTCTTCCTCGCGGGCGGCGTCGAATCCGTGCGGGCATTCGGGGATCGCCACGGGCTCAGCGCGGAGGCGTGGCGGGCGATCCGGCGCGACCTGTTCAACGACGACGGCGTCTGGTCCGCAGTCGAGCGCGGCCAGGCGACGTTCGCGGACTTCGTCGCCCGCCTCCGGAAGCTCGCGCTCGAGCACGGCTCCGCGGTCTCCGAGGAGGACGCGCGGAACTTCATGGGCGGCACCGGTGTCAGTGCGCTCGACCGCCTGCGCACCGAGATCGTCGACGCCGCCGCCCGCATCCACGACCGCATGCCGACGGCGCTCCTCACCAACAACATCGCAGAGTGGCGCCATGGCTGGCGGGCCCTGCTCGACGTCGACGCGCTCTTCGATGTCGTCGTCGACTCGTGCGAGGTCGGCATGCGGAAACCCGAAGCGGGAATCTACGAGCTGACGCGTAGCAAGCTCGGCCTACCGCACGATGCGCTCTTCTTCCTCGACGACCTCGGGGTAAATCTGAAGAGCGCCCGCGCCCTCGGCTGGCAGACGCTCCGCTACGACGACACCGGCCGCGTTTTGTCCGTGCTGGACGCGATCGCGGCCGGCGATTCGAAGCGCCGCCCGCTTCCCTAGGCTGACCCAGACGCGAGCCGCGGGTTGAGCCGACGCGCTTGCCGCGGCGGCGAAGGGGGAGAGATCCCCCTGGTGAGCAAGGCTGACCCAAGACAACGCCCTCCGAGCGCGCAGCGCGAGGCCGAGCGGAGCGCGCCTGGGGATGAGCGACTGCGGCTTCGCCGCTGTCGCGAAGGGGGAGAGATCCCCCGTGTGAGCTAGTACCCGGCCGCGGCGAGCGCGGTCTCGAGCTGGGTTTCCGTCGACCCGTAGTGCTGCTCGAGCGTCTTCACGCGCTTGAAGAAGAGGTGCAGGTCGAGCTCCCACGTGAAGCCGATGCCGCCGTGCATCTGGATCGCCTCGCCGCAGACGTGGCGGGCCGAGTCGCCGGCGTAGGCCTTGGCGGCGGCGCACGCGAGCGCGGTCTCGGGCGCGTCGGTGTCGAGACACCACGCGGCGCGATAGACCGCCGAGCGCGTCGACTCGACCCGCAGCAGCATGTCGGCAAGCCGGTGCTGCAACGCCTGGAACGCGCCGATCGGACGCTTGAAGGCCTGGCGCGTCTGCACGTACTCGAGAGTCATCTCGAGCGCGCGGCTCATCAGGCCGAGCAGCATGGCGCTCGCACCGAGGGCCGCGAGCCGATCCACCCGTTCGAGAAGCGCGAGCGGACCGAGCGGCGTCACCTGGTGCTCGAGCGCGACGTCGCCGAAGCGCTGCGCCAGGTCGATGGTCTGGAGCGCCGTCACCTGGAACGGACCGTCCGCGAGCACGACGCCGTCGGCCGCCGCGACGACGAGCGCGTCGGCCGCGGCCGCGAACGGCACGAAGAATTTCGTTCCGCGGATGCGGTTCCCGCTCGTGGTCGGCGCCGTGCCGCCGGTGCCGGCGTAGGGCGCGTCGTGGCGCGCGATCGTCACGATCTTCTTGCCGGCGACGATCTCGCCGACGAGCGCATCCTGCTTGCCCGCCACGGCGAGCGCCGCGGCGGCGAGCACGACGTCGAGGTACGGTCCGGGAACGCACAGACGTCCCATCTCCTCCTGCACGATCGCGAGCTCGATGGCGCCGAGCTCTTGCCCGCCGGCACGCGCCGGCAGCACGAGCCCGAGGTACCCCATGTCGGCCAGGCGCCGCCATTCGGCGGGGTCGTAGCCGTCGTTCGCGTGCTCCATGACGTTTCGGCTCTTCTCGAGCGGAAGCTCACTCGTGAGGAAGTCACGGGTCGAGCTGCGCAGCAGCGCCTGGTCGTCGGAAAGCGCGAACTTCATCGCGCGTCCTGCGGCAGATTGAGCACCCGCTTCGAGATGATGTTCCGTTGGATCTCGGACGAGCCGGAGTAGATCGTCCCCGCGCGCGACCACAGGAACTCACGAGCCCAGTCGACGTCACCACGCGCGTCGGGGCTCGTGCGCAGCAGCTGGCCGCCTGGCCCGAGCAGGTCGAGGGCAGTGTCGCGGAACCGCTTGTCGAACTCGCTCCAGTAGATCTTCTCGATCGACGACTCCGTGCCGGGCGCATTGCCCTCGGCGAAGTTCGCGAGAGCGCGGATGCCGTTCGCGCGCATCACCTCGTTCTCGACGAGCAGGCGCGCGAGCTTCTCCCGCACCGACGCACCCGTCCGACCGTTCTCCTTGCAGGCCACGGCGAGCGCCGCGATGTCGCGGCCGAACTTCGCCGATGCGGCGAGCGACATCCCGCCGCGCTCGTATGCGAGCACGGTCATGGCGATCCGCCACCCCTCGCCGACGTTTCCGACCAGGTTCCCGCGCGGAACACGCGCGTCCTCGAAGAACACCTCACCGAACTCGCTTTCCCCGGTGATCTGACGGAGCGGTCGCACCGTGATGCCCGGCGTGTCGAGCTTGCAGAGAATGAAGGAGATGCCGCCGTACCGGTCCTTCGAGTCGGTGCGCGCAAGAACGAAGATCCAGTCGGCCCATGGCCCGAAGGTGGTCCAGATCTTCTGGCCATTCAGCACGAACATGTCGCCGTCGAGCCGCACGCTCGTGCGAAGCGATGCCAGGTCGCTCCCCGCCCCTGGCTCGCTGAAGCCCTGACACCAGATCTCGTCGCCCGCGAGCATGGGCGGGATGAAGCGGCGGCGCTGCTCCTCGCTGCCGTGATGGATGAGCGCCGGACCGAGGAGCCCGATGCCGAGCGTGTTGAGGATCGGCGGGGCGTCGGCACGCGCCATCTCCTCGTCGAAGATCGCCTTCTCGACCTCGCCCGCGCCGCGCCCGCCCCACTCGCGCGGCCAGTCCATGCCGAGGTACCCCGCCTCGTAGAGCTTCTTCTGCCAGGCGCGGCGGAACTCCATGAGGCCGTCCTCGGTGGCCCTGGGATCGCGGAGCTCCTCACGCCACGGGCGGCGCATGTTGGTCGCGAGCCAGGCGCGCAGCTGATCCCGAAACTCGAGGTGCTTGGGCGTGAGCTGCAAATCCATGACGGCTCCTTCGTTCGAATTGCGAGCTACGGGCGGCGGAGGCGGGCGTGCTCGTCGTACGCAAGCGTCCCCGTTGAATCAAGGCGACCGGCGACCAGCTGATGACCCCGGGGCGGCCCGAGATTCGGAGCTCCGCGCGCGAGCGCGCGGCCGCACGAGCGAGCCGGGGGTCCACGGTGAGTGCGGCTGAGCCGCGCTCACCGATGGGCGAGAGAATCGCCCTTGATCTAATCGATCTCCGCAGAGAACCGGATCGTCTTCCGCTTCATGCCTTCGATCACGATGTCGGTACCACCCGAGCGCAGCATCCACTCGAGACGATGATCGCGATACTCGCGCACGAACGCGCCCGACTCGACGAGCTGCGGCAGCATCTCGAAGCCGCCCATCGACGCGAGCGCCTCCGCCACCACGCGCTGCACGCTCGGCCGGTCGCGAACCCGATCGAGCCAGTGGGCGAGCGCCGAACCGGCCGGCGGCGGGAAGCCGTTCACGCCCGCGGCGGCGTTCACGTGCGGCACGACTGCAAGGTCCCCCCACCCGAACTCGCTCCCGTTGAAGTAGTCCGCTGTCCCGAGCGCGCGGTCGAGGTGGGCGTTGAGCTTCGCGATCTGCTCGCCGGCTCGGGCGATCATCGCCTCGGCGAGGCCACCCTTGGCGCGGCCGAACATGCGGATCTCGAAGAGGCCCCAGTTGGCCGCCTCGTATTGCGTGTCGCAGATCTCCTCGAGTGTACGGACGCGGGCGCGCTCGATGGGCGTCTTCGGCAGCATGGCGGGCGTCGGCCAGGTGTCCTCGAGGTACTCGAGAATGATCGTCGAGTCGTAGACGGTATCCTCGCCGTCGACGAGCGCCGGTACCTCGAGCCGTGGATTGGCGGCCCGAAAGGCCGCGTCGCCGCCCGAGAACAGGTTCGGCATCTCGACCTCGAATGGGATGCCCTTCTCGATCAGGGAGAGCTTCACCTTCTGGGCATAGGGCGACAGCGGATGCTCGTAGAGCTTGATCACGGAGACCTCCTTGACATCACGGGTCGCGAGCGTCTACTCACGGCCCGACGTGATTAGGGCGATCGACCTACTCGCCGGATTCCGGCCGCGGACCGCGGTCGTGAAGCGTCTAGCTCGATCCCTTTGCCCTGACCAGAGCCGCCGCCGGGGAATTCACGATTCGCGGAGGACTGCTGCCGTGTTTGGCGCCGAACGACGATCCGAACGGGAGCCATGACCCGCCACCGGGCTGGCACCGGCGTCCTCACCAAGGGCCGCGAGCGCATCGAGGCGATCCTCGACGCCGCGACGCGCATCCTGATCGACGAGGGCTACGCGGAGCTCTCGACTCGCAAGATCGCGGCGCGCGCAAATATTCGGCCCGGGCACCTGCAGTACTACTACCCGACGAAACAGGACGTCGTGCGTGGCCTGCTCGAGCGCTACCTCGAGCGTGCGGTCGCGACGTTCGGCGAGCGCGCCACGCCTCACGCGACAGCGCCGGTCGACAGCATCGACGCCATCCTCGACGGCATCCTCCGCGACCAGGCTGACCCCGAGAGCTCCCACTTCTTCTGGGAGCTCTGGGCGCTCGCGGCCCGCGACCCAGCGGTCGCGGCCGCCATGGAGGGCTTCTACCGGGCGTACTGGCGGGCGATCGTGAGCGCGCTTCTCGCCGCCGAGCCGAGGCTCGGCCGGCCGCGCGCCGAGCGCCGCGCCGCGCTCGTAGTCGCGATGCTCGAAGGCCTGTCGCTCTTCCGCACCCGCACCGGCACGCGCGAGCTCCCGCTGCCATTCCTCGAGCGGGAGCTTCGGAGCGTCGTCCGGAAGCTCGCGACCGACGTCGGCTGATCTCAGCCGCGCGCGAGCTTTGCGAGGAACGCGCGGGTCCGCGGAATCGCCTCGCCGTCGCCCTCGACGGGACAGGGCGCCCACAAGAAGTCGGTCGTCCCGGCCGACGCGAGCTCGGCCAGCGCTGCTTCGACGGTCGACTCGTCCCCCGCGACCACGACGTCCGCCGGACCCTCGGCGCCCTCGCGGTCGAGCATCGCGCGATACGACGGCAACGTGCCGTAGATCGCGAACTGCTGGGCAGCGGCGCGGCGCGCGGCCGCGACGTCCTTCGTGATGGCCACGGGGAGCCCGACCACGATCCGCGGCGCGGGACGTCCCGCCGCCGCAGCGGCCTCGGTGATGCGGGGGACCGTGTGCTCGCGTATCGTCTTTGGCCCCGTCATCCAGGTGATCGTTCCATCGGCGACGGCGCCGGTGAGCGCCAGCATCTTCGGCGCGAGCGCCGCGACCAGGATCGGGCACGGCTGGCCGCCGGGGACGTTCAGGCTGGCAGCAACCCGATACTCCTCGCCCTGGTGCATGACGCTCCCGGTCCGCATAAGCGGCGCCAGCACCGCGAGGTACTCCTTCATGTGGGTGTAGGGCTTCGCGAACGAGAGGCCGAGCATCGTCTCGATCACGACCTGGTGCGAGAGCCCGATCCCGAGCGTGAACCGACCGCCCGCGATCGCCTGCGCGGTGAGCGCCTGCTGCGCCAGGGCGGTCGGGTGGCGCGGGAATGTTGGAGTGACCGCGGTGCCGACCTCGATGCGGGTCGTCTCGCGGGCGCAGAGCGCCGCCATCATGATCGCATCGAAGCCGAAGATGTTGGCGAGCCACGCGCTCGCGAAGCCGTCCGCCTCGGCGCGCTTCGCCTGCGTCAGCATGCCGTTCACGTCCGCGGGGGCTCCCCCGATGTCGCCGATCCCTACACCGATCTTCATGCGCATGACGTCCTCCCGGTTCTCGGTCGCGAGGTCTCTAGCCGAATCACCGCGCCGATGGGAATGGCGTGGCGCGCCAGCGGCTGACGGTTTTCGTTGACTCTCCGCCGATCGCGATGCGACAAGGGCGGCGGTCATGGATACACCGCTTGTGCCGCTTGCGGTTGCGGGGGTCGTGGGGTTGGTGGTCGGCATCGTGGTGACCGCACTCGTCGCCCGGGTGCGGGCGGCACGCCAACTCTCGGAGGCCGAGGCTCGCGCGGCCGACCTCGCGGCGCGGCTCGAAGAACGTTCGGCGCGGATCGTGGCGCTGACCGACGACCTCGCGGCGCTGGACGGCGCACGGACGGCGGCCGCGGCCGACGCATCCGCGGCACGCGCCGCCGAGGCGAGGCTCGACGCCGTGCTCGCCGGCGAGCGCACGGCCGCAGCCGAGAAGCTCGCGGCCGTGAACCAGGCCGAGCAGGCGCTCCGCGAAGCGTTCCAGGCGCTCTCCGCCAAGGCATTGCAAGAGAACAACGCCAACTTTCTGGTGCTTGCGAAGAGCGCGCTCGGCGAGTTCCAGGAACGCGCCTCCGGGGACCTCGAGCAGCGTCGCCAGGCCGTCGATGCGCTCGTGGCACCCATCCGCGAGTCGCTCGACCGCGTCGGCAGTCAGCTCCAGACGGTCGAGCGGGATCGGGTCGGCGCGTACTCCGCGCTCGCCGAGCAGGTACAGGCGCTCGCCGCCGGCCAGCAGCAGCTCCAGGGCGAGACTGCGAACCTCGTTCGCGCGCTTCGCACCCCGAGTGTCCGCGGGCGCTGGGGGGAGATGCAGCTCCGGCGCGTCGTCGAGCTCGCCGGCATGCTGCCCCACTGCGATTTCCACGAGCAGCAGACGGTCACGACCGACGAGGGCCGGCGGCGCCCGGACGTGATCGTGCATCTCCCGGGCGGCCGCGACCTCGTGGTCGACGCCAAGGCGCCGCTCCTCGCCTACCTCGATGCGCTCGAGGCGACCGACGACGAGACCCTCCGCAACGCCAACATGAAGGAGCACGCGCGCCAGGTGCGCGACCACGTGAGCGCGCTCGGGGCAAAGACCTACTGGGCGCAGTTCCAGCCCTCGCCCGAGATCGTGATCATGTTCCTTCCCGCGGAGACCTTCCTGAACGCGGCCCTCCAACACGATCCGACCATCATCGAGTACGCCGCAGTCCGCCGCGTCGTGCTTGCGAGCCCGACGAGCCTGATCGCGCTCCTCTACGCGGTCGCGCACGGCTGGCAGCAGCAGGCCGTCGCAGACGAGGTCTCGGCGCTGAGCCGCCTCGGGCGCGAGCTCTACGATCGTCTCCGGACGATGGTCGGGCACTTCGAGCAGGTACGGCGCGGCCTCAACAGCGCGACGACCGCCTACAACGACGCGATGGGCTCGCTCGAAAAGCGCGTCCTGGTCACCGCGCGCCGGTTCCAGTCGTTGTCGCCGAGCGCGCCCGAGCTGCCGCGCATCGCGCCGCTCGAGCAACCCGTGCGCCGGTTCGATCCCAAGGGCCATGACGAGCCCGACGATCTCGAGCTGGCGCTCGACACCGTCGAGCTCGAGTAGTCGACCCCCCGCGCGGACCGGCCGTCTCATGGAAGCGCGAGCCAGCCCGGGGGGTGCGGCTACGCCGTGCTCGCCGAGCGCCGGCGCCAAAGGGCGCGCGCGGATCGTCGTCCGCGAAGCGCGACCTTACTTGGACGAACTTGACTGTTCCCGCGGACGCGGCGCATGGTGCACGAGAACGCTGGGGGAGCCGTGAAGAAGGCGGCTGAGAGGGCAGCGTCGGGCTGCCGACCCCTCGAACCTGACCCGGTTCATACCGGCGGAGGGAAGCGCCATGACGAAGACCCACACGCAGCTCGAAGCGGCCCGTGCCGACATCGTAACGGCCGAGATGCGACGCGTGGCCGAGCGCGAGTGCGTCACACCCGAGCTCATCCGGAGCGAGGTGGCGCGCGGACGACTCGTGATCCCGGCGAACCGTCGGCATCTGGACGGCAGCGGGGGCATGGAGCCGGCGGCGCGCACGAACGGCGATGCGATGCCCGCCGGGCAGGCCGGCACGGGGCATCCGGGCGCCCGTCCGGCCTCGGCCTACTGGGTGAACCAGACGGTGGCGCAGCGCCGGCGCGTCATCGACGACCCCGAGCTGCTGCGCGGGTCGCGTGCACCGAAGCGTCTCGACCCGACCGGCATCGGCCGCATGATCACGACCAAGGTGAACGCGAACATCGGCGCGTCGCCGGTCGCGAGCGACACGGCGGCGGAGGTCGAAAAGCTGCACTGGGCCCAGCAGTTCGGCGCCGACACCCTCATGGACCTCTCGACGGGCGGCAACCTCGCCGAATGCCGCCAGGCGATCGTCGACCATGCGACCGTGCCGATCGGCACCGTGCCGATCTACGCGATGATCATGGGCCGCCGCATCGAGGACCTCACCTACGACGTCATCCTGAAGGAGATCGAGCGTCAGGCGCAGCAGGGCGTCGACTACTTCACGATCCACGCCGGCGTGCTCCGCGAGCATTTGCCTCTCATCGCACGGCGGACGACCGGGATCGTGTCACGCGGTGGATCCCTCCTCGCCAAATGGATGCTCCATCACGGCAGGCAGAACCCGATGTTCGAGCTTTTCGACGAGATCAGCGCGATCATGCGCGAATACGACGTCACGTATTCGCTCGGCGACGGCCTGCGGCCCGGGTGCCTCGCGGACGCCTCGGACGCGGCCCAGCTCGCCGAGCTGCACACGCTCGGCGAGCTGGTGCAGCGTGCCCGCGATGCGGGCGTGCAAGCGATGGTCGAGGGCCCCGGTGGGCGTTCCGATCGCGCTCT
>JANNPN010000230.1:0-35905 GCA_031400185.1 Polyangiaceae bacterium
CGGCGCTTCGATGCGCCGACGGCTGCCCTCGCGGCAGCGCTCGCGCTGACGTCGGCGTGCGGGCCGATCTGGCTCCGGCATCGTCCCGGCCCTTCCTCCACCGAGCCCGAGAAGATCACGGCGGCGCTCACACGGATCCCCGCGCCGGGCGAGCTCCCAGGGCTCGTCGGCCGCATGCAGTACCACAAGGTGAAGGAGGGCGAGACGCTGCTCGACGTCGCGCGCGACGCCGGGCTCGGCTTCCACGAGGTCCGCGACGCCAATCCCGCGATCGACGAATGGGTGCCGCCTCTCGGGGTCGAGGTCGTCGTGCCGTCGCGCTGGATCTTGCCGCGGTCGCGCTATCGCGGGCTCGTCGTGAACATTCCCGAGATGCGGATGTACGTCTTCCCGACCAAGGCGCGGGCGGGCGAGATGATCGCGCTCCGCACATGGGCCGTCGGCATAGGCACCGAGGAGGCGCCGAGTCCGATCGGGCCGTTCACGATCCGTTCGAAAGACGCGAACCCGACGTGGATCGTCCCCGACGACATCCTGAAGACGATGGACAATCCCCGGAAGGTCGTCCCGCCTGGCCCAGACAATCCGATGGGGGCGTACCGCATCCGGCTGTCGCACGGCGCGTACGCGATCCATGGGACCAACGATCCGTGGTCGATCGGCCGCCTCACGACGCACGGCTGCATCCGGCTCTACCCCGAGGACCTGGAGGTCCTGTATCCGACGGTCGACCCCGGCATGCCGGGCGAGCTCGTGTACGAGCCGGTCAAGTTCGGCATCCGTGACGACCGCGTCTTCGTCGAGGTGCACGCCGACGTCTACGCGCGGATTCGTGACCTCGACGGCCACGCGCGTGCCGAAGCGAAGAAGGCAGGTGTCGAGAAGCGCATCGACGTCGACCGTCTGCGCGCCGCCGTGAAGGCCAAGCGCGGCATCCCGGTCGACGTCACGAAGGGATCGGAGGTCGCTAGCTATCGGCCGTGACGATGCCCTTGCGGATCGCGTAGCGCACCAAGCCCGGGGTGTCGTGGATGTCGAGCTTGGTCATGAGGCGGGTGCGGTGGGTGTCGACGGTCTTGGGGGTGATGCCGAGCGCCAGGGCGATCTGACGGTTGGTGTGCCCCTCGGCGACGAGCTGCAGGATCTGCCGCTCGCGCTCGGTGAGCGTCGTGGCTTCCTCGACGGGTCCGGGAGCCGAGAGGAATCGCTCGATGACGACGTGCGAGATCTCGGAGCTCAGGTAGAAGTCGCCGCGCTCGACCTTCTGGATCGCCTGCAGGAGCTCGGCGGCGGCCGAGCGTTTGAGGAGGTAGCCGCGCACGCCGGCCTGGAGCGCCCGCAGCACGTACTCCTCGTCCGCGTACATCGTGAGGACGATCACCTTCGTTTGCGGCAGCAGCCGCCGCAGTTGGCGCGTCGCTTCGATGCCGTTCAGGAGCGGCATCGCGATGTCCATGACGACGATGTCCGGGAAGGTCCGGCGTGCTTTTTCGATCGCTTCTTGGCCGTTCTCGGCTGTACCGACGACGGCGATACCCTGATGCGCCTGGAGCAGTGACAGAATGCCTTCGCGGACGATCGTGTGATCGTCGGCCAACAGCACCTTGGTTCGCTCGCTTTTCATCGAAGCGCTGGGGCGGGACCTCGCTTTTTCGGTTCGGAGCGGCGGACGCTACCACCGGCCGTTTCCCAGTGCCAACCGCGATACCTTCTTTTTCCATCGACCGTAAGGTGATGACCCGACAGGTCGACCTAGGCGCTCCCGCCGTATCCATCCTACGAGGCTGCATACGCTACGGCAGTCTCCTCAGGAGGGAACCCTGCAAATGTCTCTATCAGCGAATGGCAACTCAACCGGCAACGGCAACGGGCACGGGCACGGCACGAACATCTGGCTCGCGGGAACGAGCGCGCCCATGCGTGAGGTCGAGCGCGCCCTCGGCCACCTGGCCCACGCCAACGTGAACCTCGTCGTCCACGGCGAAACCGGAACGGGGAAGCGCGTCCTCGCGGAGCGCATCCACCAGCAGGGTCCGCGCGCGGGCGATCCTTTCGTTGCGATCACGCTCGAGAAGCTGTCGGAGGCCGACATCGAACGCCAGCTCTTCAGCGAGGACGGAGGCGCTTTGGCGCCGAACGCGCCCCGCGCCACGCTCTACCTCGACGGCGTCGACATGCTCCCGTCGCGCTTGCAGGCGCAGATGGCGCTCGCGCTGGCGCAACGCGACTATGACCACGACGTGCGGGTGATCGCCGGAACGGCGGCGCCGCTCGAGGAGCTGACGCGGGTCGGACGGTTCCGTCGAGATCTCTTTTTTCGGTTGGCGGTGGTGCGGATCGCGTTGCCGCCGCTGCGTGAACGGCGCGAGGACATCGCCGTGGTGGCCGATCGAGTGGTGGGGGAGTGGTGTGAAGCGGCCGGGGCACCTCGGCCGGGGTTGTCGCGTCTCGCGGTCGCGGAGCTCACGAGCTACGCGTGGCCGGGGAACTCACGCGAACTCGAGCAAACCGTCGAGGCGGTTCTCGCGCTGTCACGCGGCACCGAGGTCACGCCCGAGCGCATCCGCGCCGTGCTCGGCCGCCGGCCGCGTCGCTACGCTGCACCGGACGTGTTCCCGCTCCGTCAGCTCGAGCGCGACTACATCGCGGGCGTGCTCACCAGCTGCAACTGGAACCAGAGCCTGGCCGCGCGCCGGCTCGGGATCGGTCGCAACACGCTGATGCGGAAGATCAAGACGTTCGGGCTGCGCGCGGAGGCTGCTGCCTAGCACGCTCGGCGCACGTAGCAGGCGCTGCGACCCGCGCCAGCAGGATCTCTTCACTCTCCGGGTCGAGTGTTTCACGGGCGGCGGCGGCGACGATCGTCGCCGCCCCGTCCGCGCCACGCGCGAAGATGTATGACCTGCCGTCGAAACGCGTACCGAGCAGGTCGCCGATCAGCTGCGGGTTCACCGCGTACCGCACGCTGGACATCGCCGGCAGCTGCGCGAACAGTCCCTCGCGAAGCCACTGTTCGCGCCGGAGCTGATTCTCGCCGGCCGCGCAGAAGACCCAGCGGTCGTTCCAGGGCCACGGGTTCGCCGACGGCTGCGCGACGATCTCGACCCCGGCGGCTGCGAGCCGTGGACCGAGCGCGCAAAACTGCGGCTCACGCTCGGTGTGCGGCTCGCGAAAGCCGTCGTAGCAGATCAACACGCCGACGCGCCCACACGGGGTCTCGATCGCGCCCACTTGCTCGGCGCCTCCCGCCACGAGCGGCAATGTGTCCTCGAGCGTCGGAACGAGGTTCACCTTGCGGGTCACGTTCACGCAGCGGCCGTCGGGAGCGAAGGTATAGCTCAAGTTGTAGAGGCGGTTGCCGGCGGGAGTGAGCTCGTCCGCGTCGATGCCGGCGGCGTTGTCGGGGAGGATGATGCTGCCGGCGACGACGGTCGCCGCGAGCCGCCGCGCGGCGTCGCGGAACGCCGCGCGATACGCGCGGTGCATCTTCGGGCTCTCCATCAGGAGCACGGCGGCCGCCGGCGAGAGCGTCCGATGGCCGGCCAGTGCTGTGAGGAGCCGCAACGGGCTTCGCAGCACCACCCGCCGGAGCACCGTGTCGACCTCGTCGCCCGGCGTCGCGAGGTCGCCGTGGCCGGCAATCGAAAGGTACGTGCCGATGTGCTCGGGAAAGACCACGAGCGCCGGGTGGCAGAAACGGCCGTCCGCGTCGCGCTCGCGTGTCGCGGCGATGCGGTCGGTGAGCGCCGCGATCTTCGCGTCGAACGCGTCGACCGTCCGATAGTCGGCGAGCTGCATGAACGGCTGCACGGCGATCAGCTCTATCGAGGTGTCGGACATTGCAATGCTCCGAGGGCGCGATTACTGTACCGCGGTTTTCCACGTCAAGGCGTCGCGCCCGCGACGTCGGAATCGATGAGGTCGCAGCGAATGTCCGAGTTCGTAAAGGTAGCGGAAGCCAAGGACGTGCCGGCGGGTACGGGGATCTCGATCGAAACGCACGGCAAGGCAATCGCGATCTTCAATTGCGACGGTACCTTTCTCGCCATGGACGACACCTGTCCGCACCAGGGTGGCCCGCTCGGCGAAGGCGAGCTCGCAGGCACCGTGGTCACGTGTCCCTGGCACGAGTGGCGCTTCGACGCCCGGACCGGCGTGAACACCGACGACTCCACCTGCAAGGTCGTGACCTATCCCGTAAAGGTCGAAGGCGGCGCCGTTCTCGTCGAGCTCTGAGCACCCTCGTCGACACGGTGCTACGACTTCGCCGCTTTCCGGAAATCGGGCTCCCGCTTCTCGAGGAAGGCCTGCTTCCCCTCTTTGGCTTCGGCGCTCTGGTAGTAGAGCTCGACCGCGCTGAACCCGAGGCCGCCAATGCCGTGGATATGGTCGCTGTCGGCATTGAATGATTGCTTCGCGATTCGCAGCGCCGTCGGGCTCTTCGCGAGCAGCTCCGCGCACCACGCCTCGACCTCGGTCCGCAGCTGCGCCTGCGGCACCACCTTGTTGACGAGCCCCATCGCGAGCGCGGCGGCCGCGTCGTACTGGCGGCAGAGGTACCAGATCTCGCGCGCCTTCTTCTCGCCGACGACGCGGGCGAGGTACGCGGTGCCGAAGCCGGGATCGACGCTGCCGACCCGCGGTCCCGTCTGACCGAAGATCGCGGTGTCGGCAGCGATCGACAGGTCGCACACCACGTGCAGCACGTGGCCGCCGCCGATCGCGTACCCGTTCACCATGGCGAGCACCGGCTTCGGGATGTTGCGCAGCACCGCGTGGAGCGTCGCCACCTCGTCGAGCCCGGAATAGCCCTCTTTTTGATCACCCCCGCTGCAGAACGCCTTGTCGCCGGCGCCGGTCAGCACGACGACGCCGACGTCGGCGTCGTGCCACGCGTCGCGCACGCACGCGATCAGATCGCGCACCGTCTGGCCGCGAAACGCGTTCCGTCGCTCCGGTCGATTGATCGTGATCCACGCCGTACCGTCGCGCTTCTCGTAGAGGACGTCGGTGAGATCCATGGCCGCGCCTTCTACCGACGGCCCACGACCTTGACAACCTCGGGACCGCTGGCGAATGCTCGCGCGCCATGGATGCGGCGTACCGAGCCATCATCCGCTTCCCGTGGCTCGTACTTGCGGTAGTGGCGGTGGTGACCGTGGTGCTCGGCTCGGGCACCTCGCGACTGCGCGTCGACAGCTCGGTCAGCACGCTGCTGCCGCGCGACGATCCCGGCCAAGCGCTCTACGCGCAAGTGATCGAGCGCTTCGGGAACGACGAGATCGACATCATCGGCGTGCTTGCGCCCGACGTGCTGTCGGCGTCGACGCTCGAGAAGATTCGCACGGTGACGGAACGCGCCGCGAAGATCGACGGCGTCGCGTACGTGATCAGCCTGACCAACGTCAAGGATCCGATCGCCGACGTGCTGAACCCGCCGCTCCTGATCCCGACGATCCCGACCACCAAGGCGGAGCGCGACCGCCTGCGCGAGCGCATCAAGGACAACCCACTCTTCGCCGGCAATCTCATCTCGCCCGACAGCCACGGCGCCGCGATCAACGTCTTCTTCAAGGACGACGCGCGGACGGAGGAGGCGACCCAGCGCATCGACGATGCGCTGGAGGCGCTGCTGGCCGAGATGGAGACCGACGGCGGCCCCGAGCACTTCCATCTGACCGGCCTCTCGCACCTCAAGGTGAAGGGCTTGGCGCTCATGCGCCGCGACCTCGCCGTGCTCACCCCCGCCAGTCTGGCGCTCGTCATCGCCGTGCTCTTCTTCTCCTTTCGGACACGGCGCGGCGTCGTGCTGCCGCTTCTATGCGTCATCGTCGGCGTCACGTGGACGATGGGGGTCATGGGTTGGCTCGACGAGCCGATCTCGCTCGGGACGCTGGTGCTGCCGTCGCTCCTCATCGTGATCGGCAGCTCGTACGCGACCCACGTCGTTGCGCGGTACTACCTCGAGCTCGAGACGCCGACGGGCTCGGAGCACCCGGTGCACCGTGCGCTTCGCCAGGCGGGTCTCCCGGTGTTCATCTCCGGGCTGGCGACGGTAATCGGCTTCTCGGCGCTTCTGCTGAACTCGATCCAGGCGGTGCGCGCGCTCGGGCTCTACGCGGTGATCGGGATCACGTTCCTCTTCACGCTCGCGATGACCCTGGTGCCGGCGATGATCGTCGTGATGCCGGAGCGCCGCTATCGCCGCGAGCCTCTCGCGGGCGGCCCCGGTGGCCTTGCGCGTGCGCTCGCGGCGCTCGCGCAGTTCGACATCCGTCACCGGCGGATCATCTTCATCGTGGCGGCGGGTCTCGTCGGGCTCTCGATCATGGCGCTGCCGCGCATCCAGGCGGACACCAACTTCCTCGCGTACTTCCCGCACGACTCGCCGATCCGCTTCGCCCACACGGCGATCAGCTCGCGCGTCGCGGGCGCGCTGCCGTTCTACGTCGTCGTCGGCACGGGCCAACCGCAGTCGATGATCGACATGCAGGCGCTGCGCGACCTCCGCGATCTGCAGCACTATCTCGAGAGCCTGCCCGGCGTCAGCCGTACGGTCGCGTTCACCGACTACCTCGACCTGCTCGACCGCGGCTTGCGCGCGAGCGGCGACATGGTGATCGACGAGCACGGGAACGAGGTGAAGCCCGACGACGTCAAGAGTTTTTGGGAGGACCCGCGCCGGCTCGACGAGGTGCTGACGCTCGTCCGGCAGAACCCCGAGACCTTCCGGTCGGTGATCACGCAGGACTTCGGGCAAGCCAACGTGCTCGTGCGAACGCGCTTCGAAACCTCGACCGAGATCGCGGAGGTCGTGAACCGCGTCCATCAGTGGTCCGAGCAGCACCCGGGGATGCCGGCCGAGCCGACCGGCAGCATCATCCTCCTGAACAATACCACCGACGACGTCGTATGGGGGCAGGTGAAGAGCATCACGGTCGCGCTCGCCGTGATCTTCGTCGTGATGTCGCTGCTCTTCTTGTCGGCGAAGGTCGGTTTCATCGCGATGCTCCCGAACATCGTGCCAGTGATGTTCTTCTTCGGGATTCTCGGCTGGTCGAACATCATGTTGAACATCGGCACCAGCATCATCGCGGCGATCGCGCTCGGGATCGCCGTCGACAACACCATCCACTACATGGTGCGCTTCAACCGCGAGCTGCAGCAGACCTACGACGAGCGCCTGTCGTTGTCGGCCGCGCTCAGCACCGTCGGACGACCGATCGTGTACACGTCGGTTGCGCTCACGCTCGGGTTCCTCGTGATGCGCCTCTCCGACTTCGTGCCGATCCGCGACTTCGGGATCCTGTCGGCGGCGACGATGCTGTCGGCGCTCGTCACGAACGTCGTGCTGCTGCCCGCGTTGCTCGCGCAGACGCGGATCGTTACACTCTGGGATCTGCTGTTCGTGAAGTTCGGGAAGGACCCTCACAAGACCGTGCGACTCTTCCATGGGCTCCGGCGCGCGCAGGCGCGCATCGCGGTGCTTCTGGGCCGGCTGCAGAACGTCCCCGCCGGCGAGGCGGCCGTCCGTCAGGGCGAGCTCGGCGAAGAGATGTACGTCATCATCAACGGGCGCGCCGACGTGGTAGTGCAGGGCGCTGACGGCCGCCGTCGGCTCGTGCACCAGCTGCAACGCGGCGACGTCTTCGGCGAGATGGGGCTCGTCCGGCGCCAGCAACGCACCGCCGACATCATCGCGGTCGAGGACCTCGAGCTCCTCGCCGTCGACCAGCGGTTCCTCGAGCGCCTGCAGCGCCGCTACCCACGCATCGCAGCCACGGTCTTCTTGAACCTCACGCGCATCCTGAGCGACGCCGTCCAGCGCACGACCGATCGTCTCGCGGCGGCGGGTTGAGTCATGGATCGGCCGCCCTCGGATGAGACGCCTGGCAACGCCGCGGCCCGTGCGGCGGCCGTGCTCGGCGCTGGGGATCACGAGTACGGCTGGTTCGGCGGCCGTGCCAATCAGCTCGATGACCGCCGCCACGTCGCGTTCCCCGTCCACAGCGCCGTCGCAGAGACGGACCGGCTGACGTTCCGCTTCGACTACCGCGGCGCGGTCGTGAGCGGACGGCTCTACGGCCGGTCGTTCACCGGGACGTGGCGTCAGAGCACGGGCGACGGCCAGGTGGCGCTCGAGTTCACCGCCGATTTCACGGCGGCCGACGGGTGGTGGACGTGGCCGCAGGGGCCGGCACGCCATCGCGCCTTCATCCGTCGTCGTGACGGCGCGTCGAAGGACCACGACGGCGTCGCGAAGGACGGCAATGGCTGACGCAGGATTGCTCGCGGCGATGCGGCGGCGCGGCGCGGTCGTCGTCGGCCGCGACGGCTGGACCAGCGCGGCGCATTTCGGCGACCCGAGCCGCGAATACGAGGCACTGCACGCCGGCGCTGCGGTCGTCGACATGGCGTGGCTCGACCGGCGCATGGTGATGGGCAGCGATCGCGTCACGTTCCTCCAGGGCATGCTCTCGAACGATGTCGCGGCGCTCGCGCCCGGCGCGGGTTGCCAGGCGCTGCTGTTGAACGAGCAAGGGCGGGCCGTTGCGGAGCTGGTCGTGCTCGCCGGCGCCGACGCCTTTGCGTTCGACGGCGTCGATTCCTCGCTCGCCGCGGCGCAGGCCGCGCTCGAGCGCTTCATCGTCGCGGACGACGTCGAGATCGCAACATCCGCTGAGCCGCAGCGGACGTTCGCGCTTCTCGGTCCGCACGCCCCCGCGGTCGCGGAGCGGCTCGGGCTTCCGACGCCCGGCGCCGACGCGTACGCGCACGCGCCGGTGACGATCCCGGCCGGTCAGGTGCATGTCGTGCGCGCGCCGTCGCCGGGAGCCGGAGGCATGCTCTGTCGCGTTCCGCTCGCCGCCGCGGATGCCTGGTGGGAACGCGCCCTCGAGCACGGGGCAACCGCCGCCGGCGTCGACGCGTTCGACGTACTGCGCATCGAAAGCGGGGTGCCGTGGCACGGCCGCGACGTGACCTCGGAGACGCTCGCGCTCGAAGCGCGCTACGAGGCCGCGATCAGTTTCCGGAAGGGGTGCTATCTCGGGCAAGAGGTGATGGAGCGCGTGACGGCGCGCGGCCACGTGAACCGGAAGCTCGTCGGCGTCGAGGTCACGGGCGGCGACGTGCCGGCTCCGGAGACGCATCTTTATGCCGGCGAGCGCGACGTCGGCTGGGTCACGAGCGCGGCGCGCTCGTGGCGCCTCGGCCGCATCGTGGCGCTCGCGTACGTCCGGCGCGAGCACCTGGAGCCGGGGACGACGCTCGCGCTCGGCGCCGCCGGCGGGTCGGCGGCGACGGTACGCGCCCTGCCGTTCTGACGACGGATCAGGCGGTCGTGCGCAGCGCGGCCGTGCCGAGCCGCCGCACCTCGCGATGGGTCGCCGTCGTGCTCGGCCGCGTCGCGAAGTCGCGCAGGTCCTCGGGCGTGTCGAGATCGAACTCGATCCGCACGTTCCGCACGATCTCGCACGCGATGTGCGCGCGCTCGGCCGTCACGACGTGACGATCGAGGCTCCGGCCGCCGAAGCACGGTGGGAAGACCGTCGGCGGCTGGCGCAGCATCGCGTTCGTGCCGGTGCCTTCCTTCGACGGAACGACGAGCGCGCCACGAGCCGGCGCGCGCCGCAGCAGCTCCTCGATGTCGGACGATTCGACGAGCGGCACGTCCGACAACAGCACGAGCACCGACGTGGCGCCGAGTCGGACCGCGGCGTCGGTGCCGAGGCTGACGGCGCCGTTCAAACCGCGCGGCGCACCCTCGTCGACGAGCACCGCGCCGGCGGCGTGAGCGCGCGCGGCGAGCAACGGGTCGGCGGTGACGACGACGACCGCGTCGAGCCCGCGCGCGGACGCGAGTGCCTGCAACACATCGGCGAACATTGCTTCCGCGACCCGCATGCGCTCAGGCGCGTCGAGTACGGAGGCGAGCCTGGTCTTCGCCAGCGGCAGGGGCTTCGCGGGGAGCAGCGCGATCTTCACGATCGGTCGGCCTCGAGTGGCGCTGCAGTAGAAGGGCCGCACCGGGGAGTCAATAGACGAGCTTGCCGCATGCAGTGGCCGCAGGTTCGGCTTGCGGCCTCCCGGCGCCGCATGTAAGTAGCCGTCGCGCTCGATACGGAACGCAGCGGAATCATGCGCATCGTGGCAGGCACTGCGCGCGGGCGGCGGCTGCGCGTTCCGAAGGGACGCCTGGTGCGCCCCACCGCCGACAGGGTGAAAGAGGCCGTGTTCTCCATATTGGAAAGCCGCGAGACCTCGACCGGGCGAGCCGTCCTCGACCTCTTCGCCGGCGCCGGGACCCTCGGTATCGAAGCCTTGAGCCGTGGCGCGGCGGAAGCGGTGTTCGTCGAGCCGAGCCGTGCGGCGAGTGCTGCGATCGAGGAGAACCTGCGGGCGACAGGGCTCGACGGCGAGGTGCTCGCGATGCCTGCCGACCGGGCCATCAAGCGGCTCGCGGCCGCCGGCCGGCGATTCGATCGCGTCTTCCTCGACCCTCCCTACGGTGCGGGCTGGATCGCTCGGACGCTGGCCACGCTCGACGCCGCCGATCTCGTCGCCGACGGCGGGTGGATCGTGGCCGAGCACGGACGGGGCGAGGAAGCCGCGCCGAAGATCGGACGCTTTGTGCAGGAGCTCAGCCGTCGCTATGGCGACACCCACATCACGCTCTATCAAGCCGGCGGCACGCGCACGGGGAACGATGGCGAATCGTAAAGCGTCGCGGAGGGGAACGAGCGTCGCGGTCTATGCGGGCTCCTTCGACCCGATCACCAACGGGCACGTCGACATCATTGAGCGGAGTCTGCAGGTCTTCGACCGGGTGATTGTCGCCGTCGCGTATAATCTCAACAAGGACAGTGCGCTGTTCACGCCCGACGAGCGCGCGAAGATGATCGCGGACGTCTTTCGCCGCTACCGCGGCCGGGTCGTCGCCGATCGCTTCACGGGGCTCCTGGTCGACTACGTCGAGCGCATGAAGGCGAAGGTCATCATTCGCGGGCTCCGGGCCGTCGCCGACTTCGAGTACGAATTCCAGATGACGATGATGAATCGTCACCTCACGTCGAACATCGAGACGATCTTCATGATGGCTGGCGAGGCGCATTTCTACACGAGCTCGCGCTTGGTGAAGGAGGTCGTCACGCTCGGTGGCGACGTCGAAGGTCTCGTGCCCGACGTCGTGCTCAAACGCTTAAAAGAGAAGGTGCGCGCCTGAGCTCAACCTTGACAAGGTGGGACCCCCTCAGTAGTTGGGAGCGACTTTTCGTAGCCGGCGCGCTCCAGCGGGCTACCGGCGCTAAGGGGGCGTGGCGGGTTTATGTTGGCACATCTTCTGCTTGAGCCCGGGAAGATCTCCTACGAGGAGGTCGAAACCCCCGTTCCTGGGCCCGGCGAGGTCGTCGTCCGAGTTTCGACGGCGCTGACTTGCGGTACCGATCTGAAGGCGTTTCTCCGCGGTCATCCGAAGATGCCGATGCCGACGCTCTTCGGCCACGAGTTCGCCGGCGACGTCGCGTTCGCGGGCAGGGGCGTGCGCGATTTCCGCGAAGGCGACGCGGTCATGGCCGTTCCGACGGCCCCCTGCAAGAGCTGCTACTACTGCAAGCACGAGCAGGAGAACCTCTGCACCACCATCATGGACAACATGGTGCTTGGTGCCTACGCCGAGTACGTGAAGT
Source organism: Polyangiaceae bacterium (assembly GCA_031400185.1). Taxonomy (GTDB): domain Bacteria; phylum Desulfobacterota; class Binatia; order UTPRO1; family UTPRO1; genus UTPRO1. Next base: position 11,688 of record JANNPN010000230.1, read on the forward strand.
TGCCGGCGGCCATCGTCGAGACCAACATGTTCCCGAAGGCGGGCTCGCTCGGATACGCCGAGGCCGCGTTGCTCGAGCCGCTGTCGTGTGTCGTCCACGCGATCGACCGGCTGCACGTCCGTCCGGACGACACGGTGCTGATCATCGGCGCCGGTGCGATCAGCTTGTTGCACCTGCTCGTCTTGAAGAGCGCGGGCATTCACGACGTCATCGTGCTCGGCCGGCGCCAGTACCGCGCCCAGGCCGCGATCGATCTCGGCGCAAAGGTGATCCTCGCGTCGGAGCCCGATCGCGCGCAGGCCGAGATCCTCGAAGCCACGCACGGACGCGGCGCCGACGTCGTGATCGAGTGCACCGGTCAACCGAGCGTGTGGGAGCAGGCCATCCACTACGCGCGCCGCGGCGGCACTGTCGTCCTCTTCGGCGGCTGCCCGTCGGGAACGCGCGTCTCCTTCGACACTGCCCGCCTGCACTACGACCAGATCACCGTGATGAGCCCCTTCCACTTCACCCCGCGGGACGTTCGGAAGGCGCAGCGTCTCCTCGGCGAGGGACGCATCGACGGTCGGCCGCTGATCAGCGGGACGTACACCTTCCCGGAGCTCCACCAGGTGCTGGCCTTGCTGCAGCAGGGGCAAGGCATCAAGTACGCGCTCGTGCCGCAAGGTACGTGATCCGCACGTCGATCCCATCCGCGCGTCCGGTCTCTCCATGATTCCCCGCACCATGCGTGCCGCCCGCCTCGACGAGAACCTCGAGGTCGGAATCGCCGAGATGGACGTCCCGAGCGTCGGGGCCGGCGAGATCCTCGTTCGCACGCGTGCCTGCGGCATCTGCACCGGCGACATCATGGGCTGGTACATGCGCCGGAAGGCGCCGCTCGTTTTCGGGCACGAGCCCGCGGGCGAGGTGGCCGCCGTCGGCGTCGGCGTCACGGAGTTCCGGCCGGGCGATCGCGTGTTCGTGCACCATCACGCGCCGTGCGGAGCGTGCCGCCTCTGCGCCCGCGGCGAGTACGTCCAATGTGAGGCCTGGCGCGGCGGCAAGCTCGTCCCGGGCGGGATGGCCGAGTATTTCGCGGTGCCGGCGGGACAGGTGCGCGCCGATACCCTGCGGCTGCCGGACGCGGTCACCTTTGCCGACGCGGCGCTGATCGAGCCGCTCGCATGCACGGTGAAGTCGATCCGGCGTGCCGCGCTCCAGGGCGCCGAGCGAGTCGTCGTGATCGGGCTCGGCATCATGGGGCAGCTGCACGTCGTGCTCGCGCGTCATGCGGGCGCGAGCCAAGTGATCGGGCTCGATCGCGTGCCGTTCCGGTTGCAGCGCGCGCGAGAGCTCGGCGCCGACGCGACCGTCCACGTCGACGAGTACGATCCGGTGACCGCGGTCGGCGAGCTCACGGGCGGCGAGATGGCGGACGCCGTCATCATCGGACCCGGCAGCATCGAGGCCATGGAGCTCGGCATGCGCCTCGCGGGACGTGGCGCCACCGTCGTGTTCTTCACCGCGAGCCGCCCGGACGACCGTCTCGCGATTGCGCCCTATGATCTCTACTTCCGCGAGATCCGTCTCGTGCCGAGCTATTCGTGCGGTCCGAACGACACACGTGAGGCGCTCGACCTCATCGCGGGCGGCGTCGTGCAGCGCGCGCAGGTGGTCACGCACGAGTTCCCGCTCGACCGCGTCGTCGAGGCGTACCAGACGGCTGCGATGACGTCGGCGCTGAAGACGATCGTCACGTTTCCCGCTGCGTAACGACCGCACGCTGCACCAAACAAAAAAGGCGGTCGTCCCGAAGGACGCCGCCCTTTCTGAACTCCACGTTCAGTCCAAAAACTACTTGCGCATGTGCTTCATGAAGATGGCTTCGGCCTTCTGCGCCGCAGCCTCGGCACGACGTGCCGCATCTTCCACACGGCCCGCTGCCGCTTCGGCGCGCGCCGCCGCCGACTCCGCCTTGGCCGCGGCGGCCTCGGAGCGGTCGGCAGCCGAAAGCGCCTGCTTCGAGTCGCGCGCGCAGCCCATGCCCATCGTCGACATCAGCGCGAGAGCCGCGGCGACCCTGATGACCCTGAATTGTCCGTTCCGCATCGTCTCACCTCCTTGAGTTGCACGCCTCACGGCGTTTCTCCACACGCGCGTTCGTTTGACACAATTTATCAACGGTCGCAAGCCGATCAGCCGCGATCCATGCGGTATTTCGCGGATCGCGGGTCGTTCAATAGTCGTCGCCGTAGTCCTCGTCGCCGCCCGCCGCCGGCGCTCCCGCTTTCTTCTCCGGCTTGTTGGCGATCGCGGCCTCGGTCGTAATCAGCAGCCCCGCGACGCTTGCGGCGTTCTGCAACGCCGATCGGACGACCTTCGTGGGATCGATGACGCCCGCTTTGAATAGCGGCTCGTAGGTGCCGGTGAGGGCGTTGAAGCCGAAGTCGTCCTTGCCCTCGCGGACGCGGTTCACGACGACCGACGGATCGCCACCGGCATTGCTGACGATCTGCCGGAGCGGCTCTTCCATCGCCCGCCGGACGATCTCGACGCCCACGCTCTGATCGCCCTCTACCTTGAGATTCGCGAGCGCGGCCTGCGCGCGCAGCAACGCGACCCCGCCGCCGGGCACGATGCCTTCCTCGACCGCGGCCTTGGTCGCGTGCATGGCGTCGTCGACCCGGGCCTTCTTCTCCTTCATCGCGACCTCCGTCGCGGCCCCGACGCGCAGCACCGCGACGCCGCCGGCGAGCTTGGCGAGCCGTTCCTGGAGCTTCTCGCGGTCGTAGTCGGACGTGGTCTCCTCGATCTGCGCCCGGATCTGGGCGATGCGGGCCTTGATCGCGTCCTTCTTTCCGGCGCCGCCTACTATCGTCGTGTTGTCCTTGTCCATGACGATGCGCTTGCAACGGCCGAGATCGTCGAGGGTGATGTTCTCGAGCTTCAAGCCGAGCTCCTCCGCGATCACCTTGCCGCCCGTGAGGATGGCGATATCGTCGAGCATCGCCTTGCGACGGTCGCCGAATCCGGGAGCCTTGGCCGCGGCGCAGCGAAGCGTGCCGCGGATCTTGTTGACCACGAGGGTCGCGAGCGCCTCGCCTTCGATCTCTTCCGCGATGATCACGACCGGCCGCCCGCTTTGCGCGATGCGCTCGAGCACTGGAACGAGGTCACGCATGCTCGCGATCTTCTTTTCGTGGAAGAGAATGTACGGATCCTCGATCTCGACCAGCATCTTCTCGGTATTCGTCGCGAAATACGGTGAGAGATACCCCCGGTCGAACTGCATGCCCTCGACGACGTCGAGCGTCGTCTCGAGGCCTTTGGCTTCCTCGACCGTGATGACGCCCTCCTTGCCGACTTTGTCCATCGCTTCAGCGAGCAGACCGCCGATGGTCGCGTCGCCGTTCGCAGAGACGGTGCCAACCTGCGCGATGCGCTCACGATCCTTGATAGGCTTGCTCTGTCCCTTCACGTGCTCGACGGCGCGCTCCACCGCGAGGTCGATGCCGCGCTTCAGGGTCATGGGATCGTAGCCGGCAGCGAGTAGGCGCAGCCCTTCGCGCAGAATGGCTTGCGCGAGCACGGTCGCGGTCGTGGTGCCGTCGCCCGCGACGTCCGAGGTCTTCGACGCGACCTCGCGGATGAGCATGGCGCCCATGTTCTCGAACTTCCCTTCGAGCTCGATCTCCTTGACGACGGTGACGCCGTCTTTGGTGATGAGCGGCGCCCCCCAGCTCTTCTGGAGGAGTACGTTGCGGCCGCGCGGCCCGAGGGTGACTTTGGCAGCGTTCGCCAGCACGTTTACGCCCTCGAGAATGCCGTCGCGCGCCCGGTCATGCAGATGAACGGTCTTGGCGCCCATGTGAAGCTCCTTTCGGATGTCGTGATGCGTGAGAGATGAAAAACTCGCCGAGTCTAAGCCTTCCGAATGCGCATGCAAGGGCGCACGTTCGATGCGCGCGACCCATTGCACGCTTGCACTGCCACAGGGCTTGGGCTACAGCAGGCGCAATTTTTTCGCGCCCGTAGATTGATCCGGTGCGCCTGGCGAGGTTTCCAATGAGAGGCGGGTTGGTCGTGGCGTTGCTGCTCCTGGCGGTCTCGACGGCGCAGGCGCAGGCGCACGAGACCGCGCGCTACACGTTCGGCGGAGCCTCGGAGCAGGGAACGTTCGTGCTCGACACCCAAACGGGACGGGTCTGGCGTTACGATCGGGTCGACGACGCCTGGTATCTTTACGATCTCGAGGCGCTCGTGCGCACGCCGCGCGGCGACGCCGGCCGCACGCCGCGCGATGACGGCGAGAAGCAACCACCGGACAAGGCGCGGGTCGAGTAATCGGCGACGCCTTCCGCGGGGGGCTACCGGCGGGGCTCGCTGCGATGAGCCGTGTCCAGCCAGCCGCTCGGGGCGATGGCCTGCGGCGCGACGAGTGGCACCACCGCGAGCAGGCGGCCCCGCTGCTCGACCACGAGCTCCCCGACCGATTGGTGTACCTCGACCGGCGCGTTGATCTCGGTCGGCAGCTGCAGGCGGAACGCGAGATCCGGACGTGAAGATTGTGGCGTGGTGAGCGCCCAGGCCTCACCGGCGACCGCGTTGAACGTCGGGATGATGCCGCCGCGTACGTACACCGTCGGGCCGACCGCCTGACCCTCGTGGACGAGCTCGACGCGGTGGTAGCGCTGGAAGGCCTGATCGAACGCCGCCGCGAGCTCGTCGCCCGCGCGCGGTCCGGTCGCGACCGCCAGCAGCTCGAGCCCGTCGCGTTCGGCGAAGGCGATCTGGGCCCCCCCGCTCGGCGCGTCGCGAGGCACCGGGGCGCGCTCGGCGCGCATCGCGATCAGTGGAGCGGTCGCGCGTGCGATCAATCCGCCGTTCGAGATCGGCACGCCGTCGAGCGCGAGACGACGGCGCAGCTCCGGGTCGCTCGTGACGAGGATCGCCAGGCGGCCGAGGTCGCGCGCGCTCGTCGACCCGCGCCGGCCGCTTGCCGCGGCCGGTCCGAGCACCCCTGCGAACGGCCAATCGTCCGCGACCGTCGTGTGGGTCAGCCCGAGGCGGTTGCTCACCTGCTGCATCCGGACGAGGCACCGCCCGATGCCCGGCCCCGCCGCCCACGCGAGCGTCTTGGCCGCCGTGCGCGAGTCCGTGAGGAGCAAGAGCTGGAGCAATTCGCCGATCTCGATCTGCTCGTGGGTGGCGAGGCGGGGGCCACGGTCGCCCACGACCGGGAGCACCGTCAGGCGATCGGGGAGCGCCATCTCGCGTGCGGCGAGGCGTTCGCGGAGGACGGCCACCAGCAGCAGATCGGCGACCCGTCCCGGCGCGACGACCGCGTCGGCATCTGCGGCTTCCAAGACGTGCCGATCCGCGACGTCGAACACCACGTGACCCGCCCCCACGGGACACGGCGACCCCACGATCGCCGCTGCCCACGCCCAAGCTACGAGGCGCCACCTCACCCTTTGCATCCACCCCTCTCCGCGCGACGGCGGGACGATCCGAACGCTCGGAGCTAGCACACGACCGACGCGGACGGCAACGCAACTCGACGGCGGCACGCGTTCGTTGACAGCCCGCAAGCGCCCGCGCACAATCGCCCCGCGTGTCGGGATGTCGATGAGGAAACCGTAACGGTACGCGATGCCCCTCCCGAGCCCTCGAATCCCGGACGGCCTCGCGCGCACCTGGGTGTTTCGCGACATGGTCGTGGCGGATCTGCCCGAGGTGGTCGCAATCGAGCGTACCTCGTTTCCGAATCCCTGGACGGGCTCCTTGTTTCTGCAGGAGCTGCATGTCGCATTCTCGCGCACCATCATCGCACACCGTCAGGCTGCCGCCGCGGTTGCGGGCTACCTGTGTCGCTGGCTCGTCGCGGACGAGATCCACATCCTGAACGTGGCCGTCGATCCGAAATGGCGCGGCCAGGGGCTCGGCGCCTCGCTGATGCGCGAGGTGATGCGGGAGGGTGAAGAGCGTGGCGCTGTCGCCATGACGCTGGAAGTGCGTCGCAGCAATTCCGCCGGACGTCGCCTCTACGAGTCGTTCGGGTTCGAGCAGGTCGGTGCGCGCCCGAACTACTACGGTCGCGGCGAGGACGCGCTCATCCTCCGGCTGGCGCTGGCCGATGCCTGACGCCGGCGCGCCGCGGGTCGCGGTCGACGTCGGTGGAGGTCTCACGTTGCGGAATCCCGTGATCGCCGCCTCCGGCACCTTCGGGTACGGGCTCGAGTTCGCGGGCATCACGGACCTCCGCGCGCTCGGCGCGATCGTCGTGAAGGGCCTCTCGCTCGAGCCGCATCGGGGCCATCTCGCCCCGCGCATCCTCGAGACGCCGGCCGGGATGCTGAACGCAATCGGCCTCCAGAACATCGGTGTGCAGGCGTTCGTCGCGACGAAGCTGCCGGCGCTGCGGACGTATGGCACCCCGATCGTCGCTAACTTCTGGGGACATGCGCCGGAGGAGTTCGCCGAGGTGGCCGCGCGACTCTCGGATGCGGAGGGACTCGCCGCGGTCGAGGTCAACGTGTCGTGCCCGAACAAGCGCGAGTGGGGCAGGATCATCGCCACGGACGTGGATCTGACGCGCGAGGTGGTCCGGCTCGTGCGCGCACGCTGTCGTCTGCCGCTGTGGGTCAAGCTCTCGCCGAACGTGACCGACGTCGCGAGCTTCGCGCGCGTCGCGGAAGAGGAGGGGGCCGACGCAGTCAGCTTGATCAACACGTTCGTCGGGCTCGCCGTCGACCTCGAGCGACGCCGGCCCGTGCTGACGAATGGCACGGGCGGCCTCTCCGGACCCGCGATCAAGCCGATCGCGCTTCGCATGGTTCACGACGTCGTGCGGGCAGTAACGATCCCGGTCATCGGCATGGGTGGCATCAGCAGCGGGGAGGATGCGCTCGAGTTCCTGCTGGTTGGTGCGCGCGCCGTGCAAGTCGGCACCGCGACGTTCACCGATCCGCGCGCGACCGAGCGCATCGCGGCCGGGATTAGTGCCGGGCTTCGTCGCCGCGGCTGTCGCGACGTTTCGGAGTGGATCGGCACGCTCCAGACGGCCTGATCCGGCGACGACTTACGTCACGATGCACATGCAGAACCGCAGTGCGGTCAGGCATTTAGACGGCGTTCTGCGGGCAAAATAATTGACTGACCAGGCGGTTTCGTCTACTCTCGCCGACTGCAGTCTCGGTCCCAAAACGGAGGATCCGCGTGACCAATACGTTCAAGGTCGGTGAGAAGGTCGTGTACCCGGCGCATGGTGTCGGCGTCATCGAGAGCATTCAGACGAAGACGATCTCCGGCACCGCGCGCAAGTTCTACATGCTGCGCATTCTCGACAGCGACATGACCATCATGATCCCGACCGAAAACGTCGGCAGCGTCGGTCTTCGACGCATCATCGGACGCGACATGGTCGCGAAGGTCTACAAGATCCTGCGCGACAAGAAGGTCGAAATCGACCAGCAGACTTGGAACCGCCGCTACCGCGAGTACACCGAGAAGATCAAAACCGGATCCGTTCTCGAGATTGCCAAGGTGCTGCGCGACCTTTTCGTCCTGAAGGGCGACAAGGAGCTCTCGTTCGGCGAGCGCAAGATGCTCGACACCGCCCGCAACCTGCTGGTGAAGGAGCTCGCGATCGCGAAGTCGCACTCAGAGGACAAGATCATGGAGGAGCTGAAAACGATCTTCGCGCACTGACGTCGTGAACGACGTCAACGTCATTCTGGTGGCGGGAGGCACTGGCCGGCGGTTCGGCGGTGCCGTGGCGAAGCAGTTTCAGCTTCTCGGTGGACGACCAATGCTGGTCGTCGCGGCGAGTCGGTTCGTCGGGCTCGCGGGTCTGGCACGCATGGTCGTCGTCGTCGCCGACGACGTCCGGGAACAGGCCAAGTCGCTGCTGGCGCCGCTGCGGCTCCCGTTGCGCTTCGCGTCGGCCGGCGCCGAACGGCAGCAGTCGGTCGCGAGCGGCATCGCGGCACTCGATCCCGAATGTGCGATCGTCGCGGTGCACGACGCGGCGCGGCCGCTCGTCACGCCGGAGGCGATTGCGGCGTGCGTCGCGGCAGCGCGGTCGACCGGCGCGGCGATCCTCGCGACGCCGGTTCCCGACACGGTGAAGCGCGTCGACGGCGATCGCATCGTCGCCACGATTCCCCGTGCCGACCTCTGGCTCGCGCAGACGCCGCAGGTCTTCGCGGCCGCTGTGCTCCGGCGCGCGCACGCCGACGCGCCGGCCGATCTCGTCGCGACCGACGACGCTGCGCTCGTCGAGCGCCTCGGTCTCCCGGTTGCGATCGTGCCGAGCGACCCGGGCAATCGGAAGATCACTACCCCCGCGGACCTGGCGTGGGCGGAGGCACAGCTCGCGGGCTCGCCGTCCTGAGTCGCGGGCGGCGCTGCCGTCAGACGCGCATCGGCTCGACGAGGCCGACGTTCAGGCTTCCCGAGCGGAAGCCGGAAGCATCGACCGTCACGTCACGGAATCCCGCCGCGCGCACGGTGTCGATCACGGTCCTTCGTAGTCCCGGATCGTCCAGCCGCGCGAGCTCGTCGCGGGCGATCTCGACGCGCGCGGCGCCGCCGTGGAACCGCACCCGGAGCGTGCGGAACCCGAGCCCGCGGAGCCCGTTCTCGGCGTTCGCGACCATGCGAAGCGCGGCGTGGTTGATCGCAGTTCCGTAAGGAAAGCGCGACGATAGGCAGGGGCTTGCCGGCCGATCCCAGGTCGCCAGGCCGAGCGCTCGGCTCAACACGCGGAGCTCGTCCTTCGTGATGTCGGCGTCGACCAACGGGTGGCGTACGCCGTGCTCGGAGGCGGCACGGAGGCCCGGCCGGTAGTCGCCGAGGTCGTCGACGTTGACGCCGTCGACGATCGCGGTGATTCCGCGCGCCTGCGCCTCGGCGGCGCAGAGGTCGTACAGCCGATCCTTGCAGAGGTAGCAGCGGTTGGTCGGGTTGGCCGCATACCCCGGAATCGTCAGCTCGTCGGCGTCGATCACGACGTGGCGAATGCCGAGCGCCGTCGCGAGCGCGACGGCCGATGCGGTATCGTCCTCGGGATTCGTCGGCGACACCGAGGTGAGCGCAGTGAGACGCGCGCCGAGCGCGTCGTGCGCGACCCGCAGCAGGAACGACGAGTCGACGCCGCCCGAGAACGCGAGCAGGGTCGAGTTCAGCTCGGCGAGCGAACGCTCGAGACGCGCGAGCTTGGCGGCGACCGCGGCGGGCACACCGGCCGCGCGGACCGTCGCCGCGAGTCGCCCGGGCGACACGGGTCAGATCCCTTCCGCGTGGAAGAGATCGGTCGTGAGGTAGCGCTCGCCGGTGTCGGGAAAGACGGTGACGACGACCTTGCCCGATCCGAGCCGCTGGGCCACCTCGAGCGCCGCGACGCACGCGCCGCCGCAAGAGATGCCGCCGAGGATCCCTTCTTCCTTTGCCAAGCGGCGTGTGCACGAGGCCGCGGCGGTGTCGGAAACCGTGATCACCTCGTCGTACACCTTGGTGTTGAGGATCGCGGGGACGAAGCCCGCGCCCCAGCCCTGGATCGTGTGGTACCCGGGTTCGCCCCCCGACAAGACCGGCGACTCCGCCGGCTCGACGGCGACCACCAGGATACCCGGCATGCGCTCGCGCAGCACCTCGCCGACGCCGGTGATGGTCCCGCCCGTGCCGACGCCCGCGACGAACGCGTCGATGCGGTCGAACTGCGCCAGCAGCTCGCGTCCGGTCGTCCGGCGGTGGACCTCCGGGTTGGCAGGATTGGCGAACTGCTGCGGCATGAAATAGTCGGGGTGCTCGGCGACGATCTCCTCGGCCCGCCGAATGGCGCCGTGCATGCCGCGCGTGTCCGGGGTCAGCACGAGCTTCGCGCCGTACGCCGTGAGCAGGCTCCGGCGCTCTGCGCTCATCGTATCCGGCATGGTGAGGATCAGGTGATAGCCCTTGATGGCGCAAACGAGCGCGAGACCAATGCCCGTGTTGCCACTGGTCGGCTCGACGATCGTGGCGCCGGGCCGCAACCTGCCGCTGTGCTCGGCTTCCTCGATCATCGCGAGGCAGATGCGATCCTTCACGCTGCCGGCGGGATTGAACGACTCGAGCTTCGCCCACACCTCGGCGGAGCCGGAGGATACGATGCGGTTCAAACGGACGACCGGGGTGTTGCCGACGAGCTCGAGGAGCGAATCGGCCGTGACCGCAGACGACGACATGAGCGGCGGATGATAGTCAGCGCGTTTGCGGAGAGTCAACGCGCGATGCCGTGCGGCACCGGTGCCTGACGTGCGTGTGGCGGTGCTGTTCCCAGGTGCGCTCGGCGACCTTTGCCTCGTGGCTCCCGCGCTCCGCGCGCTCGTGGCGCGCGGCACGATCATCGAGCTCAGCGTGCAGCGGGCGCTCGCGCCCCTCGTTCCGCTGCTGCACCCGGGCTTCGCGGCGGGACCCGCGATCGATGGTGCGGTGATGGCGTCGCTCTTCGCCGGCGATCCGGCCCCCGAGCTGGCAGGCTGGTTGACGACCGCCGACCGCGTGCACGCCTGGCTCGCGCGCGGCGACCGCGACGGCGAGCTGACGGCCCGTCTGGCGGCGCTCGGCGTGCCGTTTGCCCTCCATGCCGTCGCACGGGACGACACCGGTCCGCACGCGAGCGAGGAGTATGCCGCGGCGCTCGGTGTGACGGAGCCTGTCGACGCGTTCGCGGTGTCGCCGTCGTCCCCGCTGCCGGAGCTGCACCCCTGGCACGCGTCCATGGCGCGCCGGCTCGTGCTGCATCCCGGAGCCGGCGGACGCGCGAAGGCGTGGGACGCGGACGGTTTTCGGTGCGTCGCCGACGAGTGGCGGGCGGGCGGCGGCGAGGTGGTCGTGCTGCTCGGTCCCGCGGAACGCGCGGACGTCGCAGCGTGGCGGACCGTCGGACACGCGACGATCACGGACGCCTCGATCCTCGCCGCCGCCGCGGTCATCGGGAGCGCACCCCTCTGGGTCGGCAACGACTCGGGCATGAGCCATCTCGCGGGCGCGCTCGGCCGGCGCGGAGTGGTCGTCTTTCGCGCGACGCGCCCGGAGCGCTGGCGGCCCCGCGGCGGCCGCCTCGCGGTGGTTGCGTGTCGCAACCGACCGAACGACGTCGTAGCGCACGAGGTGATGGCGCTACTGCGGTCGTATCCGCCCGACCAGCTTGACACCCCCAGGGACCGGCATTAGCGTCGCGACGATTCGTCGAATGGCCACGTTCCTCGCGCCGCTGCAGGCGCACCGAGCCTATGAAGCCGCCGCCGTCCGGCGCACGTTTTCGGGGAACGTCCGTGGAAGTGGGTGCGGCAGCGAGGTATCGTGGCTACGCGTACGCGAGGTGAAGCCATGAACAACATGCTGCGGACGACCCTCCTGCTGGCGGCACTCACCGGGCTGGTCGTCTGGATCGGGGGGGCGCTCGGTGGATCGCAAGGCGCCGTGACGGCGCTGGTGCTCGCCGCCGTCATGAACTTCGGAAGCTACTGGTTCTCCGATCGCATCGTGATCAAGATGTACGGTGGGCAGGAGGTCGGCGAGCGGGACGATCCCGAGCTCTACGCGATGGTCAAGGACCTCGCGCAGCGGAACCAGATGCCGATGCCGCGGCTCTACCTCATCCCGACGGAGTCCCCGAACGCGTTCGCGACCGGGCGCAATCCCTCGCACGCGGCGGTCGCGGTGACGGCCGGCATTCGGCGCATGCTGTCGCCGCGTGAGCTCCAAGGCGTGTTGGCCCACGAGCTCGCCCACGTGACCAACCGTGACATCCTCATCAGCTCGATCGCTGCGACGCTCGCCGGTGCGATCATGATGCTCGCACGCATGGCGCAGTTCACGATGATGTTCGGGGGTGAACGTCGGGACGACCGTGGAGGCGGCGGCGCACTCGGTCTCGTCGTCACCATGATCCTCGCGCCGCTCGCCGCCATGCTGATCCAGATGGCGGTCTCGCGCTCACGCGAGTTCCAGGCTGACGACACCGGCGCTCGTCTGGTGCGCGATCCCGAAGCCCTCGGCTCGGCGCTCCGCAAGATCGCCAGCGGGTCCGAGCAGATCCCGCTCGACGCGAGCCCGCAGACGGCGCACATGTTCATCGTCAATCCGCTCCGCGCCTCCTTCTTGCGGAACCTCTTCAGCACCCATCCGCCGCTCGAGCAGCGTCTCGAGCGGCTGCAACAGGTCGCCGTCGAGCTGGGGCACGCGGCCAGGTAAGGTGGAATGAGCAAAGACCAAGACGAGCAGCCGTCGCGCGGATTCAAGGTCGAGGATCGCCGTCGTTTCGTCGACGACGCCCCGCCCGAGGGCGAAGTCAAAGCCGACGAGGGCGAACACCCTGCGCCGGTCAAGCAGGAGCATCCGGCCGAGGCACCGCCGCATGATCACGCGGAGCACCCGCCTCAGGAGATCAACTTCTCCACGTTCGTCATGGGTCTTTCGACTCAAGCGCTGATGCACCTCGGGGAAATTGCGGATCCTGAATTTCCGCACGGCCCTGATCTCCCCGCGGCCAAGCAGATGATCGACCTGCTCGGCATCCTTCGCGAAAAGACGACCGGCAATCTCGAACCGGCCGAGGAGCAGCTGCTCTCGTCGATGCTCTACGATCTCCGCATGCGATACGTCGAGGTATCGCGTCAGCGTTAACGCGCATATCGCGTCAACCGTTTCTCAGGAGGTAATGGCAAGGTGCGAACCATGAGGGGGGCGCTTCTCGCGCTCGCGATCGGCATCATCGTCGGCGTCGGTGCGACGCTCCAGTTCGGCATGCCGGGGCGCGACGCGAGCCCGGTCGACAAGAGTGCCGGCAAGGTCCCGTCGCCCGCGGCGCCGGTGAAGCTCGCGGCGCCCGCAGCCACGGCCGAGCCACCGCCCGGCTCGCTGCCAGCAGTCGTCGTGGCTCCCGCGGCCGGACCCGTCGTGGTCGTTCCCGACTTCGCGACGCTCGCGGAGCGCCTGAGCCCGGTGGTCGTGAACATCTCCACCCGTGCGCAGCGAAAGGAGCAACCCGAGTCGCCGTCGCCGCACCCTCGAGGTCCCGGGCAGCAGGGTCCGCAGTGGCCGTTCGGGGACGAGCCGCGCGACTTCACCGAGCCGTTCGAGCGTTTCTTCGGGCCTGGCCCGCGGCAGCGCCAGCAGCCGCAGCGCAGCCTCGGCTCCGGGTTCGTCATCGACACCGAGGGCTACATCCTCACCAACAATCACGTCGTCGAGAACGCCGACGAGATCGTCGTGCGGCTCGACAACGAGCAGGAGCACAAGGCGACGCTCGTCGGGAAAGACCCGAAGACCGACCTGGCGCTCCTCAAGATCGACAACGTCAGCGGACTCACCGCAGTGGCGCTGGGCGACTCCGACACGCTCCGCGTCGGCGAGTGGGTGATGGCGATCGGCAATCCCTTCGGCCTCGACCACTCCGTGACGTCCGGCATCGTGAGCGCCAAAGGGCGCTTCATCGGCGCCGGCAACTACGACGACTACATTCAGACCGACGCCGCCATCAATCCGGGCAACTCCGGCGGACCGCTGCTGAACCTGCGGGGCGAGGTCGTCGGCATCAACTCGGCGATCTTCAGCCGGACCGGCGGCAACATCGGCATCGGCTTCGCGATCCCAGTGAACCTCGCGAAGGAGCTCGTGCCGCAACTCCGCGACAAGGGCAAGGTCACGCGCGGCTGGCTCGGCGTGCTCATCCAGAAGGTGACGCCCGAGATCGCCGAGTCGCTCACACTCGACCAGGCGCGCGGCGCGCTCGTCGCGGACGTCGTCGCGAGCGGTCCCGCCGCCGCCGCCGGCGTGAAGGTCGGCGACGTCATCGTCGAGTTCGACGGTCGTCCGGTCAACGAATCGAACGAGTTGCCGATGCTGGTCGCCAGGACGCCACTCGAGAAACAAGTGCCGCTCAAGATCCTGCGCGACAAGGAGACGCTCGAGCTGAACGTGACCATCGCCGAGCTCCAGGACGAGGAGGCGCAGGTCGCCGCCGGCGGCGACAGCGAGAAGCTCGGCCTCACCGTCCAGACGCTCACGCCCGAGATCGCCGAGAACCTCGGGGTCGAGGAGACCAAGGGCGTCGTCGTCACCGCGGTCGAGTCGGGGTCGGCGGCCGACGAGGCGAGTATTCGCCGTGGCGATGTCGTCCTCGAGGTGAACCGCACCGCCATTGAGGACGTCGACACTTACAAGGCCGCGCTGAAGAAGGTCGAGAAGGGTAAGAACGTCCTGCTGCTCGTGCGCCGCGGCGAGAATACGATCTTCCTGGCGCTGAAGCCGCCTGCCTGACGACGACTCCCGGGACCGCCGCTCGCACACGCGACGCGGCGGTCCCACTCGTCGATGGTCATGACCGCCCGTCGATCTCGCCGGTGGATTGCGTTCGCCGTGCTGGCGCCGCTCGTGGCGGCGCTGCTGCTCACGACGGGCATCGTCTACCGCGACCTGTCGGCCACGGTCGCTGCCAAGCTGGACGGCCGGGCCTGGGCCATTCCAGCCCGTATCTACACCGCCGCCTTTCCGCTCCACCCGGGTCTCGAGCTCGCTGGCACCGGCGTCTTCGAGCGTTTGCGGCGGCTCGGCTATCGCGAGGTCGATCAGGTGCGCGGTCGCGGGCAGTTTCATCGCGACCCCCGCGGCACGACGCTCGACATCCACCTGCACGCATTCCGCTACCCCCTGCATCCCGAGACCGGACGCGCCGTCCGGCTCGAGCTCGACCACGGGGTCGTCAGCCGCATCACCGATCTCGTGACCGGCGAGGAGGTGGTCGAAGCCGGGCTCGAGCCCGAGGCGCTCGCCGGCTTCTACGACGAGGTGTGGGAGGAGCGACACGTCGTGAGCCTCGAGGAGATCCCGCCGCGCACGGTGCAGGCGGTGCTCGCGGCGGAGGACAGCCGCTTCTTCGAGCACGGCGCGATCGATCTCCGTGGCATCGTGCGCGCGTTCACGCGGAACGTCGCGGCCGGGCGTGTCGTCGAAGGCGGGAGCACGCTCACCCAGCAGCTCATGAAGAACTTCTTCCTGAGCGAGGAGCGCACCTACCGCCGCAAGCTCCGCGAGCTCGCAATGGCGATCGTCACCGAGCGGCGCTACTCGAAGGAGCAGATCCTCGAGCACTACTTGAACGAGATCTACCTCGGGCAGAGCGGGGCGAAGGGCATCTTCGGCGTGGCCGAGGCGGCGCAGTTCTATTTCGGCAAGCAGCTCGCCGATCTCACCATCGGCGAGACGGCGCTCCTCGCCGGGCTGATCCGCGCCCCCAACGCGAACTCGCCGTTCCGGAGCCCGATGCGTGCGCAGGGTCGACGGGACGCCGTCTTGACCGCGATGGCGGAGCACGGCGCGATCACCGCCGAGGAGGCGGACGCGGCCCGCGCCGAGCCGCTCGCGCTACGGCCGTACGTCTCGGATCGGACGAACGCGCCGTACTTCGTCGACGCCGTCCGCCGGCAGCTTCAGACGACGTATCCGCCGGCCGCGCTCACCGCGGAGGGGCTCCGCATCTTCACCTCCCTCGACGGCGAGATGCAGGGCGCGGCCGAGGCGGCGGTGCGCGAGGGGCTCGCCGAGCTCGAGAAGGCCCACCCGCGGCTGCGGCGCGCCGAGCCAGAGGAGCAGCTCGAAGGAGCGCTCGTCGCGATCCATCCTGCGACCGGCGAGATCAAGGCGATGGTCGGCGGCCGCGACTACCGGATCACGCAGTTCAACCGCGTGACCGACGGCGCCCGCCAGCCCGGCTCCGTCTTTAAGCCCGTCGTCTACTACGCGGCGTTCGACCCCGATGCCGGCGAGCCGCATTTCACCCCGACGACGCGGATCGAGGATGCGGCGTTCGCCTGGACCTACGAGGGCCGCACGTGGACGCCGGGCAACTACAAGGAGCGGTATCGCGGCATGGTCACGACCCGGCGGGCGCTGGAGGACAGCCTGAACGCTGCGACCGCGCGGATCGCGTACGAGATCGGCTTGCCGCGCGTGCTCGACGCCGCCGAGCGTCTTGGATTCTCCGGGCTCCCCGCTTTGCCGGCGATCGTGCTCGGCAGCCTCGAGACGACGCCGCTCGCGGTCGCCGAGGTGTACGCGGTGCTGGCGAGCGGTGGGCAGCGCACGACGCCGCGCGCGGTGACCCAGGTCGCCGACGAGCACGACACGCTGATCGAAGGGCGGCCGCTCGACATCACGAGCGTCGTCTCGCCGCAGGCGTCGTATCTCGTGACCCATGTCCTCGAAGGCGCGCTCGATCATGGTACCGGCAGCGCCGCGCGGACGCAGGGGTTCCGCATCCCGGCCGCCGGCAAGACCGGTACGACCAACGACTACGGCGACGCCTGGTTCGCCGGCTACACCCCGGATCTCGTGGCGGTCGTATGGGTCGGCTTCGATCGCCGCCAGTCGCTCGGCTTGAGCGGGGCGCAGGCGGCGTTGCCGATCTGGACGGCGTTCATGAAGCGCGCGACCGCGGGGCGCCCGGCGCGCGACTTCGAGTCCCCGGAAGGCATCGTGCTCACGACCGTCGACGCCGAGAGCGGCGCCCGCGCGACCGCCGCTTGCCCAACGACCGTCGTCGAAGCATTTCTCGAAGCGGACGCTCCGAACGGTGATTGCCCGCTCCATGGCGGGACGCCGAGCGACGATGGGTCGCACGGCGCCCATGACGGAGCAACCGAGCGGCCGAAGGGAAGTTGGTGGCGTCGATGGTTCGGAAGGTGACGATGGATGCTCGGTGGCCGCTGGTGCTGTGTGTCGCGTGCCTGCTCTCTGCGTGCGCACAGGCGACCGCTCGTCCGGATCCGAAAATGGCAGGGCCCGCGAAGACGCGGAGTGCTCCCGTCGACGTGGCGCGCGCCCGGCCGCCGGAGCCGCTGCGACCGGCGCGACCGGCCGCGACGCGCGCCGACGACGGGCCGCTCACGGCGAAGATCGACGGGGCGACGCCCGCGGGCCGGAGCGTCGCGCTTCGCCTCACCGAGGAGGGACGGCAGCGGCTTGCCGCCGGCGACTCGGCCCGTGCGATCGAGCTCCTCGAACGCGCGGTCGCCGTCGATGCGCGCGTGCCGTACAGCTACTATTTTCTCGCCGCCGCGCACGCCGAGGCTGGCCATCCGGCGCTCGCGCATCGTTTTCTCGACCGCGCGGGACAGAAGCTCGCGGGCGAACCGTACTGGCGAAGCCGCGTCGACGAGCTCCGCGGCAAGCTCCTCGCCGGCGAGGGCAAGACGGCAGAGTCCCAGGCCGCGTACCGGCGCGCGCTCGACGCGTGGCCCGGCAACCGTACGGCGGCGCAGGCCCTGACAGCGGCGTCACAACGTGACAAGGAACGGTGAGCCATGCGTGTGCTCGCGATCGAGACGTCTTGTGACGACACCGCAGCCGCCGTGCTCGACGACAGCGGTGTCCGCGCGTCCATCGTCGCCTCGCAGGACATGGTGCACGGCAAATACGGGGGCATCGTTCCCGAGCTGGCGTCACGACAGCACTTGGTCGCAATCCTGCCGGTCATCGAGCGCGCGCTCGGCGATGCCGGCATCGGTCTCGACGACGTCGAGGGCGTGACCGCGACGTACGGCCCCGGGCTCGTCGGCTCACTGCTCGTCGGTTTGCAGGTCGCGAAAGGAATCGCGTTCGACCGCGATCTTCCGTTCCTCGGCGTGAACCATCTCGAAGGCCACCTGCTGGCGATCCTGCTCGGCCGTCCAGTCGCGTTTCCGTACCTGGGATTGCTCGTCTCGGGCGGACACACGAGCCTCTATCTGGTCGAGGAGGTCGGGCGGTATCGTCAGCTCGGCCGAACTCGTGACGACGCGGCCGGGGAGGCCTTCGACAAGGGCGCCAAGATGCTCGGGCTCGGCTTCCCGGGCGGGCGCGAGATCGACCGCCGAGCGGCGGCGGGGAATCGGGCCGCCATCCGCTTCCCTCGGGCTGCGCTCAAGCGGGGCGCGCGCGGTGCGACCGAGCCGGGCGGGTACGACTTCAGCTTCAGCGGGGTGAAGACGTCGCTCCGCCAGTATCTGCTCGACGGCGGCACGCATGCGCTCGAGGACGTGTGTGCGAGCTTCCAGGAAGCGATCATCGACATGCTGGTCACGCCGACGCTCAAGGCCGCCGAGGAGCTCGGTGCGACGACGATCGTCGTCTCGGGTGGGGTCTCTGCGAACAGCCGGCTCCGGACGGCGATGACCGAGGCCGGCACTGCCGCCGGATTCGACGTCGCTTTCCCGCGCTTCGCCTACTGCACCGACAACGCCGCGATGATCGGCTACGCCGGCCGCATGCGGCTGCTGCGCGGCGAGCGCCACGACCTCACGCTGAACGCCGCGGCGACGCTACCGATCGGCGTCGAGGCGGCGCCCCGCCAAAACGACGCGTGACGTCCCGCCCGGAAGCCGCATGAGCCGACTCGCAACCGAGACTCGAGAGCTGCTCCGGCGCGAAGGCCTCGCGCCACGGAAGAGCCTCGGCCAGCATTTCCTCATCGACCCCGGCGTGATCGGACGCATGGTCGATCTCGCCGAGGTGACCGCGCGCGACGCAGTCCTCGAGATCGGCCCCGGGGTCGGCGCGCTCACCGAAGTCCTCGCGACCCGGGCGGCGCGGCTCTACGTCGTCGAGTACGACCGCGGGCTCTGCGTCGTGTTGCGCCGGAAGTTCGCCGCGAACCCCGAGGTGAAGGTGATCGAGGGGGACGCGCTCGAGGTGGATCTCCGCGGCGAGGTGCCCGAGACCGAGGTGAAGGTCGTCGCGAGCCTGCCGTACAACATCTCGGTGCCGATCCTCTTCCGCCTGATCGAGGAGCGCCACGTGTTCCCGGACCTCACGGTGATGCTGCAGAAGGAGGTCGCCGATCGCCTGCTCGCGAAGGTCGACACCCGCGCGTACGGCGCGCCGTCGGTGCTGTTCCAGCTCTACGCCGAGCCGCGCGGCCGGTTCCGCGTGGGCTCGTCGGCGTTCTACCCCCGGCCGCAGGTGGCGTCCGAGGTGTTGCGGGTGCGCCTCACGCCCGAGCCGCGGGTCGCGGTCGAGGAGCCTCGCCTCATGGCGGCGATCGTGCGCGCCGCGTTCAACCAGCGGCGGAAGATGCTGCGAAACGCCGTGCAGACGCTCGCTGCGCCGCTCGCGCTTCCACCGGTCGTGTGGGAAGACGTGTTCGCGGCGGCCGGCGTCGACGGCCGCGCACGCGGCGAGACGCTCGACGTCGCGACGTTCGCGCGCCTGTCCGACGCGGTTGGGAAAGCGCTCGACGCCGCCGGCGTCCCGCGGCGGAACGCCCGCTCGCCGCGTTAGAAGGTCCGATGCCGGAGCTGCCCGAAGTCGAAACGGTGCGGCGCGGCCTCGCTGAGGCGGTGACCGGGAGGCGCGTGACCGGTGTCGAGATCCACGAGCGCCGTCTCCGCCGTCCGCTCGCACGCGACTTCGCGGCGGCGCTCACCGGACGCCGGATCGAGCGCGTCCGCCGGCGCGCCAAGTACCTGCTCATCGACCTCGACGACGGCGCCGCCTGGCTCGTGCACCTCGGGATGACGGGCACGCTCGTCGTGGTGCCGGCGGACGAGCCCCGCCGCATCCACACCCACGTCGTCGCGATGCTCGACGACGGGCGGACGCTGCGCTTCCACGACCCGCGGCGCTTCGGCCTGATGCGCATCGGGGCGCCCGATGGTCTCGCCGAGCTCGCCGTCCTCGGGCCCGAGCCGCTCGACGCGGACTTCTCGGTCGATTTCCTGCACGCCACCGCCCGCCGCCAGCGTCGCGCGGTGAAGAGCCTGCTCATGGATCAGCAGGTCGTGGCCGGGCTCGGCAACATCTATGTGAACGAGATCCTCTTCGGCGCCGGCATCCGGCCGACCCGAAAGACTCAGCGGGTCACCCGCGCCGACGCCGAGCGCATCGTCGCCGAGACCGGCCGCGTGCTCGCGGAGGCGATCGAGCTCCGCGGCTCGTCGATCTCGGACTATCGCGACGAGCGCGGCGAGCCTGGCGCGTTTCAGCACACGTTTCGGGTGTACGAGCGGGCCGGCGAGGGCTGCCGGCGCTGCGACGGGGTGATCCGCCGCCGCGTCATCGTCGGCCGAAGCTCGTTCTACTGTCCCGGATGTCAGCGCTGACGTCCGAAAGGAGAACCCCTCATGACCATGCGACGCACGTCGATGCTCCTCGCTGCCGCGATCGTCCTCTTCGCCGCGCCGGCCCTCGCCGGCAAGGCCGACGAGATCGCGCGGCTCTTCGCCGAAGCGGCGAGCCAGGAAAGCCGCGGCGAGTGGAGCCTCGCGTCCTCGAACTACGCGAAGATCATCGACAAGGACCCCGAGAACGCGCTCGCCCATCATCGGCTCGCCACGTGCCAGGTGCGGTTCGGCATGAACGACCACGCGATCAGAAACTTCAAAGAGGCGATCCGACTCGACCCGAACCTCCAGGAGGCGCGCGACGGCCTCGAGGGCGTCTACGTGACCCGCGGCCTGCTCGCTCGGCAGACCGGCAAGCGGGGAGACGCCCTCACCGCCTTCGAGGAGGCGGTGCAGGCGAACCCGAAGTCGGTGAGCGCGGCCCTGGAGCTCGGGGCCGAGCTCGAAGCCGCGGGCCAGAGCGAGCGTGCGCTCGAGGTTTACGGCAAGGCTGCCGCCGCGTCACCCGACGACGCGACCAGCCACGCCAAGCTCGGCGCCGTGTTCGCCGCGCGCGGCATGAACGACCGTGCCGTCGCCGAGCTCGAGACGGCCGTCAAGCTGAACCCACGCGATGCCGGGTCGTACAAGGCGCTCGGCCATGCGTACGCCGCGCTCGAACAGCGCGACAAGGCGGCCGCCGCCTTCCACCAGGCCATGCGCCAGTACGTGCTCGTCGGCGATATGGTGGGCGGCATGGAGGCGGAGGCGCTCGAGAAGAAGGCGAAGGCGGGCCAGCCGCTCGGCGGTAAGTAGCGGTCGCATCAGCGAACGGCTTGCGGAACGTCCCGGCGCCGGGACGTTCGCACGCGATCGAACGCCTGCACGACCGCACGGCCGATGCACCGCGGATCAGCTCGTCTTGAGCGGCTCGCCTTTCGCGTTCTTGTCGCGCAGCAGCGCGAGGAGGCGCTCCGGCCCCCCGCTCGCGACGACGTCCTGGAACTGCGAGCGAAAGTTCGAGACCAGGCTGACGCCCTCGACCACGACGTCGATGATCTTCCAAGTCCCGTCGCGCTGGCGGAGACGATAATCGACGAGGACGTCGTTGCCGCCCCCGCCGCGGACGACCTTGGTCTTCACCGTCGCGTCGCCGCCGGTCTCGGCACGCGTGCCCGTGATCTGTACCGTCTCGTTCTTGTAGCTCTCGACGTTCCGGCCGTACGTCATCGACAGGTGGTTCCTGAAGAGAGTCATGAACTCGTCGCGCTGCGGGTCGGTGAATTTCGTCCAGTTGCGGGCGAGCACGAGCTTGGACAGCGTCTCGAAGTCGACGCTCGTGAGCACCACGTCCTCGACCTGCTTCCGCTTCTGCTCGATAGAGAGGCTCTGATTGGTGAGCACGGCGATCACGCCGCTCGTGGTCCTCTCGACGACGGCGGCCGCCGCCGGGTCGGCGCGCGCCGGCGACGCGGTTCCGGCGAGCTGCAGGGTCACGGCCAGCGCCGCGACCCACGAAACGTTACTCCCCACCTTCGATGACATTGAGGTCATAGAGATCGTCCGTCGGCGCTTGGCCGCTCTCCTCCTTGAGGTCGTTCACGAGCGCCTTCCTGCGCTGGTAGTACGCATTCCGCGCGAAAATGTAGTAGTCGAGCGACGCTTCCTGCGCGTTCCGGATCTCGTCGAGATACTGCGCGCGCGAGTTCACGATGTTGATGACGCCGGCGCCGGTCCACCAGAATGAGTTCAGGAAGAGCGGCGTGATGCTGAGCACGTAGTCGACCGGGATGCCGGCCGTGTCGCGCGGATTCGACGGGCCGAGCAGCGGCAGCACGAGATACGGACCCGGTGGCACGCCCCAGACACCGAGCGTCTGGCCGAAGTCCTCGTGGTGGCGCTCGAGGCCCCAGATCGTCCCGACGTCGAAGAAACCGGCGAGCCCGAACGTCGTGTTCACCATGAAGCGGCCGACGTCGATCGCGGCGTCGACCGGCTTCCCCTGCAACAGGTTGTTCACCATCACGACCGGGAAGCGCAGGTTCGCGAAGAAGTTCGAAATGCCGGTCTCGACCGGCTCGGGCATCACGATGTCCCATCCTTCCGCGACGGGCTCCAGCACATAGTGGTCGGCGCGATCGTTGAACCAGAAGATGCCGCGGTTCATGCGCTGCCACGGGTCGTAGTCCGGCGACTCTTCGGCGGGGGCGAACGACGGCGCCGCGAGCATCAACGCGGCCAGGAGGATGGGGGCGAATCGCATGAGACGTCTCTCCTCTTACTCGGTCTTGGTGTCGCTCTGTCCGGGAGCGTTGTGCACCAGTTTGCCGATAAGGCGCTCGAGAATCACTGCCGATTCGGTGAACGTGATCTCGTCACCGGCTTTCAGCGTCTGCTCCTCGCCTCCGAGCTGGAGAGCCACATAGCGGTCGCCGAGGAGTCCCGCGGTCTGGATCGACGCGGTCGTGTCGGTCGGGAGCTGCAGCTGCGGGTCGAGGTCGAGAGTGGCGCGGGCGCGGTAGTCCTTGCCGAGCTCGATCTTCGCGATCTGGCCGACCTTGACCCCGGAGATCACGATTGGCGCGCGCGGCTTGAGGCCGCCGGTCTGGTCGAACGAGGCGTAGAGGGTCAAGCCGCCGGGGCCGTTGTACGAGAGCCCGCCGACGTTGATCGAGAGATACGCGATCGCGCCGAGGCCCACCAGCACGAAGAGCCCGACAACGAAGTCACGAAGGGCGGATCGATTCATGGGCGCACACTCCCCACCGGGCGGCCGAAGTGACAGACGGGGGATCGATGCATTTCGGTCACACTCCCCAGAGCGCGGTCACGAAGTAGTCGACGATGAGGATGCTGACCGACGCCACCACGACCGTCGACGTGGTGGCCGCGCTGACCCCCGCCGACGTCGGCGCGGCGTGGTAGCCGCGGTAGGTGGCGATGAGGCCGATCAGCACGCCGAAGATCAGCGCTTTCAAGAGGCTCCCGAGTATGTCGTCGCGGAAGTCGACCGCCGACTGCAGGCTCGCGAGGTAGTTGCCGCCGTCGAGCCCCATCAACCCCACCCCGACGAGATAGCCGCCGGCGAGGCCGCATACAATGAAGAGCGCCGAGAGCAGCGGCATCACCGCGATCATCGCGAGCGCCTTCGGCTGTACGACGAGGTCGATCGGGTCGACCGACATCATGCGGAGACCGTCGAGCTGCTCGGTGGCGACCATCGTGCCGATCTCGGCGGCGGTCGCCGATCCCGCACGGCCGGTCGTGAGCAGCGCCGTGAGCACGGGTCCGAGCTCGCGCACGAGACTCAGGCCCACGACCGCCCCGAGCGACTCGGCGGCGCCGAAGCGCACGAGCGTGTTGTACCCCTGGAGGCCGAGCACCATCCCGACCGCCAGCCCGCAGACGCAGATGATGACCAGCGAGAGCACGCCGAGCTTGTAGAGCTCGTCGACGAAGAGCCGCAGCCGCCACGGCGGAAGCAGCGTCGCGCGCACGACCTGCAGCGTGAAGAGCGCGAGGGCGCCGAGGTCGGTCACGAACCGCAGAACGGCCCAGCCGAGGTCCTGGATGGGACGCATCACGCGGGACTCCTGACCGCCGTCGCGCCGGGCAGGTCGTCCGGCGCCGCGACCGACGGGTCTTCGCCGTCGCTCAGGAACGCGATGATGCGCGGGTCGGTGCTCGCCTTGAGCTCGGCCGGCGTCCCCTCGACCGGACCGTCGGGGAGCAGCACGACGACGTGATCCGCCATGCGCATCGTCGACGGGATGCTGTGCGACACGACGATCAGCGTGACCCCGCGCTTGCGGTTGATGTCGACGAGCAGCGCTTCGATCCGGCGCGCCGAGATCGGATCGAGTCCCGAAAAGGGCTCGTCACAGAGCACGCAGGAAATAGGCCGCCATCAGCGGGGTGATCATTCGCGCGACGAGCAAACTCATCATTACCGCCAGCACGACGGTGTAGCCGAAGTTGCGGAAGAACTGGCCCGAGATGCCAGGCATCAGCGCGACCGGCAGGAACACCGCGACGATCGCCATGGTGGTCGCGACCACCGCCAGCCCGATCTCGTCGGCGGCGTCGATCGATGCCTGCCAGGCGGATTTGCCC
>JANNPN010000151.1:0-12164 GCA_031400185.1 Polyangiaceae bacterium
TCCTGGTAGAGATCGCCGAGGAAGCGGGTATTCCAGCTCGGATCGGTGAAGTCGTGCGCGATCTCCCCCGTTTCCGGAACGGTGCGCTGGAAGAACGTCAACAGTCGCGTGGCGCCGTCACCGGAAGGGGCGAGCGCCCAGAGCGGGTTGTGCTTCTCGCCGAGGAGGTCGCCGGCGGCCGGCAAGGTCGCGACCTCCCGGAACACGTCCTGCAGGTACTCGCGATCGGTCTCGGTCGGGTGGCGCTGGAAGTAGAGTTGTCGCTGATCGAGGGCGAGCTGGCGGCGGGGGCCCGGGCCGGAAAGGTGGGGCGTTGGGAGAAGCTCGTTGTCTTCGAGGAAGCGGATGAAGACGCACGCGAGGACCCAGGCGACGGCGCTCTGCGTGATCTGCTCGCCGCGCCACATCTCGTAGCTTTCGGCGGTGCGTCCGGCGGCTCTCGCCGCCTCGTGCTCGGTGCGGAGGTGCGCATCGGTCTCGGGGTCGGCGGCGATCCGTTCGGCGATCGCGGCTTCGAGGGCGGTGACTTCTTTCTGAAGATCGCGGAGAAGGGCAGAGCGGTCGATCATGTCGGCTGGCCTCGGTGGCGGTTCTCGATCCAGGGCTCGGGAATGCGGGCCCACTGGGCCGGGGTGATGACGGGGACGGCGACGCCGTCGAGCATCGGCATCTGATGCTGCTCGTCCGACGGGATGAGCACCCAGAGGCCACGCAGCTCTTCGCCTCGATTGGCGGCTTCGCGGAGGCGCTCCAGTAGGTCGAGCTTCGCATAGCGCGCGAGGAGGCCAGGGTGGCAGAGCAATACGGGGCGGTTGGTTGCCTTCACTTCCTGCTCGACGGCCGGCAGTGCACGACCGACGACGCTCAAGAGCTTCCCCCAATCCGGGCCGGTTGGACCGTCGAGATCGGCTTTCAGCACTACGTCCCAGCGCGCCTTCATGAGCTCGACGGTCGTCTTCATATGCCGGATGAGCATCTCGTCCAGATCGCAGCGCACCACCGGAAACCGCCGGGCAATCTCACCCGCGACGCGCTCGGCGTGGCGCGGCGCAGTGGTGAGCGCTAGGAAGCCGCCGGCGCTCGCGGCGCGCGCCAGTCGATCCTCGAATGCCTGCGCGCGCTCGCCCTCGGGGTCATTGCCGTCGATGACGGTATGCGAGGTCGAGTAGCGGCCAAGGCTGGTGGGTCCAGTGGTGATTGTTCCGATGTCGGATGCCTTGAATCGATAGGCGCCGCGGCCGTCACCAGCCTTGTCGTTCCATTCGAGGTCGCAGACTAGGCCGATGACCGAATCGAGGGCTGGCCGATCAGGAAGCGACGCAGCCTCGGGGTATCGACCTCTCACTCGTTGGCGGATCTGTTCGACGGTGAGCTCGCGGGCACCCAGCAGAGCGCCCTGCGCGAGCTTGACGGCGCGGTCGGCTGGCATGTCGCGCGGGTAGATTTCCTGACGGCTCGAGAGCGCGGCGGTGTCAGACGCGGCGGTGGCGAGGCGGAGCAGGCGATCGTCGGAGAGCGTCGGTGCGTTCGCCGGGGTGCGGACGGCGCGCAGCGCTTCGAGCGCGCGGTTCGGTGCGGGCAATGGGTTCGTCGCCGCCAACAGATCGGCGGTTCGCCCCAGGGCCTCGGCGTAATCCGCGAGGGCCTGACCGTCGAGGCCGGTAGCCGGGTCATCGGCGGCAACTAGGACGCGCGTACCCTTCCGGCGGTTGATCCAGCGTTGGGTTTGGCGGGTACGTTCCGCTTCGATGGCGGCTCGAGTGACGGCCGCGGCTAAGACACTGCGCCGGGGCTCCTCTTCGGTCGACCCGCGAAGCGCCAGCACCGCGGCGCAGAGCTCGGCGGCAGGCATCACGCCGCCATGCTCGGAGAGCAGGGTGGCGATGTCGTCGCGAAGTGCGTTCAGGGCTGTGTGCTTGGCCCAACGTTCGCGAGCTTTCGCGAGCACCTGGCCGATCCGAGCCCGGGTGAGGCCGAGCGCCTCGGCGACGTCGGTCTGGCTGGGCCAGCCCTGCTGGCTGTCGGACGCGAGGCCCAGGAAGACCTCGAGCTGCCGGCGGCTCGGGTCGGCGCGGCCGCTCGTGCGCGTGGGGATCAGCAAGGCGGCCAGGCGTTCGACGCCGTAGACGGTGACGTCATCTTTGGGCTGTTCGGCGGATCGTGCCGGCTTTCCGCTGCCATCGGTGGGCTGGGTCTCGGTTGGGATGCGCTTGCGAAGCTCGCGCAGTAGCGCGGCGATCTCGCGACGGGTCTTCGTCCCGATGCCGGGCGTGCGGGTGATCTGTGCCATCGTGAGCGGCAGCAGGTCACCGGCATGCTGCGCGCCGCGGCGCTCGAGCGCGTTCAGCGCGCGAGTGCTGAGGCCGAGGTCGCCGAGCGGAGTGGTGCCGGTGACGCCATCGAGTTGGAGATGCGTCGCGGCGTCGGTATCCGTATCGGTGTCGCGTTCGAGTGGTCGGTCGCGGCGCTCGGTGAGCTCGAAGACCTGTCGCCACGCTTTCAGCATCTCCTCGGCGTTGTCGAAGCGCTGGGCGTGGTTGCGGCGGAAAGTCGTCTCGAAGAAGGTGGTCATCGCCTCCCGTACGGAGGCGTCGAAGAGCTCGGGATCGAGGGTGACTTCGCAGTCGAGCACCCCAGGATGACTTTCGCCGTCGCCCCAGACGGGGAACGTGCCCGTGGCCATTTCGTACAGTGTCACTGCTGCTGCATAGCGCTCGGCGTACGTGTCCCATCGCCGTGGTTTCCGCTCGCCCAGGAAGGGATCGAGGTAGGGGCGCGTGCCGGCTTCGATCTGCTCGACCGGCGTCCGTGAGAGCGAGAAGTCGAACAGGACGAGCTCGAGCCGGCTTCCCTTTCCGCTTTGCCGTACCCCGATGTTCTCGGGCTTGATGTCACGGTGCGGGATGCCCTGTTGCTCGAGGAAGTCGACGGCGCGGAGGAGCTGCTCGCCGAAGCGCTCGAGTAGTTCGAGCTCGAGGCGGCCTTCCTCGCGCAGGCGCCGGGCGAGGGTCTTCTCGCCGGCGCGCTTCATCAAGATGCCGAGATGGTTGCCGATCTTCTCGATGCGGACGACTTCGACGATGTGCCGGTCCCGGAGCTTCGCGAGGACCTCCGCCTCGTCCTTCAGGCGATCGTTGTGGTCGGGGTTGATGGCGAGCTTGAGGACGTACTCGTTGCCTTCGTAGGTCACGAGATAGGCGACGGCGGTGCTGCCCCGGCCGAGGCGCTTCTCGACCACGATGCCGTTTCCGAGGGAATCGCCGGTGCGCGCCTCGATGACGTTCGCGACGGTGTCCGGTGTCGGGGCGATTAGCTGAGTTTCGGCCTCGGCCAGGTAGACGAGGAAGTCTTCGACGGAGTCGAGGCGATCGATGACCGCTGGCGCCGTGGCTGTCTGCACGAGGTCTTGCAACGCAGGCGGGGCCCCATCCAGGGCCGCTGAGAGCTGCAGCCCATGATCGTCGCGAAGCTTCTGTTGGAGCTCCGCAGGGCCGGCGGCCGGGGGATCGCCGGTGAAAAGGAAGTAGGCGATCGCGCCCAGCGAGAAGACGTCGAGCTGCTCGCCGGTCGCGTGCTCGCTCGTCAGAGCTTCGGGCGCCACGTAGACGGTGCTGGCGTCCTCGATCAACTGCTCGAGGTGATTGGTGGCGGTGAAACGGTCGCGCGTGTGGCCGCTCGAGCGGATCTCGCGGGCGGCCGTCTGCCAATTGAAAATCTGCAGTTCCGGTTCCGCGGCGTTCGGGTTGCGGACGAGAATGCTCTGCGGACTGAGCGCGCGATGGGTGATCTTCTTGTCGTGCGCGTACTGCAGAGCTTCGGCGAGCTGGCGAAGCAGGGTAAGGCGGTCGCGGAGCGACAGGCTGTGCCCGTGCTGCCGGATGTAGTGGTCGAGCCGGATCGCCTTGGGGTCGCGGTCGAAGATGACCGCAGCGCCTTGGTCGAGATCGCGGAACTCGTTGGCCTTGAGAATCCCACGATGCGAGATCCCTTCCAGGATCTGAAACTCACGCTGCGCAGCGCGCCGGATAGTGTCACGATCGGCCGGGGAAGCGGCGCCGCCGTAAGTGTAGATCCGGAGCCGGCGGTTGATGTTCTCGAGCGAGACGTGGCGGCCGGACCAGTCCTGGTATCCGGGGCCCTCGAACAGGAGTTCCCCGCGAACGTAGTCGCCGACGCGGCGCGATCGTTGCGAGGGGGCGACGCCGGCTTCTTCCAAAGCACGGGCGATGGCTTTGACGGTGGGACGGTCAAGGCGGCGGCGCTGGCGGGTGTCTTCGTCGAGCTCGGGCGGCCATTCGGTGAGGGCCCAGATGATGCCGCGACGAGGACCCTGTTCCGGCATCCTGTCGCGATCGCGGAGGAAGACGCCCTGACGAGCGTGGTCGGAGAGATGGTTCTTCAGGTCCTTGTCGGAGCAGAAGACGAGGGGAGCGATGAAGGGCAGTCGGATCTTCTTGGCCGCGGTCTGAACGCTGAGCAGGGTCTTGAGCCGCTTGCACTTCTTGTCGGCGAGCAGCAGCGGGTTGTCGTCGGTGTAGCGGCGGCCGTCGCTGGTCCAGATCCAGGTGCCCGCGTCGCCCGTCAGCTCGCCGGGGCGGCTCTTGATCTCGACCAGGAAGAGTCCGGTGGGGGAGGCGACGAGGAGGTCGACCTCGTTGAGGGTGCCGTCGCGGCCAAGGAAGGTAAAGTTGGTCCAGGCCCGGTACGGGTCGTGGTCGGGGAGTCCGGCACGGACGAATTGCAAGGCTTCAAGTTCCCAAGGGAACTCGGAAGGCGTGACTTCCTTCCAGCGGGGCGAGGTTGGGTCCACGTGGGGTGGGGTTCAACCGTGGTGGACGGGTGGGTGTCAATGCTGCAGGACGCCGCTACATCCGCGTGAGAGCAGAAGGGATCCGAGCCGTGGCCGATGAGTGTTCCAGAATGAGTCGATGATCATGGTGCCAACGTCTTCTCCAAGCATCGCATTCTGGTTTGTCTCAGCGCTTTACACCGCGAACCGAGGCGGGCTAACGCAGCAGGGGCGAGTGTCCAATTTCGAAGCAACCTTGATGTGGAGAAGAATCGCGTGCCCATTCCAGTCTTTGTCTTGGTGATTGCCGCAATTTCGCTGCTTGTAGGCACTACGATCGCGGTGAAATGGGATCAAATTCTCCTTTCTTTGAAGGGGAAGAGGCTCGCTGTGTTGGGTGCGCGGGGCGTCGGCAAGACGCATCTCATCAAGTTCCTGTCTTCAGGCACCATCCCAGCGGAGTACAAGCAAACGGTTGCGCCGGAGAAGGCCAGCGCGCGGCGATTCGCGCTGAAGGATCTGGATCTCAAGATCAAGGAGACGCTCGATGTCGCAGGCGGTAAGGCCGCGTACGCCGAGTGGAAAGAACTTCACGATCGATCCGACGTCATCTTCTACCTCCTCCGAGCCGATCGCCTTATCGCAAATGACAGTCAAGTCGAATCTCGTGTCCGCGACGACCTGCGCCACATTGGTGAATGGCTCGAAGCGCGTTCGCCGCGACCTCCCTTCTTCATCATTGGAACACACTGCGATCTTGACAGCACTTTCTCGACGCTATCGCCGGATCGGGTGGGGGACTACGTTGACAGGTTCCGACAATTGCCGATCATCAGCGAGCTGGTGGCGTATGGAGGGGGTGCTCAAGCGGCCAAGGTTGTTCTCGGAAGCATGGAATCGATCCAGAATACCGAGGCGCTTGTCTATGAGATCTTCAGGCAGGTCATTTCGTGAATGGGAAGCTCGTTTTCTGGGCGCAAGCGCTCGACAACGCGTCGCCTGACCACATCGCCTTTCAGGGCGAAGACGTGTCGCCCAATGACGAGGTCCGCAGGCAACAGGCAGTCTCGTTGGTCTCCAGCGTGGTGAAGGGTGGGACGCCAGTCTTCGTGGAGGATGGGTTTCAGCTTACAGAAGATGGGCACCGATTCGTCGTTGAGGTGCCATCCGGGGAACGGGATCGAGAGGGTCGTATCGCTCCGATTGTCTGCTGCGGCGAGTACGATGCCACGGTCAACGAAGCACTTAGCGCACACGTGGCGGCGGGTATCGGCAACTTCGCAAATAGCATCGGTCGGACAACCCACGCCAAACACCTCGAGATGACGCTCAAAGCCTTCGCGGCCCTAAAAAAAAAATCCTCGACCAGGCGGCTCAGGCGTACGATCGGCATCGCAGGATTGATCTTCGGTCTCCTAGCGGCGCTCTACGCGCTCTTCGCCGGCGTTTCGTAGGGGTGAAGGAGGCAAGTCTTCCTCCAATCCGCTCATCGCAACCAACCATCTCCGCTCCGGAATCCAATGCTGATCCGGGTAGCGTTCAGGAGGAGCTGAAGAGCATGGCAGCAGCTTCGTTCCCATCAGATCCCGCCAAGCGCAAGGTGATCCTCATTCTTGCGCCGCATGAGTTCGAACGGTGTTCTTATGAGCCAGGTGCTGCCAAGGGACTGCTAGACGAAGAGGCCTGCGTACTCCGGTTCCCACTGGTGTTCGAGGGCGACACTCACAGTGCTCTCCAGAGCATCGTGGACGCTCGTCTCGCACGCGCAGGTTCGATGCTTGTCCAGAGCCCATTCGATCCTGACACGTATGAGGAAGCGTCGCTCGCGCCCGAGCGCTTCGCTCTGACCAAGCATATGCATTTTTCAACCTTCTGCAGGTTTCTCGGCGCTAAGGAAGTAAGCGTCGAGCAGGTGGATCGCGTGACACGAAAGGGTAAATCGACACTCGACGCGAAGGGCGAGCGTCTTGGCAGCAGTGTCCAGATGACCCTCGAGACGGAGGAGCTTGAGAAGTTTCGTGCTCAGATGCATCTGCGTGATGAGTTCTCCGGAGGCCCAGCCGATGTGATTGCGGCCGAGCAGTTTCTCCGGCGCAAAGGTTTGTGGGCGGACCCCAGCATGCAGACGCTGCTCGAAATGAGGCGTGAAGGCACGAATCAGCTGCTGACACGAAGGTTGGTGTTGAGCCTTTCGAATGAGGCAAAGAGAAATCTCAATGTGATCACGAGACTCAAGCTGCCAGCCTTTGTGAAGCTTTCGGCCGAGCACGATCGGAAGATCGCCGAACAGTGCGACTATACGCTCACGGTGTTTGTCCGGTTCTGATTGCTGGGGGTGCCCGGTCACTTGGATCCTAGGCGAGACTCCACCCCGGGCGCGGTTCCTAGCCGGTTACGAATTGGCGAACGCACTCTCGACGTCTTGCACCCAGTCCTCGAAACAGTGTCCGAGCCGTCTGGAATCCGGGCGGGCTGCGACAACGATGCGCCTCCGTCCGTCATCGCTCATCTTCTGGACGTATTCGCGCCGGACCTCGCGCGTTTCGATATTCAGCCTCTCGAGGAACGGATCCGCCCAAATCATGTCGGTAGCAAAAAGAACTCGTGCGGGCTGGAACACCGCGAACTCCATGGCGAGCAGCTCTGCGGCCATCGCGAACTGTTGGCTCCTCAAGCGCCCAGTCGGATTCCCCCGCTCCGGCGAGACCTTGTAGAGATTGCCCCAGCAGCAAGGTCGGGCCCAAGTTTCGTCCCGGGAAGGATGTTCAGACCTCGGTGGACACCCAAAATCGGCCAATGATGTTGAGCTGAAAACCGGCCAACGGTAGCGCGCCCAGACATTGAGCGGGCGGGGATCGCGTGATCCCTGCCGGGATGGGCAATGTCTTGAGCGAGGCGAAGCGACAGCAGGTGGTGGCGTTGGGGCAGCTCGGGTGGCCGCTCCGCCGCATCGAGGATGCGACCGGCGTGCGCCGCGAGACGGCGAGCGCGTATCTCAAGGCCGCGGGCCTGCCGGTGCGGGCGCCGGGCGGCTGGGGCCGACGGCCGGTTCCAAAACCGGCCAATGGGGTGTCGACCGACTCGGACGACGCCGGGACGGCAAAACCGGCCAACGAGGTGTCGACCGACTCCGAGCCGCCGGCGCGAAAGCCGTCGTACTTGAGCTCGTAGAGCCACTCTGGATGGTCGAAGGGCTCACGCACCCGCCGGAGCGGCATCGGTGAGAAGTGCGGCACGGGGCAATTCTACTGCGGCTGTCACTGCGCGGGGAAGCCAGGCCGACTTGGCGCCTGGTCCTCGGCCGCGGATCCAGTGAGCGCGAGAGATTGACGGGAAGGAGGGACCGAGGGTACCGGGCAGGTCCTATGGCTCTGCGACGCGTCCTCATCGAGAACTTCCGAAGCATCAAGCGATGCGAGTTCAACCCGAGCGCCTTGTGCGCGCTCGTTGGGGAGAACAACGCCGGGAAATCCAATATTCTCGAAGCGATCGATCTCGTCCTGGGGCGCGAATTCGTCAGCGTGAACTCTTTCACGCTTTCGGATCACTACGGATTCGACCCGGATGCGGATATCGTCATCGAGCTTGAGTTCGACCCGCCGCTCCAGCATCAGGCGTTCAAGAGTAGCCCGACGGTCGACGTGCCGGTCCTTCGGTACACGGTCACGCAGTTCAAGGTGAACACCAAGAAAGGCAAGAAGGGCGATCCGCGACTAGAAACGAGCTGCCTGAAGTCGGACGGCGGGACGATCATGGTCCAGCAGGAGGCGCCTAAAAAGGGCAAGCCACCCACCTTCGCGCCGCTCACAAATATCCCGCCGGAGATTCGCGATCAGGTTCCCGTTATCTTCATCGGGACCGACAGGAGTCTTGAGCGGCAGCTTCCAGCCGCGGGTAGGAGCTCGCTCCTCCGCCGGCTCCTCGACGACGTCAACGATCGACTTCGCGAAACGAGCATCACTGTGCACGAGGACGGCAAGGACGTCGAGCGGCCGGCGGTCGAGGTCTTCGAGAAGCATCTCGCGGAGGCGCTCAAGACGCTCCGCATTCCCGAGTTTCAGCAGCTCGAGGCGCTGCTTCGGAACCATTCCCTGGAGAACCTCGGATACGACCCCAAGCGAGACGTCGAACGGCTGCGGTTCCATTTCGGACTGTTCGATTCGATGGCTTTCTACCGAGCGGTGAGGCTGCTCTTCACGGAGGGCGGTCTCGAGATGGATGCGACGCGAATGGGCAAGGGCGCGCAGAACGCGCTCGTTATGGCGATCTTCCAGGCGTACGAGGAGCTGCGAAAGCAAGGGGCGATCTTCTTGATCGAGGAACCCGAGATGTTCCTCCACCCGCATCGTCGCCGCTTCTTCTATCAGACGCTTCAGCGGGTAAGCGCAGCCAACCAGGTTCTTTACACAACGCACTCCGCGGATCTCGTCTCGGTGCCGGAGTTCGAAAACGTCCGGCTCGTGTACCGGGACCCGGAACTATCGACGGTCGTCAGGGCGTCCACGCTCGAAGCGGATGCCCCCCTACGCGAAAAGCTTCGGCAGGACTTCGACCCCGAGCGTAACGAGCTGTTCTTCGCGCGGCACGTGCTCCTGGTCGAGGGCGACACGGAGAAATTGTCCCTGCCGGAATACGCCCGGCGCCTCGGGGTGAATCTCGATCGCGTCGGCTGCTCCATGGTCGAGGTCGGCGGCAAGCGCAACTTGCCGACGTTCGTGGATCTGGTGTCCTCTTTCGGAATCCCCGTAACGGTGGTGTTCGATACTGATTCGTCCGATTTTAAGGGAAAGGAGGTTGAGGAAGAGGCCTTCAATGCGACCCTTCGAGACCGGGAGGGCGATGGAACCCGTGTGATTGAGCTCGACCCGAAGTACGAGTCCGTACTGCGTAAGGAACTAGGCGACGCCGCGTATCAGGCGTTGACGCAAAAGTTTCCAGGGCTCTCAAAGGCGCGCCGTGCGCGATTGATAGCGGCCGACCCATCGATGCCCGTGCCGACGTTCGCGAAACAAATCCTGGAACCGTTTCAAGAGACGGAGCCGGCCATCGCCGAGTAGTCAGACTCGAAGCGGGTCGCGGAAGCTTCTGCCGTCTGCGGCCGTCGCCCTCGGGGTCTCACCCGAGCTGGACCTCAAGGGCGATGGTTGCGAGGACGGCCCCCTTCCTCGCTCTATCCCCAGTCGGCGCTCACATAAAATAAGAGCTTAGCGTTCTTGCGGAAGAGATCGGAGATCGGCAGTTGAGCCCCCCGGGATCGCCCTTCAAATTCCGGGTGGCACGGAGCGCGGTTCAGTTACTGCGTGTGCCCTCGGCGCGGGAGGCGATGGTCACCCAGAACCTGGCTGGTGCGATCGCCGGGCGGCCTGTTTGATCAGCCGCATAGTGGTTCGCTGCACGGTTTCTTTACCCCATGGCCGGCCCTGCTGGGTTCGAGCACCCAGAAGGTCGAGTTCTCGAACGATCTCTTCGATGGATTTGTCGGCCGCATGGCCCTCCCAGATCACCCGATGGAAGTACGGCGGCCGCAGGATCTCAAGCGGCGTGACGGGTCGTCCATCGGCCCATACGATATGGAAGCAGACACGTTCGTGGTCTACGGTGTCGATCACCACACGGTCAACAACGATGCGCACTAGCTGCTGGCGATCCTGGATGTCGGTAGTCGGCGCGTTCCAGATCAAATGGATGCTCTCGCACAAGCGGGTGAGCTCCTCCCATTTCTCCTCCGTGAAGGGATCCGCGTCGTGCTCCTCTTGTGTCCCCCGCGTCTTCAGGAGCACGAGCTTCTGCGCGAGCCGCTCGTATTCCTCCTCCAGCATGATGCGTACGGAGAGGCGACCTTCGCGGGGTTCGAGCACTTGCCGCTTCAGTCGTAGGAGTCGTTGTTCGGCCTGCTCAATTTCTCGCTGCACTCCGCCCTGCGCATGTACCCACTCCCGCTGCCTTGTCCGCCAGATGCGCTTCGCGTCGTTGATGATGGAGCCGCTGAGCGCGTGGAGGATGGCCTCCACGACCCGCGCTTCGAAGGCACGACCGGGAGTCGATATACAATACCGTCCGCCTGCGAGCGTCGTTCCGAGGCATCGGAAGCTCCAGCGCTCGAGCGTGCCTTGGCCGGAATAGTGCACGACCATCGCGCCATGGAGTGCGCACCGGATGCGGCCTGGGAGGAGCGCCGGCCCCGGTCCCAGGCTCGATCGCCACGGGGCATTGTGATTGAGCTTGAGGGTGTTCTGGTTTTCCGCATACTCCTCGCGCGTGATGTAGCCTTCATGATGATTCTCCAGCACCACATACTGCCCGAACAATCGCTCGGGGGGCTCCGGAGGGGCGCCGGCCGTGACGCGCCGCCAGTGTTTCTTCCCATAGACATAGTCGCCGCAGTATCCGAGGTGTCTGATGAAGCGGTGGATATTGCCGACGGTTGGTTTCACCCACAGGCCCCGCCACGAGGGCACCATGACCTGTCTCGCGAGGAGTGCTCGGACGGTCCGCGGAAGACTTCGGTGCTCGCGAAAGGCCGCGAACACGGCGTCGATCTGCTTTACCTTGTCCGGATCTTTCCGCCATTTCCCGGTCTTGACCGGTACGCCTTCCCGCGTCTCATAGTCCGGTAAGTAACCAACGGGCGGCGCCGAGACCGCCCGGCCTCCCCGGGCCTTCGCGAGCCGCCCGCGATGTACGGTCTCGGTGCGGAGCCGATTATCCCGTGCCATCGTCACGGCCTCGATCTTTTTGACGAATACTTGGCCCGAGTCGTGTGGGTCCGTGAGGCGGCCATCGACGAAGAGCAAGACATCCTCCTGCTCCAATAGCTCGAGGAGATCGAACCAGGCTTGCTCGCGGCGGCCCGCGCGACTGACGTCCGAGATGAACAGCGCACCCACCTCTTCCTTGCGCATGAGCCGCAGGAGTTCTTGATAGCCGGGCCGATCAGTATTCGTACCGCTGCGCCCCAAGTCGGCATCGAGAACGACGATCCGATGGTCGGCCCAACCGAGGTGCCGGGCATGCTCGACTTGGCCCTCCTGATACTGCCGGCTTCCTTCGTTGCGGCGAACTTGCTGATCGGTGCTCTGGCGTAAATAGACGATCGCCTTGCGGATTAGGTATCGGGCCAGAATCTCCATCAGTTGTCTCCTATGGGACGCTTCCGCGGTGCGAGTCGCGGCCTACGGCCCAAGCTGCGCATGGGGCGACCCGTCATGCCCTGAGCCGTGGCAAGAACGGCGCGAACGGCCAGTTGCCCAAGGAGCGCCTTGGCGCGCTTTGATGGAGATGGTTCGAGGGTTGTCATGGATCGGAATTATGGCGTATGTCGAAACGTTCTTCAAAAAGTATACGATGAGATGCCCCGAAAGAATCACTATAAGGT
>JANNPN010000157.1:0-24363 GCA_031400185.1 Polyangiaceae bacterium
GACGAGGGGCGACCTCCCGCGCCCCGGCAGCGGCGATGCGCGAAGTGAGCTAGGAGGCTGACCCTCGACAACGCCATCCGCGCGCGCAGCGCGCGGCCGAGCGCGAGCGAGCCGGGGGTTGAGCCGACGCGGCTTCGCCGCGGCGGCGAAGGGGGAGAGATCCCCCTTCTGAGCGAGTCGCCGAGGCGTGCTTACCGGGCTGAACGGATTTCCAGTCCCGTGGCGTCGATGAGTTGGCGGCGTTTTCTGATCGCTGTCAGTTGCTCGCTCACCCAGGACTTGACGGCCTCGTCCGTGGCGGTGCCTTCGTACGAGCGGTAGAGCGCGATGTCGCGTTCGTCGTTCGTACGGACGGCGTCGACGTAGGCGCGGTCGAAGGTCTGGCCGCTGAGGGCGGCGAGGCGAGATTTCACGCCCCGTTGCTCGAGGTCCATCGTTTCGGGGGGTGCGGCGGTGACGCCGGCCCCGGTCGCGAGCCCGAGGAGGGTCTCGAACGTGTGAGCGTGGTCGGCCCTCGTGCGATTGGCGAGGCGCCGGACGGCGGCGCTCTCGCTGCGCTGGAGAGCCAGATCGCTGAGCTCGATGCCGGCGAGGCTTCGGCCGGCCGCCTTCGCCACGAACTGATCGAGGGTGGCGACGTCGCGCTTGGGCTTCGCCGTCGCACGGGCGCGCGGGTCGGCAGCGTCGCTCGCGACGGGCAGCGCGCAGAGCGCGCTCGCAATGCCGATCAGGAGGATCCCGACGATTCGCCGCATGTGCGCTGCTTCTCCCGCTTCCAGCCGCCGTCAGTCAAGGCACGCGAACGACCGAGCACGACCGATAACGCCGCAGATGGCCCGTTCTCAGCAATCGGCTACGGTGATTTCCGCCCGCAGCGGCAGGTGGTCCGAGGCAACGCGCGCGAGGCGGGTGGCGACCACTGTCAGCGACACGAGCGCGTGGCGCGGCCGGAGCCACATGCGATCGAGCGCGAAGATCGGGCGCCGGGACGGGAACGTCCGAAGCGCCGGCGTCCGGCCGAGATCGCGCTCGATGCCCGCCAGCACGCGGTCGCGCCACCACCAATGGTTGAAGTCACCGAGCAGAACCGCCGGCGTCGTCGTCGCGTTCCAATGAGGCAGAAGGAGCCGCCACTGCTCTGCGCGTTCCTCGTGGCGGAGACCGAGATGCGTCGTCATGATCCTGAGCGTCGCGCCGTGACAGGCGAGGTCGAGGTCGAGGGCGCCCCGCGGCTCACGCGCCGCGACGCTGAGGTCGATCCGTCGTACGGCTTCGACCGGAAAGCGGGTGAGAATCGCGTTGCCGAACGGGTACCCGCGTCGTTGCAACGTGGCGCCGGCGATGCCCCGGGGATACCCGGCGCCCCGCACCAGCCGCGACAGCTGGTTCGGCTCGCCGTGATCGGCGACCGGTGATTCGACCTCCTGGAGCGCCACGACGTCGGCATCGAGCTCGCGAATGACCTCGGTGATTCGTTCGGGGTCGTAGCGGCCGTCGGTGCCGACGCACGAATGGACGTTGTAGGTGGCAATGGTGAACCGCCGGCCCTCATACATGACGCACCGGCGGTGATCGTCGAGGCCGCGGCGAGCGACCCGTGGCGAGACCCGCGATGCATCCGAGGGCGCCGGCGATCCATGGGAACCACGGGGGGAGCCACGGGCGCCCCCCATCCGGACGTAGTCCGGACAGCACGGTCGCGAAGAGGCGCGCGGGGTCGACCGGTTCGGGTGGATCGAAGAAGTGGGCTTCGCTCGGCAGGCCGTCGAGCCAGGACGCGGTCGTCGCGACGAGCGGGGTCAAGGTGTGTCGCTGTCCGCGGAGCTCTTCGATCGTGCGGATCAACGACCCGTGCGCCGCCAGCGCCGCGGCGACTCGTGGTGTCGGCACGCAGAGATGATCGGACAGCAAGCGGTGCAGGACGGCGGCGACGCCCGCGCGGGAACGAGGGTCCGTTGCCGCGAGCGCCAGGTCGCATTCGGTGTCGACCGCCATCGAGCGGTTACTCAGGTTCGCCGAGCCGACGCGCAGGAACACGTCGTCGACGATCATCACCTTGGAGTGCACGTTGACGACGGCCTCGCCGACCATCGGCGCATAGACGCGAAGGCGCCCGTGGCGGTCGCTGGCGTGCAGGCGGTCGAGGATGCGCTTCCGGCGCATGCTCATCGTCTGCTCTTCCAGCCAGCCGCACCCTTCGCGCGGTAGGACGAGCACGACCTCCGGCCCGTCGGGCTCTTCGAGGCGCGCGGCGAGCAGATCCCCGATGACGCTCGAGGTGAGGTACTGGTTCTCGGCGTAGATCCAGCGCCGAGCCGCGGCGATCACGTCGCGGAAGAGGGTCTCCACCTCGCGGACCGCGGGCCGCTCCGTGCCCGCGGGGATCGTCCGCGCGATCGCGATCTCGACGCCGGTGAAGTCCGGCGTCACGCCACGCGGCCACGGATCGTTCCGCATCGACGGCACCGCGGCGATGTCCTCGCCGGTCGCCTCGTGCCAGCGTGCGCGCGCCAGGTCGCCGAGCGCGCGCGCCGCGGCGCCGTCGACGACCATCTGCACGTCGTGGAACGGCGGATAGGGTTTGCCGCCGAGATCCAGACGTGCGTCGTCGCAGTCGTGCGCCGGGGTGTCCCAGCGGCGATCGCAGATGTCGAGCCCGCCCGCGAACGCGACCGCGTCGTCGACGACGACGACCTTCTGATGATGGCAGGCGCCGAGCGGATGCGTGCCGTCGAAGCGGAAGTGCAGTCGCGGGTGCGCGCGCCACTCGCGTCGGAGGCGCGGCAGGAACTCACGCTCGAACGCGTAGAGGACCGCGAAGTCCCAGTTCAGCACGCGCACTTCGAGCGCCGGGCGGCGACGAAGCGCGGCGTGCAGTACTTGGCCGAGCGTGCGCTTCTGCGCACGAGTTCCGGTGCGGGCCATGGGCGTCCTGCTGTCGACGTCCCAGCTGAGGATCACGACGGAACGCTCGGCGCGCTCGATGGCGGCCGCTACGGCACGAAAGTATGCGTCGCCGTCGACGAGGACCGTCGCCCGCTCGGCGGCCGCCGTCCGCCAGCAGTTGTGGCCGGGGGCGAACCACGCCGGTTCCGCTGCCGGCCCGGGTGCGTGCGACCGTGCGCCAATCGCGTTCGACGGTGCGCTCACGAGCCCGAGCGTGGTGCAACGCACATGCCACGGTGCGCTGCCGCGGAGTCGACACATCCGCGCGGTGCGCCGGGCGATTCTGCAAAGCACCTGTAACGGTGACAGTCGGCGGCGCTACGGCGCGCTGCAGGACGGGGGCAGCGTCCCCGGATGCGCGACGAACGCCGTTCCGCAGGTGCTCGCGAAGCTCGCGACGCACCCGCCGCACTCGACGATGCCCCCGAGGTCGCCCGTCGTGATGGGGCCGCAGGCGCTGCCGCCGGGCACGGTGCGCGTCGGACACGTCGTGACCCCGAGCGTCGCGGGCGGGGCGTCGTCGGGGCCGCCGCACACCTTGTCCTTGCCGCCGCACGCCTTGCAGAGCGTAGTGCGGAGCTTGACGGTCTTCGCCGCGATCCGGCCAGCCGTCTTCGTGTCGGGACACGCGCCGACGATCTTGCCGCGCGCGACCCCGTCCTCGCAGCGCGCGAGGAGCGCCGCGACCGCGCGCGTGTGGCCGGCGACGGCCTTCCCGAACGCGAGCTGGCATTTCGTGAACGTCGCGTCGGCGGGCGCCGCGTAGACGGTCGCGACGAGCTCGTCGCCCGCGCGTCGCGCGCCGCAACCGACGCAGCTCGACACATCGGCGACCGAAGCGATCGGCGCGGTGCAATCGCCGGTGAAGCCGGGGCACGTGCCGCCGAACCCGGCATCGCCCGGCGTCAGCGCGCCGCAGGCCTTCACGATCGTCTTGGTGCGCTTTGCGTCGGCGCTCGCGATCTTCGTCGTCGTCTTCGCGTCGGGACACGTCGCGACCTTGCCTTTGAGCCGCTGCGTTTCGCATCCGACCTTGGCCTGCAGGTAGGCGGCGGCGAACTTGGTGCCGGCCTTGATGACGGCGCGCCGGCAGGCGATCTGGGCCTTCCCGGGTGTCGACGGCGTCGCGGTCGGCGTCGGGCTCGGCACGAGGCTCGCGCAGGTGCCAGCGTTGTTGCAGGGGCTCGCAGCGGCGAGCACGAAGTCCATGTCGTTACTGCCGGCGACGCTGTCGTTCTTGGCGCGGGTAAGGGACCGGGTGCCGTCGCCGGGCAGGAGGCTCGTTGGTGTGCCCGACGCGAAGCGCGTCGCATGTGGGTACGAGCCGTACGCAACACAGTCGACGTAGTTGTTTGACTTGTCGAAGTCCCACGTCGCGGGATCTGCCGGGCTCGCCGTCCCCGGCGCGCCCCAGCAGATCATCCCGCTCGGCCCGACCACGTCCGCGGCGATGATGAAGTCGGGCGTGACGCCGGTCGCGGTCTGGAACTCGGTCGTAGCGTAGAGGACGGTCGCGCCGGTCCCCCCATTCGCTACCCCGGTCGGGGTCACCAGGATCACCTTTGCGTTGCCGTCCTTGTCGAACGACGTCAGGCGTGTGGTCGCGAGGTTGTTCTGACCGGCCGCATCGAGCCGCAGCTCGACGAATTGGACGTTCGGGTTGCCGAGAAATCCGGCCCCGAGCTCGCTGATGCTCATGAAATGGAACGTGGCGTGAACGGGGCGCGCCGAGAGCGAAACCAGGACCAGAACGAGCATCAGCCGAACGACGCGAACCATCCCACCTCCGACGACGACGGTTCGCTTGGAGGGGCGCCCGCCGACGAACAACTCGCCTCTAGGGTTCGTGTCCGAGCCCCGCGTGTCAAGCCGGTTGCTCCCGCATACGAACCGCTCACTCAGATGCAGTGCGACTCTCGCAGCGGCCGTCGAACGGGAGGCCCGCGGCAGCGCGGAGGACCTGCACGCCGTCGGTCACGCCGACCGCGCCGCTCCCGTCGACGTCGCAGCGCGCGCGCGTGCAGCTCGAGTCGAGACCGGCCGCGGCGCGGAGGACCTGCACGCCGTCGCTGACGGTCGTGCTGCCGTTGCCGTCGGCATCGCCGCAGACCTCGCCGCCGGTCCCGAGCGTGCGGCAGTCGCCGTCGCAGCCATCGTCGTCGACGTCGTTGCCGTCGTCGCACTGCTCGACGGGCGCGTCGACCTCGCCGTCGCCGCACGGCGAGAAGATCACGACCTCGCCGCCGTCCGCGGTCGGCGCGCCGACCGCGACGCTCCGCCCGAGCCCCCGCGACCGCGCGGCCGAACGCCGAGCCTGCCTCTCCGCCCGGCAGCGACTCGAACAGATTGCCGTTCGCGTCATAGAGGTGCACGGCGCCGACGCCGCCGCCCGACGGCGCACCGACCACGAGCAACCCGCCGGCGTAGGCGAGCGTCGTCCCGAAGGACGCGCCGCCGAGCCCCGGCGGCGGATCGAGCGTCCCGAGCACGATGCCGAAGCCGACGTCGAAGAGATTCACCTGGGGGATCTCGGTGACGGCGAGGGTCGCGCCGTTCACCGCCATCGCGGAGCCGAAGCGGCGCGTGTCGCCGTGGCGGGTCCCGACGAAGCCGACCTTGGTGCCGGTACGCGCGTCGAACAGGTGCACGCCGACCGGTTGCGCTGCGGCGAGCGCGATCGTGCTCCGCCCGATGAGCGCCGCCGACAATACGCCGCGCCGGTTCGGGTCGGGGATCGTGAGCGTGCGGACGAGGTTGCCGCTCACCGGGTCGTAGAGGCCGGCGCCGCCCGCGCCGCCGATCACGACGTTCTCGCCGACGCCCATGGTGACCGCGCCGAGGCAGCAGAAGCTCTGCATCGTCCCGCCGGTGTCGCCGTCGAAGACGGTGACGGTGCCGCCGAGGCCGTCGGCTTCGTCCCCCGGTGCGATCCCGACGAGCGGGTGCGGGCCGACCGCGCCGAGCGAGAACTGCCACCACGTGTCGGCGCCGACCTCGACGGTGAGGTCGTGGATCAGGTCGCCGGTCGCCGGGTCGAAGACGTACGCGTGCGCGTCGGTCGTGCCGGCGCCGTCGAGGTTCGGGGCGCCGACCAGCAAGCGGTCGCCGATCGTGAAGAGCGCCTGTCCGAAGTGGCCGCCGTGCTCGGGGACCGTGAGCCGGCGGATCGGACGGAACAGCGGGGCGTCGGCGGCGTCGACGGAGCCCGGCGCAACCGCGAGATGGAAGACCGCGACGAGCGCGGCGAGGAGTCGCCGGCGCCCGTCGCGGGAGGCCGTGGTGGAGTCGGCCCTCAGTGTTT
Source organism: Polyangiaceae bacterium (assembly GCA_031400185.1). Classification (GTDB taxonomy): domain Bacteria; phylum Desulfobacterota; class Binatia; order UTPRO1; family UTPRO1; genus UTPRO1. Next base: position 6,248 of record JANNPN010000157.1, read on the forward strand.
CAGCTTGGCGACCGCGTCCTTCATCTCGGGCACGGCCTTGAAGAGATCGGCGACGAGACCGTAGTCCGCGACCTGGAAGATCGGCGCCTCCTCGTCCTTGTTGATGGCGACGATCACCTTCGAGTCCTTCATGCCGGCGAGATGCTGGATCGCGCCCGAGAGCCCGACCGCGATGTAGAGCTCGGGAGCGACGACCTTGCCGGTCTGACCGACCTGAAGGTCGTTCGGGACGAAACCCGCGTCGACCGCCGCGCGGCTGGCGCCCATGGCGGCGCCGAGCTCGTCGACGAGCGGCTCGAGCACGATCTTGAAGTTCTCGCCGTTCTTGAGGCCGCGGCCGCCGGAGACGACGATGCGGGCCTCGGTCAGCACCGGGCGATCCGACTTGATCTCTTCCAAGCTGACGAACTTGGTCTTGAGCGCGCCCTCGTCGAGGCTCGCGGCGACTCTCTCGACGCTGCCGGCCCCTTCCTTGGCTGCCGCGTCGTAGGCAGTCGCACGCACCGAGATCACGCGGGGCGTGCCCTCGAGCTTCACGGTCGCGAAGACGTTGCCGGCGTACATCGGGCGGACGACCGTGCCGTCGGCGTTGATGCTCGTGATGTCGGCCGCGAGCGGCGCGTTCAAGCGAGCCGCGAGACGCGGCGTCAGGTCTTTGCCGATTGCGGTCGCCGTGGCGACGAACGTATCGATGCCCTTCGCCTTCACGAGCTCGGCGAGCGCCGCCGTGTAGGCGTCGGCGACGTAGTGCTCGAGCCGCGCGTGCTCGAGCTGGAAGACGGTTGTCATGCCGTACGCCGCAGCCTCGGTCGCGAGCGCGTCGAGCCCGCCGCTGCCCGCGACGACCGCGTGGCAGCTGCCGCCGAGCTTCGCCGCGGCGTCTTTCCCCGCCGCAAACGCCACCAGCGTGGTCTTCGGAAATTTCCCGTGAACATGCTCAGCAAAAACCAGAACGTCGCCCATTTCGATTCTCCGTTTCGAGCGGCGCGGATTGACTCCGCGCCGCGAGGCCCATCGGAGCACGACCGCGGAGCGGTCGCGCGCACGGGGCCGAAATCACCTAGATGACTTTCGCTTCCGTGTGCAGCAGGTTCACGAGCTCTTCGACGGAGGCGACCTTCTTGCCGGCCTGGCGCTTCGGCGGCGGCTCCATCTTCACGAGCTTCGCCTTGGGCGCGACGTCGACGCCGAGGCTGCCGACCTCGATCTCCTTCAGCTCCTTCTTGCGCGCCTTCATGATGCCGGGGAGGGACGCGTAGCGCGGCTCGTTGAGCCGGAGGTCGGTCGTGACGATGCCGGGGAGGGGGAAGCTCAGCGTCTCCAGGCCGCCGTCGACCTCGCGCATGACCGTCGCGGTCTTCTGATCGCCCGTGAGCTCGAGCTTCGACGCAAACGTCGCCTGCGGCCAGCCGAGGAGCTCGGCGAGCATCTGGCCGGCGGCGTTCGAGTCGTCGTCGATCGACTGCTTGCCCATGATGACGATGTCGGGCTTCTCCGTGTCGACGATTTTCTGGAGCACGTGCGCCACCGCGAGCGGCTCCAGGCCGTCCTCGGCGACGACGAGGATCGCGCGGTCGGCGCCCATCGCGAGGCCGGTGCGGAGCTGCTCCTGCACGACCTTCGAGCCGACGCTCACGAGGATGACCTCGGAGCCGGCGACCTTCTCCTTGATGCGCAGTGCTTCCTCGACGGCGATCTCGTCGAAGGGGTTCACCACCCACTTGATGTTGTCGGCGACGATGCCCGACCCATCGGGCTTCACCTTGATGCTGGTTTCGGGATCGGGAACGCGCTTGACGGTGGCGAGAATCTTCACGGCTGCGGCCTCCTTCGGCTTCGAAAAAACGCGCCACCTAACACGGGAAAAAAAAGACGGTCAAGCGGCGCGGGCAAACGACGTTAGTGAAACGACGGCGGGAAAACCTCAGGGATGAAAGCCGAGACGGCCGGAGAGATCCTGCCCGGCTTTCACGACCATCGGAGCGAATTCTTTTTGCATGCGCTCCGCGGTGAGTCGATATGCGGGGCCGCTGAGCGCGAGCGCGCCGACCACGTGACCCGTATAGTCCTTGATGGGGACGGCGACGGCGCGCACGTCCTCGATGTGCTCGCCGGTGTCGACGGCGTAGCCGTTCTCGAGCGCGGCCTTCAATTGCTGCAGAAGCGCGGCGCGCTCGGTGAGCGTCTTGGCGGTCATTTTCTTGAGGCTCTCGGGGAGGCGCGCCTTCTGCTCGTCCTCGGTCGCGAACGCGAGCTGGATCTTGCCGACGGCGGTCGCATGGAGCGGCAGCGTCTCGCCGATCGTGGACACCACGCGCACCGGCTGCTCCGCATCGATCGCTTCGAGCGGCACCATCCCGCCCGTCCGCGCGACGGCGACGTACGCGCTCTCGTGGGCCTGCTTCACGAGCGCTTCCATGACGGGCCGTGCCTGGCGGAGCAGGCCCATCCGGCTCACGTACGCTTGGCCGAGGTGCAGGCTTCGGAGGCCGAGCCGATAGTTCTCGGTCGCTTTGTTCTGCTCGATGTAGCCGCGCGACTCGAGGGTCGCGAGCAAGCGAAAGATGTTGTTCTTGTGGAGCTTCAGGCGCTTCGAGAGCTCGGTCACGCCGAGCTCGTCGGCGTCGCCGAAGAACTGCTCGATCACGTCGAGCGCATGCGAGACGGACCGAATGATGTAGTTCGATTTTTCGCGCCGGACCATCGAGTCGGGGACCGAGTGCTTTGGAAAAGTGTTTTAGGGCTATTGGGTTCGGTCCCCATTGTCAACGTAACCCCGCGGGGTCGCGACGGGCCGCCGGCGATGGCGGCGGACCCCGAGTTTCGACGTATGTTTATTGGTATTTCATGCGAGCCGTGGGGCGCGCCGCGGGTCCCGTCGCGACGATGCGAAACAGGTTTTCATGCCGACTCTTTTTCGGCGACTGCGGCGACCGACTCGCCGGGCCGGACCGAGGGTCGGCGGAGGGCGTGGGGTCCGTGGCGGCGCGGTGTGACCGCGGGCGGCGCGAGCGTGCGCTGCACGCAGTCGAGCCAGTCGAGCTGCGCGTGGTACGCCCGGCGCGCTGCGTCCGCCACGAGCCAGCGCACCCGCCCGCCGTGCGACATCGGCTCGCGCGCGACGAGCGCCTGCAACGTGTCGGCCGCCTCACGATAGCGACGCGTCTCGTCGGCGAACGTCCGCAGCACGGTCGCGATCTGGTCCGGCGTCGAGAACGCGAGCTTCACGTAGAGCGGATCGCGCACCGGGCGGAGCCGGCCGGTCGGCGCGGCCATCCACTCGGCGAGCGCTTGCCGTCCGCGCGGCCGGATCGCGTACGCGGCGCGTGCGACGCCGTCGTCGTCGTCCGCGCGCCGAGCCGCGACGCTGGCGTCCGCCGCGCGCGCCGTTGCTTCGGGTTTCCGCCGCACCACCATGCCCGCGCGGCGCAGCCGTTCGAGCGTCGAATAGACCTGTCCCGAGTTCAGCTGCCAGAACTCGCCGAGCACCCGCTCGAAACGAAGCTTCAGCTCGTACCCCGTGAGATCACGCTCCGCGAGGAGCGCGAGCAATGCGTGCTTGACCGGCATGACGTGCCTCCTTTCCAGCGCGACGCAGCAACCACGATGCCAGCGACGACGGCGACGATTTTCCGTGTGCGGCGGTGCGACGACGCGAGGCGACGACGGCGCTGCGTCCGATCCGCGCGCGCCGGTGTCGGGTGGCGGACACGCGCAGTCCCGCCGTCGTGGCGGAGGGCGTGCCCCTCTGCTAACGGACCGGCATGGCGCTACGGATCGTGCTCTTCGGACAAGCGGCGTTCGCGGAAAGGGTGCTGCAGGGATTGATCGCGCGCGGCGACGACGTCGCCGCGGTCTATTGCGCGCCCGACGCCGGTGCCAAGCCCGATCCGCTGAAGACCGCCGCGCTCGCTGCCGGCATCCCGTGTCGCCAGCCGCCGAGCTACAAGCCGGACGCGGTGCGCGCCGAGCTCGCCGAGCTCGCGCCCGAGCTGATCGTGCTCGCGTACGTTACGCTGATCGTCCCCGAGGCGGTGATCGCGATCCCGACGAAAGGCGCGATCTGCTTCCACCCGTCGCTGCTGCCGCGTCGGCGCGGCGGGAGCGCGATCAACTGGACGCTCATCGAGGGCGACGCGAAGGCCGGGGTCACCGTGTTCTGGACCGACGCCGGGATCGACACGGGTCCGATCCTCCTCCAGCGCGAGGTCGACATCGGACCCGACGATAGTGCGGGCTCTCTCTATTATCAGCGCATCTTCCCCGCCGGGGTCGACCTCGTGCTGGAGAGCGTGGCGCTGATCGACGCGGGCCACGCGCCCCGCATCCCACAGGATGAGGGGCAGGCCTCGTACGAGGCGCTCTGCCGCGACGCGCACGCGAGCATCGACTGGGCGAAGCCCGCCCAGCGCGTCCACGACCTGATCCGCGGTTGCGACCCGCAACCCGGTGCGTTCACCGCGGTCGGCGAGAAGCGTCTCCGGCTCTACGAGAGCCGACGCGCCGGCGGGCAGGGCGCCCCGGGGACGGTGCTCGAGCTCGGACCCGACGGCATGACGGTTGCGACCGGCGAGAGCGCCGTCCGCGTCGGCAAGGCCCGTATCGACGGCACGAAAGAGAAGGTGGCCGCTGCGGCGGCCGCGGAGACACTCGGCATCCAGGTCGGGAGCCGGCTCGGCTGAGACGATCCCTTTGGTGGCAGCAGGCGGGCGGGTCGGGGATGGCTCCTGCGCTCGCCGGGATCGGGGTGGGCGTCGGGACCTCGTCGCCGCGGGAGCGGCTCGTGCGGTGCGTAGCAGTGGGTGGGCGGTTTTCATGACCCGCGGCACAGTGCGGCGTCGCCGCGCGTGCAAGCAATGCGGCGCGCGGGCGCTGTGCAACGCGGCCGGGCGTGCCGTTCCTCAGGCGAACGCGCGCGGCTGCCCGGTCGCTTCGATGACCGACATCCAGAGGTCGCCGCTCACGTCGACCCGCTTGCGGTTGCGGGTCGCGAGGGGCATCGGCACGTGCACGAAGCGGCCGTGCCAGCGGCCGATCAGGAGCTCGGTGTTGCCGGCCATCGCGGCGTGGACGGCATTCCGCGCCATGTTCCAGCAGTAGACACTGTCGGACGGCGTCGCGGGAACGCTCCGGATCGTGTAGCTCGGATCGAAGTACTTGAGCGTCACCTCGCGCTGCGTGCGGCGGCAGTGCGCGACGATCCGCTCGCGGAGGTAGGGCCCGACGTCCTCGAGCTTCACGTTGCCGCTCTTGTCGGTGCCGGTGGTCGCCGCCTCGTCGCCCATGAGCGTCTCGGCGACGCCCTCCGCGACGACGATGACCGCGTGCCCCTTGCGCGTGAGCACGCGGTCGAGGTTGGCGAGGACGCCGTGCTCGCCGTCGAGATGCGCGGCGACCTCTGGGATCAGCACGAGGTCGACGTCGGCCGACGCGAGCGCGGCCTGGCACGCGACGAAGCCCGAGTGGCGGCCCATGAGCTTCACGAGCCCGATGCCGTTGTGCGCGCCCATCGCCTCGACGCGCGCGCTCCGGACGACGTCGACCGCCGCCGAGTACGCGCTTTCGAAGCCGAAGCTCCGGTCGATGAAATGGATGTCGTTGTCGATCGTCTTCGGCACGCCGACGACCGCGATCTTGAGACCGCGGCGGGCGATCTCGGCGGTCAGCTGCATGGCACCGCGGATCGTGCCGTCGCCCCCGATCACGAAGAGGATGCCGATGCCGTTGGCCTCGAGGTGGTCGATGACCTCCGCGGGGTCTTGCGAGCCGCGCGACGAGCCGAGGATCGTGCCGCCCTGGTGATGGATGTGCGCGACCGACGCGGCGTCGAGGGCGAGCGGCGCGTGGCCGAAGCGCGCGATGAGTCCCTCGTAGCCGAAGCGGAACCCGAGGATGCGCTTCACGCCGTAGCCGCGCGCGAGCTCGAGCACGAGGCCGCGCACCACGTTGTTGATGCCGGGGCACAGGCCGCCGCAGGTGACGATGCCGCAGCCGAGCGTCCGCGGGTCGAAGAAGATCTTGTTGCGCGGGCCGGCGAGCTCGAACGCGGGCAGCGCCGTCGCCTGCGCCGCGTTCGCGCGCAGCACCGACAGGCGGTCGTCGACGAGCACCTTCTCCGCCGCGCCGACGAAGGCGACCGCGCTCTCGCCCAGGTGCCCGACGACGGGCGAGGGCAGGAGGCACGTGCCGAGGTCGGTGATCGCGACGTCGGCGCTCGTGATCGCGCCGGCGAGGGCGGTCGAGCCCGAGAGCGTCACCGTAGGAGCGTCGCCGTCGTTCGTGCCCATCGCGACGCTCATAGCGACGGCGTACGCCCCGCCTCGGCGACTGTCAAAGGAAGAGACGCCTCGTCAATCGAATTCGAGGACGATCAGCACCTGGCCGGGCTCGACCATCGCGCCCGCGGCGACCAGCACCTCTTTGACGCGCGCGTCGCCATCGGCGCCGACGATGGTCTCCATTTTCATTGCTTCTAGGACGACGAGCGGATCGCCCGCGGCGACCTGCTGGCCGACCTCGACGCGCACCGCGAGCACCTTGCCGGGCATTGGCGCGATGAGCTTCGGCGAGCGCACGCCGCCCCCGGCGCCCCCCGTGCGCGCGTCGTCGCCGGCGACGCAGCGGTGGATCTCGCCGTCGAGCGCGACCCACACCACGTCGCGATCGCGGACGACGGTCGCGGTGACGGTGCGGCTGTCGCGGGTCACGCGCCAGCCGTTCCCGCCGCGGGCGAGCGCCAGCTCGAAGGTCGCCTCGTCCACGCGTGCCGTCAGCGCGTCGTCGCGGCCCACCACCTGGACCGCGCGCGGCGTGCCATCGACGACGACCGTCTTCTGAACGCTCATCGCGTGCCCGCTCCGGGACGCCATGCGCCGAGGCTCTCCCACGGGGTGGGCAGCACTGCGGCGTTCGCGCCGCCGTCGTCGCGCCGCGTGCCGGGGCCCGCGAGCGCCAGCGCCGCGAGCACGGCGGCCGTGTCCCGATGGCGTCCCGCCGCCGGCGTCCAGCCGGCGAAATGCTCCGCGAGGAACTCCGTGTGGGTGGCGCCCGCCGCGAACGCCGGATGCTCGAGCACGGCCAGCAGATAGTCGCGGTTCGTGACGACGCCGAGCAGCACCGTCTCGCGGAGCGCCGCGAGCATGCGCGTCCGCGCCTCCTCGCGCGTGGCGCCATACACCGAGAGCTTCGCGAGCAATGGATCGTAGTCGACGCCGATCGTGCTGCCGACCGCGATACCGGAGTCGAAGCGGACCCACGCGCCGCTCGGCTCGCCGAGGACGTGCACCGTACCGGTCGCCGGCAGGAAGCCGTGCGCCGGATCCTCCGAGTAGAGCCGACATTCGAGCGCGTGCCCACGCGTTGCGATGGATTGGCCGAAGGACAACCGCTCGCCGCGTGCGACCAGGATCTGCTCGCGCACGAGGTCGAGCCCGGTGATCCACTCGGTCACGGGATGCTCGACCTGGAGCCGCGTGTTCATCTCGAGGAAGTAGAACCGTCCGTGCGCGTCGAGCAGGAACTCGATCGTTCCCGCGCCGACGTAGTCGACCGCGGCCGCGGCCCGGATGCCCGCGTCGGTCATCGCCGCGCGGAGCGTCGCGTCGACGGCGGGCGAGGGCGATTCCTCGACGATCTTCTGATGGCGGCGCTGGATCGAGCACTCGCGTTCGCCGAGGTGCACGACGGTGCCGTGGGTGTCCCCGAAGACCTGCACCTCGACGTGGCGCGGCCGCTCGAGGTAGCGCTCGAGGTAGATGCGGCCGTCGCCGAAGGCCGCCGTCGCCTCGCGGGCCGCGCCGGCGACCGCCTCCGGGAGCTGGTCGAGGCGGCGCACGATGCGCATGCCCTTGCCGCCGCCGCCCGCCGCCGCCTTGATCACGACCGGGAAGCCGAGCGCTTCGGCCGCGCCCGCGAACGCGTCGGCATTGGGCGGCAGGACGCCCGTTGCGGGGACGACGGGCACGCCGGCTTTCTCCATGAGCGCGCGCGCCGCGACCTTGTCGCCCATGGTCGCGATCGCTTGCGGCGGCGGACCGATGAACGTGAGGCCCGCGTCGTTCACGGCGCGCGCGAAGCCCGCGTTCTCCGCGAGAAACCCGTAGCCCGGGTGCACGGCGTCGGCGCCGCTCGCCTGCGCGGCGGCGATCAGCGTCTCGACGACGAGATAGCTCTCGCGGGCGGGCGGGGGCCCGACCGCGACCGCCTCGTCGGCGAGGCGCACGTGCGGGGCGTCGGTGTCCGCTTCCGAGTACACCGCCACGCTCGTGACACCCATGGCGCGACACGTGCGGATGATGCGCACCGCGATCTCGCCGCGGTTGGCGATGAGCACTTTCCGGACGGCGGGCATGGGCGGGCGTGTCTACCACGGGGCGCCGGGGTGCGCACGGGCTCGGCGGCGCGAAGTGTCAGCGGCGTCAGTCGCGTGCCGGCCACCGTCGGCCGCCGCGCGCGACTGCGTGGCGGATCACGCGATCCGTCTTGGCATCCCCGTTGCTGAACGCGGCGCGTGGATCTCATCCGCGAGCATCGCCGCGAGCTCGAGCAACTGGCGCTCCGCCGGCTTCCTCTCGCCATGGCCATCCTCGCACTGTTCATCGGCGGTGCGCTGCCGATCGAGCTCCATTTCTATCCCGACCGGCTGGGGCCGTATCTCGCGGTCTATGCCGTCGAGCTCGTCGTATGCGGTCTCGCATGGGCCGCGGCCGTCCGCTGGCCCGGGCACGCGCGGGCGATCGCGACCGTCTGGGGCGCGCTCCTCGGCCTCTGCGTCGCCGGCTACTACCCGCTCGTGCAAGCCGACGGCACGCTCGCGATGGCCGCGCTCATCTGCCTCGTGACCGCGATCCCCGCCACCCTGCCGTTCGGCGTGTGGCATCAATTGCTCTTCGGAGGCGCCTGCGCCGCGAGCTTCATCGGCATCATGATCGTCGGCGTGCCGCTGTCGCTGCCGTGGCAGTACACGTTCATTGCGTTCCTGGCGGTGCTCACGACCTCGACGATCGGTGCGCGTACCGTGAGCCGCTTCCGCTGGGAGGCCTTCGAACGCGAGGCGATCCTCCGCCACGCGCACGAGCAGCTCCGGATCGCGCTCGGGCGCGCGGAGGACACGGTGGAGCTGAAGACGCGGCTCGTCGCGAACGTCTCGCACGAGCTCCGCACGCCCCTCAACGTCATCGTCGGCTACACCGACATGCTGCTCGACGCGGCGAGCGACGGCGCCGCGGTCGCCGACGCGGCGCCACGGATCCGCCAGTACGCGGTATCGCTCGAGGCGCTCGTGAGCGAGCTCCTCGACCTTTCGCGGCTCACGTGCGGCAAGGTCGAGGTACACGTGGAGGACGTCGAGGTGCGGCCGCTGCTCGACGAGGTCGCGCGCGCCGCCCGCACGACGCTCCGCGGGAAGCCCGTGACGGTCGAGATCGCGTGCGGCGTCGACCGCATCGCGTCCGACCCCCTCCGGCTCCAGCAGATCCTGAACAACCTCGCGACCAACGCGGCCAAGTTCACGGACGAGGGTCGCATCGTGATCGGTGCGGCGGTCGAGCAGGAGAGCGTCGTCTTCGTCGTGCGCGACACCGGCTGCGGCATCCCCGAGGGGCAGCACGACGCGATCTTCGACGCGTTCGAGCAGGTCGCAGCGGAGGCGGGTCGCGCGGAGCCGGGCCGGACGACCAGCGGCATCGGCCTCGGCCTCGCGATCGTGCGGCAGCTGACCGACATCCTCGGCGGCAGCGTCAGCGTCGCGAGCGCGCCCGGGGAGGGTTCGGCGTTCACGGTACGGTTGCCGTACGTGGCGGCGCGCGGCGCGGCCGCCCTCGTGGACGTGCCGCGCACCCGCGTCCGCCGCGCGGTCTGACGCGCGTCGACCGCGCATCGTCGCACGCGCACCCGCCGAGCGACGGTGCCAACCCGAACCACACGATCGCGGTGGTGCCGGGAACGCTCAAGTAACGCCCCCTCAGCGCCCGACCTGCTCCTCGAGCCACCGCAGCGTCGCGTCCGCGAGCTCGGTCGCGACGTCGGCGGCGGTGCGGCTCGCGACCTTGTGCCCGTGGTCGCCGCCTTCGAGGCGGTGGCGGGTCGCGCCCGGCAGCTCCGCGAGGGTACGCGCGAGCAACGTCGGGTCGGCGAACGGATCGCGGGTGCCCTGCAGGAAGAGCATCGGCGCCATGATGCGCTCGAGGTGTGCCGCGCGCAGGCGCTCGGGCTTGCCCGGCGGGTGGAGCGGGTAGGCGAGCAGCACGAGCCCCGCGCACGCGACGCCGTCGGCGACGACGTGGGTCGCCATGCGGCCGCCGTACGAGCGGCCGCCGAGCACGAGGCGCCGCGCGCGCGATCGCAGCTGGTCCGCGACGTCGCGCCAGCATTGCTCGTCGCGTGCCTGCGGGCCCGGCGCCTTCCTCCCGGCTTCGACGTAGGGAAGGTTGAAGCGGACGACCTGGACGCCGCGCGCGGCGATCGCGTCGGCGTAGGCGACGAGCGACGGGGTCGCATACGTCCCGCCGGCGCCGTGCGTGAGCACGAGCAGGGTGTCGCCGTCGCCGCCGTGCCAGGCCGCGGAAAGGGTCCCGCCCGACCAGGTCAGCGACGACGTCGTCATGACGGCGCCACGACGACGTCGTCGGCGACCGGTCGCGCGCCGAGCATCCGGCGCCGCAGCATGAGGGCCACCGCGAGCGACAGGATCGCGGCGACGACGCCCGAGAGAAACGGGGCCGACGCCCCGAGCCGTGCGAAGAGGAAGCCGCTCCAGACGGGGCCGACGGTGCGCGCGGCGCCGCCCGCGGATTGTGCGAACCCGAGGACCGCGCCCTGCTGCGTCATGCCGGCGTGCTGCGACGCGAGGCTCGCGAGCGTCGGGTTCGTGAGCCCTGCGCCGAGCCCGGCGAGCGCCACGCCGAGCACGAGCAACGTCGGCGAGTGCGCGCCGCCGATCGCCGCCATGCCGAGCCCGATCGCGACCGTGCCGCCGACCAGCACGTTCACCGACGCATAGCGGCGCGTCAGCTTGCCGATGGCGCCGCCCTGCACGACCAGCGCCATCAAGCCGTACAATCCGAACAGGTGGCCGACGTCGGCCGCCGTCCAGCCGAGCCGCGCGTCGGCGAGCAGGGCCAGCGACACGTGCACGTTCGTCATGCAGATGAAGGTCAGGAAGTAGATCGCCATCACCCCGACGATCGGCGGGTCGGCGAGCACGCTTCGGAGCGGGCGGCGCTCCGCGGCCGGGAGCGCGTCGCTCGCGACTCGCACGCGCGTCTCGGGCATCAGGAAATAGACGGCGAGGAAGTCGGCGAAGGCGAGGAGGCCGGCCGCGAGCGGCGGTGCGTTCGGGTGCACATGGCTGATCGTGGCCCCGAGCACGGGGCCGATCACGAGCCCGAGCCCGATGCCGGCGCCGATGCGACCCATGCCGGCGGCGCGCTCGGCACCCGACGTGACGTCGGCGACCGCGGCCTGACACGCGGCGAGGTTGCCGGCGGTCGTTCCCGCGAGGATGCGCGACGCGAAGAGCAACGGCAGCCACTTCGCTTCCGCGGCAATCGCGAAGATCACCATCGCGATCGCGTTGCCGAACAAGCTCGCGAGGATGATCGGACGCCGGCCGACGCGGTCCGAGAGCCGTCCGAGCACCGGGGTCGCGATCATCTGCGTGAACGCGAACGTGCCCAGCAACAACCCGATGACCTCCGCCGAGCCGCCCATCGACTGCACGTAGAACGGTAGGAGCGGGATCACGATCCCGAAGCCGACCATGTCGAGGAGCACGGTGACGAAGACGAAGAAGAGGACGCGCGACTGCATCGTGCGGAGGGGGCCGTATCATGGACGCCGGGACCGTGCGAAGCGGAATTCCGCCGCGGCCTGCTTCCTGGTGGCGCGCTGTCGCCGTGCCGCGGCGCGTGCATGACGGCGCGCGCCCGGGTGTGTTAGGGGCCGGGCATGGCCAACTTCGCAGTCGTCGGTGCAGGCGCGTGGGGCACGGCGCTTGCGGCACACGCCGCGCGCCAGGGGCATGCGGTCACGCTCTGGGCGCTCGAGCAGGAGGTCGCGGACGAGATCGGGACGCGCCACAGCAACTCGATCTACCTGCCGGGGATCCCGCTGCCCGAGAGCCTCGGCGCTACCGCCGACGTCGGCGCGGCCGTGCGCGGCGCCGACGTCGTGATCCTCGTGCCGCCGTCGTCGCATCTGCGCTCGGTCGTGACGAAGGTCGCGCCCCTCCTCGGATCCGAGACGCTGGTGGTCGTCGCGACCAAGGGGATCGAGGAGGGCAGCCTGAAGCTGATGTCGGAGGTCGTCGAGGAGGCGGCGCCCGAGCTCGGCGAGCGGCTCGCGTTCCTCTCGGGCCCGAGCTTCGCGAAGGAGGTCGCGCGCGGCCTGCCGTCCGACGTCGTCGTCGCCTCGGAGGGGATGACCGCGGCGCGCACGATCCAATCGCTCATGCACGCGCCGAACTTCCGCACCTACTCGAGCGGCGACCCGATCGGCGTCCAGGTCGGTGGTGCTATCAAGAACGTGCTCGCGGTCGCGACCGGCGCGTGCGACGGGCTCGCGTTCGGTGACAACGCGCGCGCGGCCGTCATCACCCGCGGCCTCGCAGAGATGACGCGGCTCGGGGTGGCGCTCGGCGCGAACCCGCTCACGTTCCTCGGGCTCTCCGGCGTCGGCGACCTCGTCCTCACCTGCGCCGGCGACCTCTCGCGCAACCGGACGCTCGGGAAGCAGCTCGCGCTCGGCGTCGACCCGAAGGCCTACCTCGCGAGCCAGCGCTCGGTCGCCGAGGGCTTCTCGACCTCGGCGGCGGCATACGCGCTCGCAAAGAAGCTCGAGGTCGAGATGCCGATCACCGAGAACGTCTACGAGGTCCTGCACCGGGGCCGGCCGCTCAAGGAGGCGGTGAAGACGCTCCTCGAGCGCACGTCGAAGGAGGAGCTCGCCGGGATCGGGTGAGGCTCGGGCGCTACTTGCAGTCGACCGTGGTGCCTTTGAGAAATCGTCGTGGCCGACGGCGCGGTGCGACTCAGCCGCCCGCGACCGCGAGGCCGACGGGGCACGCGACGCCGGTGCCGCCGATGCCGCAATAGCCGCCGGGGTTCTTCGCGAGGTACTGCTGGTGATAGCCCTCGGCGAAGTAGAAGGCCGGCGCCGGCGCGACGTCCGTCGTGATACCGCCGTGCCCGGCCGCCATGAGCGCGCGCTCGTAGGCCGCTCGCGTCCGTTCGATCGCCTGGCGCTGCGACTCGTCGTACCAGTACGCTGCCGATCGATACTGCGTGCCGACGTCGTTCCCCTGCCGCATGCCCTGGGTGGGATCGTGGCTCTCCCAGAAGGTCGTGAGGATTTCCTCGAAGCCGACGACCGCGGGATCGAAGACGACGCGCACGACCTCGGTGTGGCCGGTGAGCCCCGAGCACACCTCTTCGTAGGTCGGGTTCGGGGTGTGGCCGCCCGCATACCCGACCGCGGTCACGTACACGCCCGCGAGCGTCCAGAACTTCCGCTCGGCGCCCCAGAAGCAGCCCATGCCGAAGAGCGCCTGCTGCATGCCCGCGGGATACGGCCGCCGCATCGAATGGCCGTTCACGTCGTGGGTCGGCGGGACGACGAGCGGCTCGCTCCGACCGGGGAGGGCCTCGGTGGCCGTCGGGACGCGGAGCGGTTTGGCGAGTCGCAGCATCGTGCACCTCCTGGCGGTCGAGTCTACGCGCGGGCGCCATCTTAGGCGCGCGCCGCGGCGGGTCAAATGCCATGCGGCTTCGCGTGTGCTCACGCCGCGACCGCTTCAGGATCGCGACGAGACTGTCGATACCTCGGAGCGGGTACGCACCGGTGTTCATTCCCGTCGGACACGATATCGACGGCCTGCGTCGCTGGCCGGCCGTCACGTTCGCGATCATCGCGGCCTGCACCGTCGTCTTCTTCGCGACGGCCGCCGGACCGGACGGCAAGCCCGAGGTCGTGAGCGACCGTTTCGGCGCCGCCGCCGAGTATTACCTCGAGCACCCCGAGCTCGACGCGCACCCGCTGCTGCGGCGCCGGATCGACGGCGCGATCGCGGCCGAGGAGCCGGAGGTGCAGGAGGAGCTGCGCGCGCGCCTCGCCGACACCGACGAGGACGGCACGGCGCTCGAGGAGGTGCGACAGGCGAAGCTCGACGAGCTCACGGCGGCGTGGCTCGCGGCGCTCCGCGACGAGCCGGCGGGACGATATGGCCTCATCCCGAACGAGGCGACGCCGGAGCGGTATGTCACGCACATCTTCGTGCACGGCGACGTCTTCCACCTCGCCTTCAACATGCTCTTCCTCTACCTCGCAGGGCCGCTGATCGAGGATCTCTGGGGCCGGCCGTTCTTCCTGCTCTTCTATCTCGGCACAGGCGTGCTTTCCGCGTGGCTGTTCGTTCAGCAGTACCCCGACCTCGCGATTCCGTTGATCGGCGCGTCGGGCGCGGTTGCGGGCGTGCTCGGCGCGATGCTGGTGCGGCATCCGGAGGCGCGCATCCGCATCCTCTGGCTCTGGGGCTTCGTGGTGCGGCGCTTCTCGACGCCGGCGTGGGTCGTCCTGCCGGTCTGGGGCGCGGGCGAGCTCATGTGGGCGTACGTCATGGACGCGGTCGCGCCGGAGTCGGGCGGCGGCGGGGTGGCGCACTGGGTGCACGTGTACGGGTTCGCCTTCGGCGTCGTCGTCTCAGGCGCGGTGCAGGTGCTCGGCCTCGAGCGGCTGCTGCGGCCGCGCGCGCCCGACGACGGCGATCACGCGGTGCTGCGCGCTGTCGAGCGCGCGCTCGCGCGGGACCGCCGCGAAGAGGCGTGGACGTTGCTCCGCGCCCACGTCGCGAAGACGCCGGCCGACCACGACGCGGCCCTCACGTACTGGGATCTCGCCAAGACCGTCGGCCGCGCCCGGGAGGCCGCGCCGGTCGTGATCCGGGTGCTGCGCGCCGCGCTGCTCGCGGGCGACACCGAGCAAGCGCTTATGCACTGGCGCGACGTGCGGACGGCGCTTCCCGACGTCGCGCCCGAGATCGAGCTCGCGGCGCGGCTCGCGTCGCTGCTCGCCGACCGCGGCGAGCAGGCGGAGGCGACGGCGCTCGTCCGCGACGCGGTCGCGCGCGTCGATGCGGCGACGCCGGCGTCGGCGCTGGTCGCGCTCGTCCAGGCGGCGCACGCCCTCGACGCGTCGACTGCGGCCGAGGTCGCGGCGTGCGCGCTCGCGCATCCGGGCCTGCCGCTCGCGCTCCGCCGCGAGCTCGCGGACGCGATGAATGGCGCGTCGGTCGCGGGGTTCACGCCGGCGCCCGCCGGGGCTGACTCGGCCGACGGATCACGCTAGAAGCGCCCCATCTCGCAGTTCGAGGAGGGTCGCATGAAGCTTCGAGCCGTTGCCATCGCCGCCGCCGTCGCCTTCGGATCGCTCGCCCCGCTCGTGGCGCGCGCCGCGGACACCTACGAGATCGACGCCGCCCACACGAGCGTTCAGTTCTCGATCCGCCACATGATGATCAGCAACGTGCGCGGCGAGTTCACGAAGCTCTCCGGCACGGCCACCGGCGACCCCGCGAACCCGACCGCCGCGAGCGTCGAGGCGACGATCGAGGCGGCCTCGATCGACACCCGGAACGAGAAGCGCGACGAGCACCTGCGGAGCCCGGACTTCCTCGAAGTCGCCAAGTTCCCGACGATCACGTTCAAGTCGACGAAGGTCGAGAAGTCGGGCGAGGGGTGGAAGCTCCACGGCGACCTGACGCTCCACGGGGTTACGAAGCCCGTCGTGCTCGACGTGACGAACGTGACCCCGCCGACCAAGGACCCGTGGGGCAACTCCCGGATCGGCGCCCAGGCGACGACCAAGATCAACCGTCGCGACTTCGGGATCGTCTTCAACAAGACCCTCGACGGCGGCGGCGTGCTCGTCGGCGACGAGCTCGCCATCACCATCGACGTCGAGGTGATGAAGAAAGGGTAGCGCGCGTCGCTATTCCTGCGGCGGGTACTCCTCGAATTTCGGCAGCTCGTCGGTGATCTCGTGCCAGGGGGCGATCGAGCCGGCGAAGATGTGGGCGCTCGGGCGGGTCACCGGATCGTCGTCGAGCGTCCCGATCGCGACCCAGACCGCGTCGGGGAAGGGCTCGAAGCGGAACGTCAGGTTCGAGCCGCAGGCGTTGCAGAACGCGCGCTCGACCGGCGGTGACGAGCGGTAGCGCGTGATGTGCTCGGCGCCCGCGGTCACCGTGAGCTGGGCGTCAGCGACGCGGCCAAAGGTCGAGAACGCGGCGCCGTGCGCCTTGCGGCAGCGCGAGCAGTGACAGTGATGGATTTCTTCGATTGCGCCCGCGACCTCGAATCGCACGGCACTACAGAGACAGCTGCCTCGGAGCATGGGGATCCTCCTCGCCCGAACCTTCGTGGCGCGCAGTGTGGAGTCAAGGCGCCCGTCGCAATGCGCACGAAAGCAGCCTGATTTCACCTTGACCACGGACGGGCCCGGGGGCTTACTCCGGAGAATGACCGTCGCTCGACTGGGATCGTTCGCTCTCGCCGTGCTGCTGGTCGCGTCCGTCGACGCCGGCGCGGCGACCGCCCCTGCGCGTCGCTGCGCCGCGGCGAAGCTCAAGGCCGCGGGCCAGGCCGCCGCGGGGCTGCTCGGCTGCCATGCGAGCGCTGCCAAGCGCGGCGCCGCCGTCGACGCGAGCTGCGTGTCGAAGGCGCACGCCAAGCTGATGAGCGCGTTCGGCAAGGCGGAGTCGAAGGGTGGCTGCGCGAGCAGCGGCGACACGGCAACCGTCACCGACACGCTCGACGACTTCGTGGTCGCGGTCGCGGCCGCGCTCGCGGGCGGGGGCACGTCCGACGGCGAGCGCTGCGCTGCCGTGAAGCTCAAGGCGACGGGCAAGAAGGCGGCCGCGAAGCTCGCCTGCCACGCCCGCGCCGTCAGTAAAGCCGAGGCGGTCGACGGCGAGTGCGTCGCGAAGGCGGAGGCCAAGTTCGTGAGCGTCTTCGCGGGCGCCGACGCGCGCTATGTCTGTGCGACCGAGAGCGACGCCGCGACGATCGAGACCGGTCACGTCGACCCGCTGGTCGCCGTCGTCGTCGCCGACGTGCCGGCGACGTCCGACGGCGTCGTCGTGCTGAACGGCAGCCTCGCCGGTCTCCAGGTGTTTCCGACGGACAACTGGTGGAACCGCGACGTCTCGACCGCGACCGTGCCGGCGAGCTCCGACGCCATCATCGACTACATCGGCCGAACGAAGCCGCTCCACGCCGACTTCGGCACCACCTTCGGCATCCCGTACATCGAGGTCGAGGGCTCGCAGCCGAAGGTCGCGCTCACGTTCCTCTACGACGACGAGAGCGACTCCGGCGCGCCCGGATTGCCGCTCGGCTACCCGATCCCCGAGGTCGCCCAGTACACCGCGGGCTACGTCGAGGGCGGCGTGCCCGGCGGCGGTTCGAGCGGCGACCGCCACATCCTCCTCGTCGACCGCGACAACGGCTTCCTCTTCGAGATCTATGCCGCGCGCTTCAGCAGCGGCGCATGGACCGGCGGTTCGGGCGCCATCTTCGACCTCACGAGCAACGCGCGCCGTCCCGAAGGCTGGACGTCGGCCGATGCCGCGGGCCTCGCGATCCTTCCGGGGCTGGTCCGCGCCGACGAGGTGTTCGACGCCGGCGTCATCAATCACGCGCTCCGGTTCACCGTGCGCGGCACCAAAGGCTACATCTATCCCGCGTCCCATGATGCGACGTCGGGCCCCGGCGGCGACGAGCGCCCGCCGCTCGGCCTCCGCGTACGCCTCAAGTCGAGCGTCGACCCCGACACGTTCGCCGCGCCGGCCGCCGTCATCATCCGCGCCATGCAGAAGTACGGCTTGATCCTCGCGGACAACGGCAGCGATTGGTTCGTGACGGGCGCGCCCGACCCGCGCTGGGACGACGAGCTGATGCACGATGAGTTTGCTCGCATCACCGGCAACGACTTCGAAGTCGTGGATTGACCCACCGCCGGCGGCCGATACGCGGGCATCTGCTGCGTTGCTCCCTCGACTCACTTGTGAGGCGTAGCTCCGCTACGCCTCCGCGTTCGCTCGGTCGCGCCTTGCAGCTGCCCAC
>JANNPN010000178.1:0-16687 GCA_031400185.1 Polyangiaceae bacterium
GGCACGCGTCATCCTCGCGATCGGTCGCCGCGGTTCGCCCGGAAGCTCGAGGTTCCGGGCGAGGAGTCGCCCCGTGTCACCTACGCGCTCGGCGACGCTGCGGAGGTCCATGGCAAGACGGTCCTCGTCGTCGGCGGCGGCAACAGCGCTCTCGAAGCGGCCGCTGCGCTCGCCGACCCGGTGCTCGGCAACACCGTCGTGTTGTCCTACCGGGGCGGCGTGTTCGGACGCGCGACGCCTTCGAACCGCGCGTGCATCGAGCGGCTCACGACGGACGGCCGCCTCACCGTGCTTCCCCGCTCACGGGTCATACGCATTACGCCCGGCGGCGCCGACCTCGACGTCGATGCCATCGCGCGGAGCATCGACGCCGAGCGAATCTACGTCATGATCGGCGGTGAGTTGCCCGGGGCGTTCCTCGCGTCGCTCGGCATCGAGGTCGACGTCAAGTTCGGCACCGTCTGACGGTTGATAGTCATCTTTAGCCGCGTTTTTGCTCGAGCTGGTTGACGTACCGCCCTTTATCGGACGTGCGCCCCTGAACTGCCGTTCGCCACAGCGTGGCGAGCTGTTACCCAGTACCAACCGTTGTCGGCGAAATAGACGACGATGGTGTCGTCGTCGATGCCGAGGTCGCGGAGGTGTTGCATGATGCCGGTGATGCCGTACGTCGTGCTCCCTCCGATGGCTTCGTCGACGGCCTGGAGCATCTCGAGCTGATCGATCCGGGTGCCGTCGAGGTCGTCCTGCTCCGCCGGGGTCATGAGCGGAGAATTCTGGACCCAGAGCGGCTTGTCGGAGACGTCGGCCTCGTTGTAGCTCGGCGGCCGCCAGTCCGGCAGGCTCGCGAACATGCCTTCGTGACGGGGCGCTGGAATCCGCGGCAGGTGCGGCGCCTTGAACGCGAGGTAGAGGAAGAACGGCTCCCCGGCAGCGACCGAGTCGCTGATGAACGTCTTCGCCTTCTCGCGGAGCACGTCGGTCGAGTAGTCCTCCGGAGCGGAACCGTACGCCACCTCTTCATACCCACCGAGGCCGTCGGGCTCGATCATGACGTAGTCGAAGAAGCCGACGTTCTTCATGCCGCGCCACTCCGTCCATCCCGGCGGGACGTACGGCGGCTCGGTATTGTCGTCCCAGAGCTGTGGGTACCCGTTCAAGTACTTCCCCATCAGGCTGGTGCGATAGCCGGCGTTCTGGAGCCAGATCGCGATCGTCTGCGTGTCGTCGAAGTCGTCGGCGCCGCCGTTGGTGCCGCCATTCTTGTAGACGCCGGTGCGATGCGAGTACGAGCCGGCGAGAATGCTCGATCGGCTCGGACAGCAGAGCGGGGTCCCCATGAATGCGTCGGTGAGCTCGATCCCACTCTCAGCGAGCTCGGCTGCCGCAAAATCTCTCGTATCGTTCGCATGGACAGTCGCTCCGTCGTCATCCCTCCTCCTTCTTCGGATGGAGGGACGCCGTGCCTGTCCCGCGTCGGTGCGCTCCGGGCCGCCCCCTCCAGAATCGGAGCGGGCTACCACGCTGCGTTCACGATGACCGATCTACGTGTTCACGATCACCGATCTTGGCGTTCACGATGGTCCGATGTTGACGTTCACGATGCGCCGATCTTCGTGTTCACGATGGGCCGGCGCCAGCAACTACTGAACGACGAGGACGAGCTCAGTCCGCTCGAGGCTCGAGGCGCTGCTGTTGCTGGCACTGTCAGAGAGCGAGACGACGACACTCGAGGAGCTGTGCTTCGCTCTCGAGACCGCGCCGGTAGCCGAGGAAGGTCGAGCGGACGTGAAGCGACGCGGGCACTAGCGACGTACGCGTAGAAATGTACGGCATGTACTCGCGCGTGAGGCAACTCTCGCCGCCCGGAAAGGGACAGCCATTCAAACACACAGTAACCGAGAAGGCAGGGGTCAGAGGTGCCTTCGATCGTGCGATCGTCCGTGGACACGCGAGCACGGGGCCGATGAGTTGTAGAGATCTCACCGCAAGGCGATCACTTCGTCAAATTCCCAATGAGAGCTCTACCGACCCTAAGGAAGCGGCACGTAGTTGCAGCATCCTTGCCACTCCCCGAACGATGTTCCGTAGACCCATGTTCCAGACGAACATCCCCCGGCGACGAAATTGCCGTACCAACTCCAACCCGGATTGCCAGCATAAAACCCGCCGTGCGCGCCGATACCGCAGTCTACAACTGTGTTCGATGGAAACGACTCCATGAAACCCAGTGAGGTTACGACATGAAGCCACGCCCCCCCTACAAACTCATCCGACTGTATGTCCGTCACAGTCCAATCCCCGTCGAACGGGATATCGTTCATCGGATCAGTGTCTCCGTTTGTCTCCGTACCAGTCATTTCTCCGGAACAACCCGTCATCGGTGCGCAATGGCACTTGCATGCCTGACACTGATCATCGCGACAGCCTTCCCTAGGATCGTCGACACCGACCTCGCAGGACTCACCCGGAATTTCCAGCTGCTCGTTGCCGCACACGGGACATGTACACTCATTGGGAGCACCTTGCGGATAGCAAGCACCCGGACACTGAGCGTCACCGTTCACTGCTGTGGCATCGCATACCTCGCCTACGTTTTGGGTGCGATCACCGCATGTCGCACACTGCGCGTCGCCAGGCCCACCCCCTGGGCGACAGTCCAGCGACAAACAGAGAATCGGGTCACCCGGAAGACAATAGCCCTTCTGGCACGCGCCATCTTGAATCTGACTGGAGCTGGCACACACCGGCAGCACGGGTGAATCGCACTGCTGTGTCTCATTGCGCGGATGCGGAACGCACTCCCCCCAACTGCAGTTAGCTCCGAGATAGCAGTTCGTATCCGTGCCACAAAGCTGGCAGTCTGGAGTCGCAAGCGGGGCACAGGGATCCTGTGCCCATGCGTCGATGACGCAGGCGCCGCATGCTCTCTTGTTTCGTACAAAGAGACACTCCAAACATCCTTCAACCCCTGTCGCTAACCCCGCCAAGCACGTCTTGAAATCACGCCACTTGCCACGACAGAAATCGGGATCACACGTCCCAGCGCGAGCGGCCAGTGAGCTCGCCAAACTCTGCTGCTCCAGTTCCCCGTTGCTATCAACTACATCTCGAACTGGGAGCACTTGCATGCCGCCATCGGGGCCGAACAGTGTCAGGTGGGCGCCACCGTTGGCCTTACGCAGGAACGCGCCGTGATCTGCTCCGTATATGAGATCAATCATACTAAGGGGTCCGCTCAAAGTGGGGTTGCGCAACGTGGCGATGGAAGATGTGAGGCTCATTGAGGGGTCTGAGGAGAAGGGGCACACCTGAGCAGCGCTGATCTCTGTGTAACCAAGAGACTTCGCGTGGAGAAGCGTGTTCCTCCAGAGCCCGAATGACATATCCTCATAGGTCACAGGATCAACAGAACCACACCCGTCGACAATGCCCTCGATTGCATCAGCGAACTGCCCGATGCGGCGCTGGACAATGTATGCGTGCAGTACGGCCTGGCAGTCTGCGCCAGTACTTTCCGCTTTGGCAAAAGTCTGCTTTAGTTTGGTGATGGCTTTAGAAACCGTCCCCGCACGCTTTCCCGGCTTAACTCTGTCTATCCCAATGGCGGTGACCACTTTTTTGGTGGCGAGGGCTATCGCTTTCAACTTGGACGCACCACATTCGGAGGCTGCGGCATCAGGCATGACGGTTGCCTCTACGTCCACACTGAAGACGGATGCAGTATTCTGGATACTGTTCAACTCGCCTACCTGAAGGCACTCTAGTTTCGCGTATGCTTTCGCGAATGACTCGTTCGCCTTAGAAAGACACTCCACAGCCGGCGCAGCCCCGCCCGGAGCTGCCTTTGAATAGCAAAGCGTCAGGCTAGCAGCCATCTTGGCCGTCAGCTTAAGCTTTGCCATCTCGCACTTTTCAGGAGACTGAGCCGCATCAACGGCAAGCGCACGAACCAAAAGAGCGAGACAAAGCATCGGAACGAGATAGCGGTAGCGCATCAGTTTGCCCTCCTGCGGCAGAGAGTCGTCAGCTAATCTAAGTGCGATCGAACGTAAGTAATGTTAAATTAACCAGATGTTTTGCCCCGGCTGTCGACATCCCGTACGTCTGTGGTGGTACCTGTTCAGCGCCAATGTCGACACGATCCGCTGCCATCATTGCGGGGGATTACTGTACTGGAGCAAATGGAGAAAAATTCGCCCACTCATCGTTCTGGGAACAACGGGGTTAGTACTCGCAGCGTACCATCTTCTAGGCTTGACTATACACTCCATCGGCGATGTCTTGCTGATCGTAACACTTGGGTACCTGTTATACCTTGGTGCTATTGCCCGTGCCCCGCTACTATGCTTGAAGCGCGAAGAAGAGAGCGAATAGAAGTCAGGATTCTGCTTTGTTGCGAGTGTCGCACAGCTTCGTAGGCACAAACGCATATTCAGCCTGAGTGAGCTTACGGAAGGAGCCGCATCGTTTCGACGAACGTGGTCCTGAGCGCTCCGGGAAGGCCTATCACCGAGTTGACGGGCACCGAACCGCTGGGAGCCACGCATGAGACGCTCGCCATCGTCGGGGACGCCACCCCTCCGGAGGGTACGCTCGCTGACCCTTGGGCGATGATACTCCCGCCGACGATGCCGTTATCGAGGAAACACGGGCGGAAGCCCGCCACGCACGTTTGGCCCGAGAGGCAGCTCGAGCATGTCGGTGGATTGCATTGAGCGTTGGAGGTACAGGACCGGAACGTCTCCACTGAGCACGACCCGTACGTCGGGCCCTCGGCGCATTGCCCTTCGTTGCCTCCGACGCTGACGCAGACTGCGCCCGCGCCGGGATTGGTCGTGTTGTCGACGCAACTGTTGGGTCGCGTCGGTTCTCCGGGGCGGAAGCACTGGCCAAAGCCGGCACACTCGGATGACGAGCTGCACGGAGCACCGTTATTGCTGCCGCCACTGCACCGACCACCACCGCAGATGCCGGGGTTGCCTCCGCTCGGCGGACAATCGGCGTCGCTTGCGCACGGCTCCGCGTTCATATTGTTGCACGTGTCGCACGCACACTTGGGACCGACAACTCCGCTGCAATCTGGTCCGGTCGCAGCGAGCGTCAGGCTCTCGGTTCCCGTCGAGCTGTCGAAGTGAGTGACGAGAGTGGCGAGCAACCCGCCATTGCTCGGTGGACAATCGAGGCTCGTGGTCCCCATCGTCGGGAACGGGGACGTACCGTTTGCGTCGCAGGTGAAGCCGCTGCGCTGACCCCCGCTGCATGTTCCGTTCCGCAGACCGTTGTTCGGCGTGGCATCTCCGATGCAGCGGGGGCATGGAGAGTCGACCGTCGTCCCGAAGTAGATGCGAGTGCGGACATCCATCGACCGCGCAACGACCCCGGTCGTGGGATCGAGTGCTCCGGAGATCGTTCCGTTCACCTGCTGCGTCAGGCAGATTGGGTTGCCGCCGCCCGTCACGGGCCACGGCGAGCCCCAATAATACTCGCACGTTCCCCCGGTACAGCTCGCATTGCTCGTGCAGGGAATCGAGGTGTCGTTGGTGCAACGCCTGTTTGCGATGTCTCCCGCATTTGCGTTCGCGTTGGGGATCGGCCCGCTGAAGAGACAATCGGAACCGCTCTCGCCCGAAAATGCGACGGTCAGCTTCGCCTTGGAGATCGTACGCGTGCCGTGCACCAGACCGGTCCATCCCCAGTCGTACTCGCTGCCCGTTGCCGCGTTCGGCTCGAATTCGATCGTCAGCGGGCAATACCCTGGCGTTGGCGTCGGTCCGGTCGCCGTCGGAGTGAGCGTCGGTGTGGATGTCGGCGTCGGTGTCCGGGTACGTGTAGCGGTGGGAGTAGCGGTCGGGGTCGGAGTCGGGCAGCTCACCGAGCCCGGGTCGAGAAGACATGCCTGGGCATCGATGAAAACGTCGGAGCTCGTTTGGAGCGCGGCGGCTTGGCTTCCGACGTTCGTGCAATCACCATGGGCCGCTGCCTTGTCGAGGCACCCTTTGACTCCGTCGGCGAGCTTAGCAGCGCTCTTCGTGGTGCAACCCTTCGGCATCGAATTGTCGACGATGCCGCCCTTACCTGCGGCCTTCGCGTAGCACCCGAGAATCGCCGACACGTACTTACCGACGCACTTCTCCTTGGCCGCGTCGCACTTGCCTGGCGCACCACCGACGTCGAGGTCGACGCCGACCGCAAAGTCCGCAGCGTCATCGTCGCGCGCACCGCCGTCGCCGGTGCCGCCCGTGCAGCTCGGATACTTAGCGTCGAGTTTCGCGAACGCCGACGTCAGCTTCGTGCTCGCCTTCGTGAGGCATGCAATCAGCGCCGCAGCGTCTGTCGATGCGGCGTACTTGCTAAAGCAGCCAGTATACCCGGCTGCACCCTTCCCCACGGCCTTGAGCTTTCCAGCCAGGCACTTGTCGACTGTGAGGTTCGAAAGGTACGCGGCGCCGGTCGACGCAGTACCGAGTGTCGTCGCCACCGCGAGTGTGATGACAAGACGCAGCATCGGTTTCTCCTACCGAATTCAATTGGGGGGTGGGTCGGCGAGGCAGGAACATGACACGTAAGGGCAGCGCTATCCAGCAAAATCGTGGTGAAACCGTGCGGAGACAGGCTGCGCCATTTTGGCGCAAGCTGTCGGTTTGTTTTCCAATCGGGTCCTTGACGGTCGAGAGGGCGCCCTGCGAGGTGGGCCCGCGCCAGGGTCCCCCGTCCTCAGGCGAGCAGACGAAAAACCGTTTAGAGCCATTGCGGGAATCTGAAGCGGATGCGGCTCGCGGCCGTGGCGGCTCCCGGCCGTCTGGATGATCGCAAGCTGCAAGAACGGCATCAGCTCGCTGGAGTTGCATCGCGCGATCGGCGTCACCCAAAAGACGGCGTGGTTCATGTTGCGCCGCATCCGTTTCGCGATGCAGCGCGGGACGTTCGAGATGGGCGGCAGTGGCCCCGTCGAAGTGGACGAGACGTGGATCGGCGGCAAGGCGCGCAACATGCACGCGCACAGGCGCGCGAAGACGGTCCAAGCCCCGAACAAGGGCAAGGAAATGGTGCTCGGTCTGCTCGATCGCGAGACGAGCCGCGTCAGCTTGAAGCACGTTCCCGACCGCTCGCGCGCCACGCTGCAAGCGGAAGTGCGCCGGCACGTCCGCGCCGGCGCGAACGTCTTTTCGGACGAGTGGGCCGGCTACGACGGCTTGGAGCAGGACTACATGCATA
Organism: Polyangiaceae bacterium; assembly: GCA_031400185.1. Lineage (GTDB taxonomy): Bacteria > Desulfobacterota > Binatia > UTPRO1 > UTPRO1 > UTPRO1. The sequence continues at coordinate 7,219 of JANNPN010000178.1, forward strand.
TGTTCGTGAACCACGCCGAAAAGTACGTGGAGGGTCAGATTCACACGAACGGCATTGAAAACTTCTGGGCGCTGCTCAAGCGGTCGATTACCGGCACGTACGTGTCGGTCGAGCCGTTCCACTTGCACCGCTACCTGGACGAGCAGGCGTTCCGCTACAACGAGCGCAAGCACGTGGACGGCGACGCCGGCCGGTTCGAGAACGCGATTGCTGGCATCGTTGGCAAGCGCCTCATGTACGACCAATTGATCGGCGGTGAGAGCGCACCCACCGCCGTGACGGTCTGACGCTCGTGCGTCAGCGTCGCGGCAAGCGGAAGAAACGGATGGCGCCATGAGCCCGAGAGCGAAGCAATCGACGCTCGTCTTCCCCCCAGGCCAAGAGCTGTGGCGAACGGCAGTACAAGTCCGCACGTCCGATAAGGGGCGATACGTCAACTGGCTCTCGCAAAAACGCTGCTAAAGATGACTATCAACCCCTTCTTGCCGCCACCATCGCTTTTCTTTGCGCAACCATTACATTCACAACAATGTTCTCGCTCACGCTGCCTGCCGCCTTGGGACGCTCGTTGGCGCTCGCGTTCTCTATCCTAAGCTTTGACTTTTACGTTTGGGGTCCACTGTCTTCAGTGTTCGGCCACACAGGACGCGCACGCGACTCATCACGGGAATCTCTCGCGCAGTTTTTGGTACGCGACTTCGCTATAACGTATGCCGTCGGCACGTTCATGTTTCTAGCTGCGATTCTTCTCCTATTTGTCGTGGCGTAGCGGGCCCTTCAGTTGACCACTACTGACCGCTGACTGTCAGCGCATCATACCCTGGTGCCGTGAATGCAAGCGCCTGCTTCGCTATGATCCCTACTAGTTTCGCACCCCTATTGATATCCAGCACACGCTCAATAAGCGAGCGACTGATACCCACCTCCCCGAGCGCTAATGCAATGTCGGGATCATGAATCGCGTCCCGCGCAAACTTCCTGAGCGCATCCGCCAACGCCCCCACGTCAAACGACGTACCAATGCTCAGGCCCGCATTGGCACACGCAAGCTTCAAAGCAGTGTCGCCACCTATTTGCGGCGTCAACGACTGGACTGACGCGTACGCCAGCCCTTTGTCGCGGACCCAGTAGCTCAGAAGATCCATCAGAAACACACACGTAGCGAAGGGTGTGGTCGCATCCGCAAAATACTCTACCGAGGCCCCAGCCGGTAGATTCAGTACGAAATTCAGCTCTGATCCATGCCGCTTTCGCGGCGCAAGCATAACACGCTGGACGGGAATCTGCGCACCGTCGAACGCGGCAAGGTTGATAGTCATCTTTAGCCGCGTTTTTGCTCGAGCTGGTTGACGTACCGCCCTTTATCGGACGTGCGCCCCTGAACTGCCGTTCGCCACACGCAAACAAGCCGGCAGCTGCGGGTGGTTCGCGCGGCCGAGGGGGAGGCGATCGCTTGCGCCGGCCTCAGGCCAGCGGTGTCAGGGCGCAGCGCGGCCAGCGCGCCTTGGGGGCGCTGGGAGGGACGCCCAGCCGCCGCGGGTGTCAGGGCGTCAGGCGAAGTTGAAGCCGTCAGGCTCAGGCGGCGGCCGTGCAGGCGTGACGACGGGTCCCTCGGTGGGCAGTCCGAGGTGAGCAAGGATCTTGGAGACGATCGGCGGGTCTTCGATGGTCGCGAGGAAACGCAGACGACCACCACAGGCGGCGCACGCGAGGACGTCGATCGCGAATACGCGCCGCATCAGATCGGCCCATGCCCACGCGCGGCGGGCTCTCTCCGCGGCTGGCGACGGTCGTGAACACGCTGGCACTGCGGCGGTCGGGGGCACGGCACACGACCGGGTCGGCGGCTCGGTGACAGACGGTGGCGACGAAGCGGACGGCGCGGTCGCGACGGGATCTGGGGGGGGTGCTGGCGGCGGTACGGGCGGGGCCGACGATGCGGCGCCGGCGCGCACGGGCGGCCCCGGCGGACGCCACCGCGCCCGCGGGGCGAGGACGCCGTGGTACAGGACCAAATTGATGTGCGGGCGGGGCGTGATGGCGACCAAGCGCTCCAGGAATTCGTGCGGTGTGAAGATCAGGTGGCGGGTGCCGTCGTGCCATGGGTGCGCGAGCGTGCAGACGACGCGGCCGTCGGCGAGTCGCGCCAGGCGCTCTTGGGCGAGCGGTGGACGGAGCAGGTAGCGGCAGAGCCGCTCGAGTCCGGCACGGTCACCGGCGCCGACGGCGCGATCGGCGTGGAGGTCGAAGCGTTCGAGGTGCGCGTGGCGCGGGCCGACCGTCCAGACCCACGGGGCATCCGGGGCATTGCCGACGCGCAGGACGGGCGTGCCGGCGCGGTCGCCGAACGCCGACCGGCCGCGGACGGCCGCCGCACTGAGCTGTGCGAGCACGGGGGCGTCGGTGGCGAGCGGATCGGCCTCGATGTCCCCGTCGCCCTCCGCGGCGAGCACGCCGCGTCGTCGCAAGAGACGCAGGATACGCGTGCGGATCGTCGCGAGCAGGCGGGCCACTTCGCGGTCGGTTGGCGCAGGGGCGGGATCGAAACGCGTGGTGCCGTCCGGCGCGGATCCGAACACGCCTTCCAGCACGAGTGTGTGAAAATGGACGTTGAGCTGGACGCCGCCCCCAAAGCGCTGAATCGCTGTCACCGTTCCGCTACGGCCATCCGCGACTCCCCGTCGCCGCCCGCGCCGCCGCTCGAAGCCGAGAAGCGCGCGGGTGTAGATCGTGAGCACGGCGCGGCAAAGCGTATGATCCCACGCCAGGCGATAGCGGAGCGCGTGCGGGAGCGAGAGCACCCACTGGCGGATGGGAACGTGAGGCAAGATGTGGTCGACGAGTTCCGCCGCCCCGGCGGCCATCCGCCGGCCGCCACAGCTCGGGCAAAAGCCGCGACGCTTGCAGGAGAACGGCACGAGCGTTTCGGCGTGACAGCCGGTGCACTGGAACCGTGCGAAGCCGCGGGCCCAGACGCCGCAGTCGAGGAAGGCCCGGAACTCTTGCTCGAGAAACGTCGGCAGCCCGCTCGGATCGGCGCGCGTCGTTGTGGTGAGGAAGCTCTCCAGGTGCTCGCGGACGACCTGGTGCAGAACGGTGCCCGTCGCGTCGCGGGGCGTGTACCCCAGGGACGCGACGGGCCCATGACGGTGGTCGCGGGCGGCGCTCTCGCATGCCACGAGACGAAGGCATGGCAGTGGCCTGCGGCGACGGCATCGCTCCGAGTAGATGGTCGCCGACCGGTTGGGCGCGCGAACTGATCAACTCAAATCTCCCCATCCAATTCCCCATCAACGCCCGAGGACGCGCAGCCACGAGCAGGGAGTCGACGGGAGGTCAGAGACGTCAAGCCCCAGCAGAAACACACTCGACGGGACGAGAGCGGACAGGCCGGGACGGCAACCGCCGCACTTGAAAACCGGCGACCCGCAAGGGTCCGTGGGTTCGAATCCCACCCCCTCCGCCATCTTCTCGGAAGTTGCTGGCTTCTTCGCTGATGCGATCGGGACCACGGATGCCCCCTTTTCCCATTTCTTCCCAATCGCCGACCTTCTGAGCGCTTCGCGGAGATCATCTTCGTTCTTGATGTCGTAGCGATCGAAAATCGACCGAGTCTCGTGCCCGATGATTTGAGATCACGACGGGCCTCGCCGGCGGCGAGACGCTCGTGACGGGCGACGCCACCGGCGTGAGCGAAGGCGCAACGGTCAAGGTCGTGTCCGGCGAGCAGCGCTCGCAAAAGGTCTCGACGCGTGCAGCGCGCGTGTGCCAGATCATCTCCATGATTGGACACGCGGTCGGTACGGTCCTCATGCTCATGTTCTGCGTCGGCAACCACGCGGCCACCGCCGCGCTCGCGAAAGATCCCGAGCAGCGTTGCCAGCAGGCGCGCTACGCGGCCGCTGCGAAATACGCGCAGTGCCAGCATGCGACGATGGCAAAGCTCTACGCGGGCAATTCGAAGACGTTCCAACAGCGCCTTTCGCAATGCCGAGTCGTGTACGTCGGCACGTGGGCGAAGCTCCAAGGGCGAGCGAGCATCATCGACTCGACGTGCGAGGGGCCACGCTTCACGGTCGGGGGCGGCACGGTCGTGGACCACCTGACGGGCCTCCAATGGGAACAGAAGACCGACGACGGCAGCGTGCACGACAAGGCCGACGCCTATCGCTGGGGGATCAGCAGCTCGCCGGAGGAATGGGACACGCCCGCGAACGGTCCGGCGTTCACGACCTTTCTCGCGACGCTAAACGCGACGTGCTTCGCGGGCCACTGCGACTGGCGGCTGCCGACGCAGATGGAGCTTCAGACGATCCTCGCCCGACCGTACCCATGTGCGACGCAGCCCTGCATCGACGAATCGCTCTTCGGACCGGCACCGGTCGGACCGGAGCCCGCCCGCTACTACTGGTCGGCGACGATCGATGCCTACTATCCATTGAACGCGTGGGCCGTCGACTTCGGAGGCGGGGCAGTCACCAGCGACAGCAAGGCGGGGTGGCATTGGCGCGTGCGCGCAGTGCGCGGTGGCCTGTGAGATCGGCCGCGGCGGTCGCAGACGGCAGGGTCGCGGTCGTCGATCGCCACGAGCGGTCGCCGGGCTTCACCGATTGCCCCATCGTCGGATCTGACCCGCGTTCGTGGTGAGGTGCGCGTAGGCTATCGACCTCGCGTGGACGCCAAGAAGGCAGCCGACTGACCAACCGCCGCTCTCTCGCACGCGGCCGGAAGCGTACAAAGGCGAATGTGTCCGAAAGCGGGATTCGGCCAGCAGCGGAGGGAGAGCGGTAGCTGCTCGTCGAGGAGCTAAACGCCCAGCGTCAGCCGCATCGGATACCCGCGGCGCCATCGACCATCCTCACTTGAACCAATGGAGTTGTTCGGTCGTCGCGAGAAGGGAGCCCTTCCGACTCCACAGACGCGCCTGCTGACCGACAGTCGATCGTGCCGCTCGTGTGCCTGTGGCTTCGTTGAGAATGTAGTCGTCGCCGATATCCTGCAATTCGTCCTCGGTCGCGTGGAAATACACCGACAGCGTGATCGTCGACGAGGGTCGCGGGCCCGCGCCTTTGAAAAAAATCCTCGGTGCATAGGCGTCCGATGAATATGCCAGCTGCAGAAAATCCACTGGGCGGCCGGACATCTCTCGAACCCAGCCAATTGACCGGGAATTCGGCTGGTTGAAGAGCGGATAGCCCAACACCGGCCGCACCAAAGTATGCTCACCAAACGGCCCGGGCGGGTGCCACTCAGGGAGCGTATCCGGGTCCGGTGCATTTGGCATCGATGGTTCAACGAAACCCTCGCTGTCCCGGCGGTTCGCCAGGGCGATCGTGGCAACGGCGGCCGGATCTTCATCGCCGACGAGCGCTAGCTCGGCGTGCCAGAAATTGAGCGACCGGCCCTCGCCAACCCCTCGCGTTCGGATGTTCACGTCGCGACTGGGTGGCACTTGCTTGAGATAGTGCACCGTGAGGGCCGAGGGAGTTCCTTGCGTGCGCGCGTCGTCGACGACGGATTTCAGGAGGACGGCCGCCGTCCAACCCCCGAACATGCCGTTGTTTGCTTCATAGCGAGGATCGGCATGCGCTTTCCATTGGCCAGGACCGGATGCGTGTAGCGTCAGCGCCTCAATGAGTGCGGTCATCCAGATGGTCCCCTCTCGCGTGCTGTCACTACCACGAGGGAACACGCACGCCAGAAGCAGCAGCAATCGACGGAACCGGCCACCATGGCCGAGAATCCGACGCTTCCGGCCATCCCTCAGGGCGCCGGCTCGTCCGAAAGCTTGGCGAAGCGCGCCAGGGCGCGGTCGGCGTCAGTCAGATCGAAAGGATTGCTGGACCGGATGCAATCCCCGTTGGTCATGAAGACGGAGAGGAAGAGGTTCTCGAACGGGCCGCCGCCGTCGACCATCCCGTAAGTGCGGAGCTCGACCACGAGGCCGTGCCGATTCCAGGCGAGGACGCGCCGCACTTCCCCCGCGAGGCCGGGCCCGAGCGCGGCCTGGGCCTCCATCGAGGCGATCCACTGGTCGCGATCGAGCCTGCCGAGGCCGAGGGTGCGGCGATCGTCCAGGACGAAGTCCGGCGCCAGCGTCCGTCGCGCCGCTTCCCAATCATACGCTGCGACCGCGCGGATGAAGGCCGCAAACGGCGCCACGCCCCCGGTCTCCGCGGCCTCGCCGGCCGCGAAGCGATCGAGCGCCTCGACGAACGCGAGCTTGCGATCGTCGAGATCGAAGAGGATCACCGTCCCGAGCTTCCCGGTGGCGTCCACGACAATGAGCCGGACGCGGTGCAGGAGCTCGAACTCCCCGCCCTCGGGTCCCCCCTTGGCGATCATGCGCTGGAGCGCGATCCGCTCTCCGAGCGTCGCGATGATCTCGCGCTCGATCCGGATCTCCGGGAGCGCCATGGTGAACTGCATGGAGCCGAGCCAGGTCTCGATGTCCCCCCGCACCAGCGCGCGCTTGCCGCGATCCTCGAAGACGAAGTCGTCCCGGACTAAGGCCCGCACCCCGTTCGAGTCGGCGGCGCTGATCGCCTTGCTGGAGCGAGCGATGGCACGGGTGGCGGCGTTCGGCGGAAGGCGCAGCGGGTCGGGGAGGAGCTCCGCGAAGCGGGCCCGTGCGCGGTCGAGATCCTCGAGCTCGAAGGTCTCGGCGGCAACGGGTCCGACGTCTCCGTAGCGCAAGACCGTGAGGAAGACCGATTCGAACTCGCCACCGTCGTTGAGCGTGCCGAACGTGCGGCTGACGTAGAGGGCTCCGTTCCCAATCACGCCGGGACATCGCTTCCCGCATCGCGCGGCGGGCGACCATGGCGGCGCCCTAGCACGCGCCCTCGCCGGCCTCGAAACGGGTGTCGAGCTCGGCGTAGGCGGCATCGAGGTCGTCGAGGTCGAAGCGGACGAACGTCGTGATGAGGCCGTGCTCGTCGATCTCGCACACGTGGCACGTATCGGCTTCGCTCGGTCCGACCTCCCCGCCGGCGACTTCGGTGCGGACCCTGATCAGCGCCAGCCGATCCCCGCGCGTCGCGAGCACCTCGCTGCCGACGCGCACCGAGCTCATGTCGGCGAGCTGGCGCGTGAAATCGATGAACTGATCGCGGTCGAGCTCGAGCAGTGCCATGCGCCGCCGGTCCACACACCGAAACCCCGCGGTGAGGAACTGCCGGTACCGCGGCCAATCGCGGGCCCGCCAGCACGCGAGCGAACGGTCCCAGGCGCGGGTTGCGGCGTTCGCGAACGGTGTTGCCGGGGTTGCAGCGTATGGCTCGCTGATGGTGGCGAAGCGCGCGAGCGCCCGATCGAGCTGCGTGAGCTCGTACACGTCGAGGCGGAGAATCCGGCTGTGCTCGTCCACCTCGTTGACGGCGATGGTCGCGATCTCGAACGGGCCGCCGTCGCGCGTCCCGAACCATCCGCCGACGGCGAGCGACCCACGATCGGATATCCGGACGTGGTCCCGGCGATAGTGGGAATCCGGCGCCAGATCGACGAGCGTGCCCATGGTATGGACCCACGCCGCCCCATCGTTCAGGGTTCCCCAGCTCACGAGGCGATGGTCGTGGGCGACGAAGGAGGGAGCGCAGCAGGCGACCAACCCGTCCCAATCGTGGGCGGCGAGGAGGCGGGCGAGCCGCCGCAACAATTCTCTCGCGAGGGTATGCGCCGCGGCCTCGCCGGCGTCGAAGCGCGCGTCGAGCTCGGCGTAGGCGGCGTCGAGATCGGCGGGGTCGAATCGAATGCGTGCCAGGGTTTCGCCGCGCTCGGTCGCCTCGATCACGTCGAGGAACTCGACCTCGCTCGGTCCGACGTCACCGCCGGCGACCTCGACCCGGGCTCGTCCGAGCGCGAGACGACGACCGCGCGTGGCGAGTACCCCGCCGTCGATGCGCACGGAGCGCATGTCGCCGAGCTGGCGGATGAACTCCACGTAGCCGACGCGGTCGAGCTCGAGCTGCGCCATCGGTCGCCGGTCGACGTAGCGGAACTCCGGCGGGAGCAGCGCGAGCAGGCCCGGCCAATCGCGGGCGTACCACGAGGCGCTGAGGCTGCGCGCGCTCTCCGTCGCAGCGTTCTCGAACGGCGTCGTCCAGAAATCCGCGGTCGACGTGGTGTCCGTGTCGCCGACGAGCGCGTCGAAGCGCGCGGCTGCCTCGGCCGCGCGGTGGACGTCGAAGGTCTCGTCACGCACGACGCGGCCGTCGGGGCCGAACACCCAGAGCAGCAGAAAGTCCGATTCGAAGGCGCCGCCGCTCGCGCGATCGACGCCGGTCACCGTCCAGCGCAGCAGGACGGCGTCGGGCTCGAGACGGAGCACGTCGTCGACGCGAGTCGTGACGTCTTCGGCGAGCTCGAGGAGCGAGCGAAAGCCGCGGAGTAGAGAGTCGGCGCCGCGACCCGACGCGAAGCCGACGGTCCGGTGGTCGACGAACGCGACGTCGGGAGCGAGCGCCGCGGCGTAGCGCTCGAGGTCGGGCGGCGCCACCATGGCCGCGACCGCGCGCGCCGTCGCCGCGGCGCGAGTGCGTGCCGGACCGTCCGGCAGAACCTCGGCGTGCAGCTCGTACAGCCGGGCGACGGCGTCGCCCAGGCGCTCGCCCGCGAATTGCTCGGACCGGTGGCGAAGTCCCTGCGTGTCGACCTCGGTCACGATGATGCTCTCGTCGTCGTACGGACCGACGTCGAACGTCTTTCCGGAAGCCCCGCTCGACGAGGTCACGTAGCGATGGAGCGCGAGGACGTCACCGAGCGTCGCGAGCGGTTCTTGGCCGATTGTGAGGTCGCGGCTCTTGAACAACGCCCGCAACCGGTTCCGCGTGGCGGCGCGGTCGACCGTCAAGCCGCTTAGGTGGTGCACGCCCACGTAGTCGTGGGCCAATTGGGAGACGTACTCATCGGCGTCGCGTGCGGCGATCAGATTGCCGATCCGAGCGGTATTGGCGGTCGCTGCGTTCGCTCGTACGCGCCGGACCGATTGCTCGGGAGGGTCGCTCCTGGCGATCTCGTCGAAGCGCGCGAGCGCCGCGGCTGCGTGTTCGACGTCGAAGCGCTCCCAGCGGGCGAGCAAGCCGTCGGCGTCGAAGACCATCAGCTCGAGCTGCGTGCGCTCGTAGTCTAAGCCGCCGACGCGCTCGGTGCCGGAGCCCACGTAACGGAGGAGGAACGCATCGGCTTCGAGCGCCAAGATGTCGACGGCGCGCCATGCGAAGCCGTCGATCAGGTCGAGGAAGGACCGGAAGGCGTGGCGTAGCCGCTCCGCCCCCCGCAGCGTGCCGAATCCGACGGTGCGATGGTCGACGACCTCGAGGTCGTCGGCGAGGGTGGTCGCCAGGTTCTCGAAGTCGAAGGGCGCCATGTGGACTGCGACCGATCGTGCCGTTGCCGTGGCACGCGTCCGTGCCGCGCCCTCGGGGAGCAGCTCGGCGTAGCGTTCGTACAGGCGCGCGACGGCTTCGCC
>JANNPN010000195.1:0-25072 GCA_031400185.1 Polyangiaceae bacterium
TGGAAGCTCGGCGCGAACATCGGGTCGGTGCCGGCCTTCACGACCTTGTCGTTGCGATCCCAGATGCCGCAGTGGACGACGACCTCGTCGCCGACCTTCAGGTTCTTGACCTCGCTCCCGACCTTGTAGACGACGCCCGAGGCGTCGCTGCCGCCGATGTGGAAGCCCGTCGTGTCGCCGCCCTTGGCGTGCACCTTCACGACGTCGATCGGCACGCCGAGCCCGGCCCAGACGTTGTTGTAGTTGATGCCGGCCGCCATCACGCACACCAGCACCTCGTCGGGCGCGATGTCGGGGACGGGAACCTTCTCGACCTTGAAGGCCTTGGTCGGCTCGCCGAAACGCTCGGGACGAATCAGCTGCGCGTACATCTCGGCCGGCACGTGGCCGACGGGGGGAACCTGACCGATCTCGTAGAGGTCGCGTTTCTCGCTCATCAACGTCTCCCTGAAAGCAGTGCAGCGAGGCGCGTGGATTGACTCCAGGCGCCGAGGCCCATCGGAGCATTGGCGAGCGCGAACGCTCGCCAAGCGCACGGGGCGAAATCGATGGGCGAACTTACTCGACGCTCAGGAGGCGGGCAAGCATGCGCCGCTCGCCCGGTGCCTGAACCGGGCGAGCGGCGCGATGATCATTGGCAGGCGCGGCGAGGCAGCACGATTCGCCGACCCTCGTGCCGATCGTTCACGGGCACGTCCCGTCCGACGGACCGTGCAGCTGGCACACCACGTCGCCGACGAACGCGTCGACCGTCGTTGCGAGCGCCGTGGTGTCGTTGGTGGTCAAGCACTGGCCGGGGTACTTGCTCTCGAGCTTCGCGAAACAGCCCTTGGCCGGATCGCTGCCGCCGTCGAGCTTGTCCTCGCACTTGCCGAGACAGATGTGATCGACCGCGACGCCTTTGGAGTGGGATTTCGCGTAGCATCCGAGCTTGCACGCGGCGTTCTTGCTGATGCACTTCTTTTTGCCGGCGGAGCACTTGTTGGAGACGGGGGCCGGGTAGCCTGGGTCGACTTGGGTGACGGCGTCGAGCACGAACGCGTCGGTCGTCGCCGCCAGTGCGGGGCTGTCGCCGGTCGTCGCGCAACCGAGCTTCGCTTCGAGCTTCGCGAAGCAGCCCTTGCTGGGCACCGCACCGCCGTCGAACTTGCCCTCGCACTTCTGCACGCAGGTCGGATCGACCGGGATGCCTGTGCTCTCCGCCTTGGCGTGACACCCGAGGAGGCACGCGCCCCTCTTCGCCACGCACTTCTCCTTCGCCGCGGCGCATTTCCCGGCGTCGCTGACGGCGGCGGCCATGGTCCAGTCGCTCGCGGCGGAGGTCAGGACCGTGATGCTCACGTCCCCGCCGCCGAGGGCGGCGCGGGCCGTGACACACGGGTCGTCGGGGATCGCCTGCGTCGCGCCGGGACACTCGGGAGCCGGTCCGGTGCCGTTTCGGAAGATGTCGATCGCGGATACACCGCCGCTCGGCACCTCGGAGGCGGCGATGGTGAACGTGACGTGGAGGGGATTCCCAGGCGTCTCCATCGGCGCCGTGATCTGCACGAGACGTCCGAGGAACTCGTACCCCAACGGCGGCGAGCCGGCGTTGAAGGTGCCGATGATCGTGACCTCGCCGCCGCTCGGCGTCGTGACCGAGGTCTCGACGACGCTCGCCGGGCCCGAGCCGTTCGTGGTGGCCGTGCCGCCGGGCGGCGTGTTCTGGACGACGACCTCTTCGGCGAAGGTGAGGCGTCCAGGTTGCGTCGTGCGGCCGAGGCCGGGAAAGCCGCCGACGGCGTTGACCGAGCCGGCGGAGGTCGAAGCGAGGCACGCGAGCGCGCCGAGGACGGTCGGCTCGGAGGTGTTGCCGACGGGCGGCGTCGCGATGCCGGCGACCTCGACCTTCCCCCCGATCACGCCGTTGTCGAGGTAGCACGGACGAAGGAACACGTCGCAGCTTCCAGGGGTTCCGCCGCAGTCGGTATCATCGAAGCACCCGCGCTGCGCGTGTCCGGACGCCACGGTGCAATGGTGGTCGATGGGTCCGAGCGGGCATGTGCCCTTCGCATCGCCGACGGGCGCGGTATCCTCGCACAGCTGGAAGCCCGGGAGGGTCGTGTCGTCGACGCAGCCGTTCGGTCGCGTCAGCTCGCCCGGTACGCTGCAGAACCCGCCGGGACACGCGGAATGCGCGGTGCACGGCCCGCCGACGTTGGTGCCGCCGAAGCACCGACGCCCGCCGCAAATGCCGGGGTTGCCGCCGCTCGGCGGACAATCCGCGTTCGTGGCGCAGGGTGGGGCGTTGATGTTGTTGCAGGTTTCGCAGTGGCACGCCAAAGACGTGTAGCCACTGGCGGTGCACGGCGGGCTCGCGGCGGTCAACGTCGAGTCTTGCGGGTCGGTCGCGAAGGTCACGGTGCCGAGCACGAACGTCGAGATCAACGCGCCCGGTGTCGGCGGACAGTCGAAGCTCGTCGAGCCGAAGTCCGGATAGCCCGCGGGCGCGTTGGCGTTGGCGTCGCATGCGAGGCCGTTGCGCGCGCCCTCGTTGCAGACGCCACTGCGCGTGTTGTCGTTTGAAATCGGGTCGCCGATGCAGCGCGGACACGGATGGTCGATCGACGGGCTGATGTAGAGGGGCACCTGCATCGGGACATCGATCGACGCAGCGCCGGTGTCGACGTTCACGGTGCCGCCGGCCGGCCCCGTCACCTCGCTCGTGTAGCACGTCGTGATACCGCCGGTCGCAATCCCCGTCGGCGGGCTCAAAAAGAAGCGGCAGCGGTTCGCGCCGCCGCAATCCGCGACCTCGGTCGCGACCGTGCACTGGATCGACGTGTCGTTCCGGCACCGCAGGTTGTTGCCGCCGGCGTTCGGTACGAGGCCGGTGATCGCGCACGTCCCGCACGGAGGCGCGCTGGCGCTGCAGCTCGTTGCGAGGCGCATCGAGTACCCGAGCACGGGCATCTCGTGGGCGATGCCGGTCCACCCCGCATCGACGACGGCACCGCTTGCGTCGGGCTGGAAGAGCACGGCGCCCGGGCAACCGGGAGCGGCGCTCGCCGGCTCGGCGACGGCGACGACGGTGAGCAGCGCGAAAGCGACCAACGATTGGAATCGATGCATGATGCGTTCTCCTTCCGACGCTCGATGTAGACGCGGGTGTCTTCTCGCGTCCAGAAAAGTGGCGGAAGAGAGCGCGATATTTCGCGCCGTTTCAGCGCGCGCGCGGGTGCGTGCGCCGAGTTGGATCAGTTTGTCGCTGCGATCGCTTCCTCGTAGCGGGCGACCATGCGGTCGCATCCCGCCTGTACTTCGAACGACCCGAGCTTCCAGCGCGGATGGAAACGATTGCCGAGGGCGCGGCGGATGACGACGCGGAGCTGCGACGGCCATCCCAGCCGATCCATGACGCGCTCGAGTGGCGTGCGCGGCCTCACGACGGGCTCGCGGCCGCCCTTCTTCTCGTGGCCGAACAGGTGCCGCGGTACGCCGGCCTCCTCGAGTATCCGCCGCGCGATCGGCTTGTCGTAGTCTCCGCCGATCGACCACGGCGCGAGCGCCGGCGCGTCGTTCCACGCGTGGATGCGCTCGGCGTGGAGCGCCGCGCCGATCGTCGCCGGCGGAAAGTGCAGGAACCCGAGCCGCAAGCGGAGCTCGACGAGCGCGCAGCCGGCCGTGTGGTCGATCGGGTGCTGCAGGTCCGTGCGAGCCCAATGGGTCCGGCGAAGCCACACGGCCTCGCCGGAACGTCCGCTCAAGAGGAGCGCGCCGACGAGCTGATCCGCCATCGCCGGCATCGACCGGTCGACGCCCCACGGCTCGTGATAGAACTCCTCGCTCCGGAATTCCGGATGGCGGTCGGCAGCGTTCCGCTCGTACGTCGTCACGGCGAGCCCGAGCGCGTCCGCGATCGCCGCACCGCTGTCGTCGACGTACGCGCGCCGCATGCGGCCGCTCCGGAGGAACGTGACGGCCTCGCGGCATCCGACGTCGCGCGCGAGCGCCGCGATCGCGTTGGCATCGTACCCCTGCGAGAGCATGGCGAGCGGCCGGTAGCGCCGCTGCCGGGCGGCGTCGCCGGCATTCGCGATCGTTGCGCGGATTGCCTCGCGGAGGAGGCCGACGTACGCCGCGTAGCTCGCAGGCGGCGGTCCCCAGGGCTTCTCCATGCGCGTCACGGTGCCGTCCGGAGCCACCGCGAGGCTGCAGCAGTCGTGGAGCTCCACCGTCCGGCCGGCGGCGAGCCGGAGGCGCTTCGTCTTCACGTGGATGCCCGCGCGATAGAGGTCGAGGAGATCGAGATAGTAGTGGGGATGCGCGGGATCGAGGCGTGCGTTCGCGAGTGCCAGCGCGAACGCGAGGGAGTTCGAGACGAACAGGGTTCCGCCGTTCCATAGGGTGTGGAGGCGGTCGTACATGTTCGCGGGTCCGGCGAAGCCGACGCCGTCCGCCGTGGTCCACCCTCCCGAGCCGGCGAGCGTCGCCGAGCGCTCGAACTCCCAGGCAGGGAAGGGCTCATCCCAGGCGCCTTCGACGAAGCGATCGCCGCGGGTCTCGACCCAGGTACCGTGCAGCACACGGACGGTCGGATCGCCGGGATGGATCGCGGCTCCCCAGGCGAGGCGCGGCAAGGCCGGGACCGCGACGAGGTCGAAGCGCACCGGCGCGACTATGCCACGTCCCGGGTGCGATGGCGTGTCGTCACGATGGCGGTAGTGCCCAAGTTTGGACGGAACACTACCCGCCGGACGGTCGTGTCTCGGTTCGATTCGCGCGCGGCGGAGCAGTCGAAAGCGGTGGCAGCAGGCGGGCGGGTCGGTGATGGCTTCTACGGTCGCCGGGTTCGTGCCACCCAGCGCGTACTGCCCGCCGGTGCCTCGCTGGCTGGCGCACACGCGAGCTGCGGCTCCCCGAAGCCATCCCCGACCCACCCGCCTGCTGCATCATCTTCTATCTTCTCGACGCCGTCCGGTTCGGTACCGCGACGCGGTGCACCGGTCGACGGTGACCCACCCGTCGCCGACACCGATGGGCCGGTCACTCGACGTAGCCGAGCTGCCGCAAGCGCTCGCGGGTCGCGTCGTCGAGCGACGGCGCTGCGGTGGGTGGTGCCGACGCGCGCCAGAGCTCGGCGACCGGTGCGCTGCCGTGCGGAGTCGTGGCCGGCGCACCGTCGAGCTTCGCGTCGGCGAGGTCGATCACCTCGCCGGCGCGCATGCTCGCCGCGCCGACGCGGATCGTGCCTTCAGGCGCCGGCGCGCCGTCGATGCGGATCGCGAGCTTCAGCACGCCGGCGGTCGCGAGGACGTCGAAGCGCACATGGTCTTCGTCGCCGGGCGCGAGAGTGCCGAGGAGGCCGAACGCGCTCGTGCGGTGCCTGAAATCGATGCGGTCGCCGGGCTCGAGGGTCAGGCGGTCGATCGCAATGACCGGGACCGGTGGGTCGGTCGCGAGGTCGACGGCGTAGCGCACCGGCCGGTCCGCGAGGCCGCGAAGGCGGAGCTGGTAGCCCGTGCCGTCGAGCTTGCCGCGAAAGCCGGCGAGGACCTTCTCGAGGTCCGCGGCGCCAGCGGCGGCTGGTCCGAGGTTGCGCTTCTCGCCGGGGTCGGCGACGAGGTCGTAGAACTGGAGCGCGCCGTCGCTGACGTCACGGATGAGCTTCCGGGTGGCGGTGCGGACTGCCTGGCGCTCGGGCGTCCGCGGCTCGGCGTGCGCGACGAGCGCGAAGGCGACGCGCGGTTGCTGGTGGTGACCGGGGGGATCAGGTCGGGGCGCGCCGGATGCGAGCGGGTCGGGTGCCGGCGCGCCGCTCGCGAGCGGCGCGAGGCTCCGGCCGTCGCCTTCGGGGATCGGC
Organism: Polyangiaceae bacterium; assembly: GCA_031400185.1. Taxonomy (GTDB): domain Bacteria; phylum Desulfobacterota; class Binatia; order UTPRO1; family UTPRO1; genus UTPRO1. Next base: position 5,843 of record JANNPN010000195.1, read on the forward strand.
CGGGCGAGCGCTTCGGCGATCGTCGGCACCAGGTCGACGGTGCGGACGACGTCCGCGACGACGCGGCCGTGGCCGAGCGCCGGCCAGCGCACGAGCAACGGCACGTGCAGCAGCTCGTCGTAGAGTGACTGGCCGTGGAAAAACTTGCGGTGGTCCCAGAGCTCCTCGCCATGGTCGGCGGTGATCACGACGAGCGTCCGGTCGAGACGGCCCCGCTTCGCGAGCCCGCGCAGCAGCCGGCCGATGTGGTGGTCGGCATACGCGATGTTGCCGTCGTACAGGTCGACGATGCGCTGGCGATCGGCGACTCCGTACTGCTCCTGCCACGCGCGTGTGACGTCGTCGAAGGTGAGGCCGATCGTCGTCGCGGCGGTCGGGTCGATGAAGCGGCGCGCGAAGCGGGCCGGGGCGCGATAGGGCGTGTGGGGGTCGAGGTAGTGCAGGAAGAGGGCGGTCGGGCAGCGCCCGGCGCTGGTGAGCCAGCGGAGCGCGGCGCTCGTGATCGCGCGCGCGTCGAGCTCGCCGGCCTGGACGGCTGCGAATCCCGGCCGTCGGCCGTGCAGCCAGGTCGCGACGTACGGGTTGTTCACGATCGCGCGGCTCGGCATGGCGCCGTCGCCGAGCAGCTCCGGGAGCCCGCGCGCGGACCGCTGCCAGTAGAAGTAGCGTCCCGTCAGGATCTGGGGCACCGACGGGATCGTCTTCGGGCCGCCCGTGAACGCCGCAGCGAACCGGGTCGCATCGGCGGCGAAGGCGTCGAGGTGCGGCGTCGTCGGGCGGGCGTACCCTGCGGCGCTCAGGCGGTCGCCGCGAAGCGCATCGATCGTGATCAGGAGCAGGCTCGGTGCGGCGTCGTCGCAGGCGACCAGCTCGGGTGGTGCCCACCAGCCCGCGGCGGTCGTCGGGTGCTGGCCGACGGGGACGGCGTCGAAGCGCAACGTGCCGCTCCGCCCCGCGAGCGGGTCGAGCGTGACGCCGACGTCGATCCACCGGCGGTCGCCGGCGACGGCGCCGTCGACGACCCGCGTGTAGAGCGGCACGTCTCCGGAGTCCGCCTCGAACGTGACGCGGAACTCGACCGGCGCGGCGGCGCCGCCGGGCGGCGTCGTGGGCACCGCGATCGCGGTCAAGAGACGGCTTGCAGCCGGCACGGGCTCGAGACGCGTGCGGAAGGTCGCGGGCGGGGTGACCGCGAGCGCCGCGCGGCTCGTGCCGTGGACGGCGACCGGCGCACGCTGCACGCCGAGGTTGGGCGGGATCGGAAGCTCGGCGGCGCCGGCGCCGCGGGGCATCCCGGTGCTCGCGAGCGCGAACGTGAGGGCAATGGGGGCGGCGAGTCTCAACGCCCGACGAAGCCCAAGAACTCCTCGAGCGAGTCGAAGCGCATGAAGAGGTTACGGCGCTTCTCGTGGCCGATCGTCGACGTCGGCCGGTCGGCATAGTTGTGGCCGGGATGGAGGACCGTGTCGTCCGGGAGCTTCCGGAGGGTGTTCAGGCTCTCGTAGAGCTGCGCCGGGTCGCTGCCAGGGAGGTCGGTGCGACCGCAGCTCCCGATGAAGAGCGTGTCGCCCGAGATCAAGTTGCCGTCGACGAGGAAGCACTGTGAGCCCGGCGTATGGCCGGGCGTGTGCACGAACGTGAGCGGCACGTTGCCGACCTGGACGACGTCGCCGGCGTCGACGGGTACGACGTCTGAAGGCGCGAGGTCGGAGACGCGCCCGACGAATCCGGCCTCGTGCTTGCTGATGTAGGCCTTGATCTTCAGCTTGTCGACGAGCTCGGTTGCGCCCGTCACGCTCATCCCCATGAAGCGGCCGCCGAGATGATCGGGGTGGAAGTGGGTGACGAGGGCCTTCGTGATCGTGTAGCCGTCGGCCGCGGCGGCCTCGACGATCGCGTCGATCTCCCAGGCCGCGTCGACGACGGCGGCCTCGTGCGTCTCCGGATCGCCGACGAGGTAGACGTAGTTCTGCATCGGACCGATCTCGAGCTGGCGAAGATAGATGGGCGACGTGGTCATGCCTTCCTCTTGGTCGCGGGCTTCGTCGGTGGCCGGCCGACGGGGAGCGCGAGGCCTTTCTCCCACAGGTACTCGGGCTCGCCGAGGTGGTGCGACATCCAACGGGAGAGCACGAAGAGCAGGTCGGAGAGGCGGTTCACGTAGCCGAGGACGGCGTCGCCGATCGGCTCGCGGTGCATGAGGCGGAGGATGTCGCGCTCGGCGCGCCGGCAGACGGTGCGGGCCTGATGCAGGAACGCCGCGATCATCCCGCCGCCCGGGAGGATGAAGGATTTCAGCGGTTGCAGGTCGGCTTGGCACTCGTCGATGGTGCGCTCGAGGACCGTGATCTGCGCGGGCCCGATCCGGATCATGCCCTCCCACGCCGCATCCGGCGGGGTCGCGAGCTCGCTCCCGAGATCGAAGAGCTCGTTCTGGACCTGGCGCAGGATCTGGTCGAGGCGCGTGGTCGCCGGGCTTGGCGTCGCGGCGTCGTTGCACGCGCGGACGATGCCGAGCACCTAGTTCAGCTCGTCGATCGTCCCGTAGCTCTCGATGCGGAGGTCGTCCTTGGGAACGCGTTGACCGCCGACGAGCGCGGTTTCCCCCGTGTCGCCGGTCCGGGTGTAGACCTTGGTGATCCGGATCGCCACGCGGTTCAGCGCTGCTCGGCTGGGCCCGTCACGACCGGCAAGCCCGCATCGCGCCAGCCGGGGGTGACGAGCCGGCCGGTCTCGTCGCGCGCGCCGCCGAAGCCGCCGCGTACGTTGGTGACGTCGGCGTAGCCGGCCCCGACCAGGAGCTCGGCGCCGCGCTGTGAGCGGCCGCCCGCCTGACAGCCGACGAGGATCGGTGTCGATGCGGGCACGAGCCGCTGAACGGTGCTCACGAAATCGGGGTTGGGACTCGAGCCGCCGGCGCGGAAGAAGATCACGGGGACGTTGATCGCGCCCTCGGGATGGCCCGTCACGAACTCTTCGGGCGTGCGCACGTCGAGGTACACCGCCGTCGGGTCGCTCTGCATGGTTTCGTAGGCCTCGGGCGGCGTCGTCTGGCGAATCTCCATGGGGTCGCTGTGTATCAGAGGGCGCATTCGATCGTCACCCCGCCGCGTCGGAAAAACGCCGCCGAACGACCCGACGAGGAGGGGACTCAAGACGCGACCTTTACGCGCGCAGCGCGCGGCCGAGCCAAGCGAGCCGGGGAGTGAGGCTCCGTCGGGCTGTGCCCGATGGAGCGAGGGGAGAGATCCTCGATGGTTAGGTGTCGGTGAAGAGCCTGACGTACGCGTCGTCGCTCGCCGGCGGGAGAGCGGCCAGCGCGAGATTCTCCTCGACGTGGGCGCGGCTCCGCATGCCGACGAGCGCGCTCGCGACTCCGGGCGACGAGCGCACGAACTGGAGCGCCCGTTGCGGGTCGGTCCGGCAGCCCTCCATCGCGTGCGCGAGCACGGCGGGCAGCGGACCCGCGAGCTTCCCTTGGAGCAGGCTCGCGCTCGCGATCACGCTGATGCCGTGATGGTCGGCGGCCTCGACGAACGAGCCCACGTGATCGCCGACGGGCTGATGCCGTGCCGTGACGGCTTCGGTCATCGCCAGGTTGCAGGGCAGCTGCACGACTCGGAAGTGATGCGCGCGCCCGATCGTCCGTTCGGCGAGCCGCACGAGCTCGGCGAGCGACAGGTAGTCCCGTGCGGTCGATGCGACCCGGAGACCGTTCCAGGTCGCGAGGCCGTAGCAACCGATCGTGCCCGCCTGTACTGCCTCCTCGAGCACCGCGAACGCGCGTCCGATCCGCGCCATGACCTCCGAGCGCTCGACCGCGGCGAGCTGGCTCTCGGGGTTGTGGAGATAGAAGACGTCGATCGTGTCGACGCCGAGGTTTGCGCGGCTGCGTTCGATTTGGTGGGCGAGGTAGGCGGGGGCCAGTGAGTGCCCGCCGGCGACGATGTCGGTCGGCGCGAGCAGTCCGGGCTTCACGTAGGTCTCGTAGAGGAAACGGCTCGGGTCGTCCGGGTAGGTGCCGTCGAAGGGCAGGTAGCCGGCCTTGCTGCAGACGATCACCTCATCGCGGGCGACGTCGCCGGCGGCGATCGCTGCCGCGAGCGCCGATCCGACGGCGCGCTCGCTCCGCTGCGCCCGGTAGTTCGCGGCGGTGTCCACGAGATTGGTGCCGAGCCCGAAGGCGGTCCGGATCGCGTCGGCGTACGCGGCGTCGGTCGCGGCGTCGAGGTTGCCGAGGTAGGTCCCGATGCCGATCGACCCGACCGTCAGGCCGCCGAGCGACGTCCGGAAATGCTCCGGCGCGACGCGCTCGGCGTGGCGATCACGGAACCGCCGGGTCCCGTCCGGGCTCGCGGCCGCCATCATGCGCCTCCTTCGGAAAGCAATGGGTGTGGATGATGGTCTTCAGCCGCTCGAGATCGATGGGCTTCTTGAACAGCACGCCCGTCGCGAGCCCGGCGAGCTTGGTGCGCTTGATGACGTGGTCGCGGTCGTAGAGGTAGCCGGTCATGAGGATCACCGGCAGCGTCGGTTGCCGCTCCTTCAGCTCCATGTAGAGGTCGTAGCCGTCCATGTCCGGCATGACGACGTCGCTCACGACGAGGTCGAAGGATTGCGCGGCGGTGATGCGAAGGGCGTCGAGCGCCGACGTCGCGATCACCGCCGTGCACCCCTGATGGCGCAGCAGCTCCGCGAGCGATTGGCAGACGCCGAGGTCGTCGTCGACGACCAGGATCGTGAGGCCGGCGATCGACGGCGACCCGCCGCCGTTCGAGGAGGCGGTCGGCGCCGGAGCGGCCGGTCCCGGCCCTTCCTGCCGGAGCTTGGTCATGAGCGTGCCCGGCAGGTACTGGCGGGTCTCGTACTCCTCGTCGCCGGCGGCCAGATCCTGCACCCGGCCGACGATGCCGTGGATCTTCGCGACCTCGCGCTGGACGGCCTCGAAACGCTCGACCTCGATGACCATCTGCTCGTCGGTCGCCGTGCGGCGCACGAACTCTTCGAGCAGCTCCATCGTGTTCGTGATGACCTCGAGCGGGTTGTTGATCTCGTGGGCGAGGCTCACGGCGAGCTCGCCGAGGGTCAGGAGGCGGTCGCGCGTGCGGATCTGCCGGAGATCCTTGGCGAAACCGATCGAGCCGACCTCCTCCCCGTCCTCGTAGGTGATCGATCCGGAGATCGCGACCGGGAGCGCGGCGCCGCCCTTGGTGAGGAAGACGGTCTCGAAGTTCTTGATCGTTCCGGGCGCGCCCGTCTCGGAGCTCCGCATGGCCCGCATGACCTCGCGCGCGTGGTCGGGGCTTTTATAGAGCCAGGTCACGGGCTTCCCGAGCACCTCCTCGGACGTGTAGCCGAGGGTCTGACGCGCCCCGTCGTTGTAGAAGACGATCAGTCCCTGCCGGTCCACGGCAACGACGATGTCGGGAGAGTTCTCGAGGAGCTTTTCGAAGTAGATGCGCGGGAGCGGCATCGAGCGTCTGCGGACTCGGCGTCGGCGAACCGACGCGGGAGCGACATTTGTCATGTTAGGCCGCGCCTCCCGGGGGGTCAAGTTTCGGCGGCGGCGTGTAGCGGCGCGCATTCGGGTCAGGAATCTGACCGTCCACCGATCGCACCGCCCCTCAAGACCGCGTGCGAAGTGGCCGAGACTCTCACACGGGGAGATCCTGCGTTGACGAGTGACGCGGAAATCGTGACCACGACAATCGAAGCGGATGGACGGCAATGAGCGGGCCGGAACGTACGGCCGGCGCGCGCGCGCTCCTGCGCTTTCTCGCACGCCAGGGTCGCCTCACCAACGAGGACCTGGCGCGGGTCGAAGCGATCCTCGAGGAGCCGGAGACCGTCGTCCACGACGTGCTCGAACGCGAGGGCATCATCTCGCAGAAGGAGCTGGCGCTCCTCCTCGCCGAGACGCTCCGCCTCCGCATCGTCGATCTCACGACCTACCCGCTCGACGCCAACGTCACCCGCGAGCTGAAGGAGGCGATCGCGACCCGCTACGAGGTCGTGCCGATCGCGATCGACGAGCGCTCCATCGAGGTCGTCACGGCGAACCCGCTCGACCTCGACGGCCTGAGGGCCGTGGAGTTCGCGACCGGCAAGCGCGTCCAGGCCGTGGTCGCGACGCACGTCGAGGTCAAGGACGCGCTCGCTCACACCTATCGTCTCCAGGAGTCCCTCGAGCAGTTCCTCCAGCTCGTGCCGGCCGGCGAATCGCTCGTCGTGAACGAGCTCAGCGACGAGGGCGGCGATCTCCGCACCATCGCGGCCGACGCCGAGCTGCCGCCGGTCATCAAGCTCGCGGACAAGATGTTGATCGAGGGCATCCGGTCGCGGGCGAGTGACATCCACGTCGAGCCGGAGACCGACTCGGTGCTGGTGCGCTACCGCGTCGACGGCATCCTCGAGGAGGCGTTCCGCTTCCCGAAGTGGATCCAGAACCCGCTGGTCGCACGCCTCAAGGTGATGGCGAAGCTCGACATCACCGAGCGCCGCTTGCCGCAGGACGGCCGCATCCAGGTCCGTTTCCAGGACAAGAGCGTCGACATGCGCGTGTCGAGCTTGCCGGCACAGCACGGCGAGAAGATCACGCTCCGCATCCTCGACGCGAGCCAGGCGGTGAAGCTGCTCGACCGCCTAGGGTTCCAGGCCGGCGACCTGAAGCTCCTGCGCGACGCCGCCAAGAAGCCGCAGGGCATGATCCTCATCACGGGCCCGACCGGCAGCGGCAAGACTACCACCCTCTACGCGCTGCTCCGCGAGATCTTCTCGCCAAAGACGAACATCGTCACGATCGAGAACCCGATCGAGTACCAACTGAAGGGCATCAACCAGGTCGAGGTCAACGAGAAGCAGGGCCTCACGTTCGGCGGCGTGCTGCGTTCGGTCTTGCGCCAGGACCCGGACGTGATCCTGCTCGGCGAGATCCGCGACAAAGAGACCGCGCACATCGCGTTCCAGGCGGCGAGCACGGGCCACTTGGTGCTGAGCACCGTCCACACGAACGACGCGGCCGGCGCCGTGACGCGTCTCCTCGATCTCGGTCTCGAGCCCTACGCCATCGCGTCGGCGTTGAACCTCGTCGTGGCGCAGCGGCTCGTACGCCAGCTGTGCCCGACCTGCAGCAAGCCGACGGAGATCGATCCGGAGACGCGCCGCCAGCTCCACGTTCGCGAGGGCGCGACCGTGAAGCGGGCGGTCGGCTGCCCGCAGTGCCGGCACGGCGGGTATCGCTCGCGCATGGGCGTCTACGAGATGCTCCCCATGACGAACGCCATCACCAAGCTCATCGAGGCGGGCGCCGGCGAGAGCATGGTGCGCCAGCAGGCGCGGAGCGAAGGTGTCCACACGATACTCGAGGACGCCGTCGAGAAGCTCAGCGCCGGCATCACGACCGTCGAGGAGCTGCAACGGGTCGTCCAGATCGCCGACGGGGACAGCACGGAATGCCCCGGTTGCAAGAAGCAGATCGCGGAGGACTACAGCGTCTGTCCGCACTGCAGCAAAGTGCTGCGCGCCTCGTGCGGCGGATGCGCGAAGCCGCTGAACGCGGAATGGGTGCGCTGTCCGTACTGCGGCGCCGCGGCGGTCGTGGACGAGACGCCGGCCGGGACGTCCGCGCCGGTCGAGCGGCGGAGCTTCAAGGCGCTCGTCGTCGACGACACCGCGACGATCCGCGACGTCGTCCGCCACACGCTCGAGCACTCGGACCTCGGGCTCACGGTCCTGACCGCCGAGGACGGCCCGGAGGCGCTCGAGATCGCCGGCCGCGAGCGGCCCGACATCGTGATCCTCGACATCTCGATGCCCGGGATGGACGGCTTCGAGGTCTGCCGGCGTCTGCGCTCGGAGATGCGGACCGCGTTCGTGCCCGTGCTGATGCTGACGGCGCACGACAGCGAGGACGACGTCGCCAAGGGCTTCGGCGTCGGCGCCGACGACTACATGGTGAAGCCGTTCCGCCGCGAGGGCCTCGTGGCGCGCGTCCGCCGCATCCTCGAGCGCACCTACGGCAGCCAGGCGATCGGCGCGCCGCCGCTGCCCGACACCGCGGCGGCTCCGGCGCTCGGCGCGCCGGCTTTCGAGACGGCGGCGGCCGCCCATACGAGCCCACCGGGTGCCGACGTCGGCGCCATGCTCGCGGAGCTCGCCGCCGATCGCGACGCGCTCCGGAGCGCGGTCGCCGCGTGCGAGGTGCGTCTCGGCGAGCTGGCGGAGCGGACGGGCGGCGCCATGCCGTCCGACGGCGCGATCGTCGACGCGGCCGCGCTCGGCGACCTGCGAGCGCTCGTGGCCGATCTGCAGTCCGCGCAGGAGCGCCGCTTCGACGAGCTCCGCGCCGAGGCGCAGCGCGCGCTCGCCGTCGCGGAGGAAGCGCTGGCGAGCGCACGGACCGCGGCGGCGCCGCCGCCGATCGACTTCGCCGCGATGGCCCACACCGTCGAGCGCTTGCAAGGCGACCACGCGACGCTGGCGTCGGCGCTGTCGGCGATGCGATCGGAAGGCGAGGGCACCGACCAGGACTGCGAACGCCGGCTCCGCCAGGTCGCACAGGAGATCGCGGAGCTGCGGAGCGGCACCGCGACCCTGCAGGGCACATGGCAGCGCGAGCTGCAGGGTCTGCGCGCGGACACGCAGGCGGCCGCGGACGACGCGGCGGGGCGCGTGCACGGCGAGACCGCCGCCGCGATCGCGCGGGTCACCCAGATCCTCGGGGCGCTGCAAACCGACCTCGCGAACCAGCGCGACGAGCTCTCGCGCGAGAGCGGCCGCGTGCGCGCGACCGAGGCGCTCGCCGGACGCGTGCAGGACGAGGCGCTCGCGGCGACCGAGAAGGTTGCGCGCGAGCTCGCGACCCTGCAGCGCGGCGTCAGCGACGTGCAACGCGGCGTCGCCGAACAACTCGAGCAGCGGCAACACGACCTCCAACGGGTCGCGAGCGCGGAGGAGAGCGCGCGGCGGGCGCGCGCCGAGGTGCAGGCGGCCGCCGAGGCGATGACCGACGAGGTCACGGCGCTGCGGCGCACCGTCGCCGAGCAGCGCGACGGCGGGACCGAGATCGGCGCGCGGGTCGCGAGCGCCGCCGGCGAGGCCCGGGCGGTTCGCGGCGAGCTCGCCGCGACGGCGTCGCGTCTCGAAACCGAGCTCGCGGCGCTGCGGGACGCGATCGCGGACCACCAGCGCCAGTACGGCACCGCCGAGGCACGCCTGGCGTCCGTCGACGACCGCGTTGCCTCGGTCGACGCCCGCATGGCCTCGGTCGATGCCGACCTGGCCTCGGTGGATGCCCGCGTGGCCTCGGTCGATGCCCGCGTGGCCACGGTCGACGAGCGCATGGCCACGGTCGCTGCCCGCGTGGCGACGGTCGACGAGCGCATGGCCACGGTCGACGAGCGCATCGCGTCCGTCGGCGCGCGCATCGACTCCCAGGATGCCCGCCTCGTCCCGGTGGAAGAGGCCGCGAGCGGCGTTCGCGCCGAGATCGCCGCGGCCGTGGCGCGCGCGTCCCAGGAGATCGCCGATCTCCGCCGCCTCCTCGCGACGCAGCAGGAGATGCAGAGCGTGACCGGCAAGAGCGCGGAGGAATCGGAAGCGGCCTGGCAGAGCCTGCAGCGCGACGCGGTCGCGGCGGCGGAGTCAGCGGCGCGGGCGCTTCACGTCGAGGCGGTTGCCGCGGCCGAGCAGGCCGCGCGGGTGCTCCACGGTGAGGCGGTCGTGGCCACGGAGTCGGCGGTCTCGGCGGCGCGCGCCGACGCGATCGCGGCGGCCGAAGCCGCGGCGCGCGCGGTGCAGGTGCAGGCGATGGCGGCGGCCGAGCAGACCGCCAACGACCTAGCCGCGCTGCGCGCGAGCGTCGCGACCCAGCAGGAGACTGACCGCGAGGAGCGGGCCTGGTTGCAGTCGCGGCTCGAGCAGGCCCGGCGCACCACCGTGAAGCTCGTCCGCCGCGTCCGGGCGGCCGCGCAATCGGCGGAGGCGCGCACGACGGAACGTGAAGCCGAATGCGAGCAGCAGCTCGCGGCGGTACGCGAGCAGACCCTCGCGGCGCTCGCCGCGGTCCGCGTCGAGCACGAGACGCTTGCGCGCGACGTGAGCGAGCGACTCGCGGGCGTGCCCTCGGCGGCCGAGCATCGCACGGTGATGGCGTTCCTCGACGGCTGCGAGACCCAGCTCACCGAGTTCGCCGCGCGCTTCGACGCGCAAGGTGTCGTACGGGAGGCGTCGGATGAGGAGTCGCGAGCGCGTCTCGGGTCCGATCTCGACGAGCTGAAGAGCGTCGTCGTACGGCTCGACGGCGACCACCGCCGGCACGCGGCGGACGTCGAGGACCGCCTGCGCGGCCTGATGCGCACCGCGGCGGGCGGCTTCGACGTGCAGCTGGCGCTGCTCCGCGGCAAGGTCGAGGTGCTCGCGCGCACGCTCCGGGAGCGCGGCCCGGTCGACGCGACGGCGCCAACAGACGACGACATGATGCACCACCGCCACGCCCTTCTCGAGACGTTGCGCGAGCAGTTGAGCGTGCTGCAGAGCGGGACCGATTGGCGCCCGCAGCGCGTGCTGGATCTCCTGATCGACTCGACGCTCGCGGCGGCGATCACGCCGTTCCGCCGCATGCTCCAGCTCGCTCAAGGCGAGACGGACGCGACCGAGACGCCCCAGATGCTCGAGACGCCGGCGGGCGAGCCAGCCGGCGCTGCGGTCACGGACGAGTCAACATCACCTTCTTGACGTCCTTCAGCCCGCCCAGCAGCTCGGATACGGACGTCCCGAGGTGCGGGTGGGTGACGTGCGGCGCGAGCTCCGCAAGCGGCGCCAGCACGAACCGGCGCTTGTGCATCTCCGGGTGCGGGACCTTGAGCGTCTTCTTGTTGACCGTCTGATTGTCGATGAGGAGGATGTCGATGTCGATGATCCGCGAGCCCCAGCGCTTGCCGGTCACGCGCTTCCGACCCATCGACTTCTCGATCGCGATCGTCCGCTTCAGCAGCTCCTCGGGCTCGAACTCGGTCTCGATCTCGAGCACGCTGTTGATGAACCACGTTTTGGCGTTGCCGTGCGGCTCGCTCTCGTAGAGCGACGACGCCTTCACGATGCGGGTCTCGGGGATCTCCACGAGACGCTGCTCCGCCTCGCGAATGTTCGCTTTCCGATCTCCGAGGTTGGAGCCGAGGCCCAGATAGACCCGATGCGGCATCGTCGCTGTCGTGTCCCGTCTGCGCGGCCGAGGGGCCCGCGACTTAGAGGTTGAGAGTTTTCAGTCGTTCCACGGCTTCCGCGAGCCGTGGCGTTGCTACCGTGAGGCTGAAGCGGATGTATCCTTCGCCGGCGCTGCCGAACCCGCTGCCCGGGGTCGCAACGACGCCGATCTCCTGCAAAAGCTTCGCGACGAGGCTGGCGGACGTGTAGCCGCGTGGCACCGCGACCCAGACGTAGAACGTGCCCCGCATCGGTTGCGCCTGCAGCCCGAGGCTCGCGAGCGCGGGAAGGATCATGTCGCGCCGCTCGCGATAGAGCGCCCGCATGCCGGCGACGGGCGACTGGTCGCCGGTGAGCGCCGCGATCCCGGCCTCCTGGACCGCTTGGAAGATGCCGGAATCGACGTTGGTCTTGACCTTGCCGAGCCCCGCGATGAGCTCGCGGTTGCCGGCGGCAAAGCCGACGCGCCACCCGGTCATGTTGTAGGTCTTCGAGAGCGAGTGGAACTCGAGGCCGAGCTCACGGGCGCCCGGCGTCGCGAGGAAGCTCGGGGGCGGCTCGTCGAAGTAGATCTCGGAATAGGCGTTGTCGTGGGCCACGATGACGTTGTTGCGCTCCGCGAACGCCACGACGTCGGCGAAGAACTGGCTCGTGGCGAGCGCGCCGGTCGGGTTGTTCGGGTAGCCGATCCACAGGAGCTTCGCGCGCTTGGCGACCTCCTCGGGGATCGCCTTCAAGTCGGGCAGGAAGCCGTTTTCGGCCCGGAGCGGCATCGGGTAGACGGTGCCGCCGTTGAACTGGGTGCCGATGGCGTAGACCGGGTAGCCGGGGTCGGGGACGAGCACGATGTCGCCCGGGTCGACGAAGGCGACGGCCATGTTGGCGATGCCTTCCTTGGACCCGATCAGCGAAACGACCTCGGTTGCGGGATCGCACCGGACCGCGAAGCGTTTTTCCAGGTAGGACGCGGCGGCGGCGCGGAAGGTCGGCATCCCCTCGTAGTCGGGGTAGCGGTGGTTCGCCGGGCGGGTCGCCGCTTCCTGGAGCGCGGCGACGATGTGCGGGAAGGTCGGGCTGTCGGGGTCGCCGATGCCGAGGCTGATGAGGTCGACGCCCCGGGCGGCGACCTCTTTCTTCACCCGGTCGATCTCGGCGAACAAATACGGCGGAAGTCTCCGAATTCGTTCGGCCGGAAGGATCTTTACGGGCACGCCTTCGCTCTCCTTCGTGACGACCGTGTACGCAAAACCAATCGAGAAGCCGCTACTTAGCCGAACACTTCCGGAGGCACAAGGCGCTCCGCCATTCGTATATGTCGTGGGGTTTCGTCACCCGCAGCGTCGCTCAGGAGGCTGCGCCGCTCTGGCGGAGCGCGGGCGTGTCCTCGACGGTGCCGAGGACGATGCGGAGGTGGTGGCGGGCGCCGTCGTCGCGGCACGGGATGGCGTCGGGGGCGACGGACTTCCCGTCGAGCTCGGCCGCAGCGACGCCGCGGCTGTGAGCGGCCGGGTTCTCGATGGTGATCTCGTAGGTCGTCCGGCCATGGGTCCAGGTCACGGAGCACGAAGGCCAGGACGTCGGAATGCAGGGCTCGACCACCAGGCGGTCGCCGCGGCGCTCGATGCCGAGGATGCCCTCGAGCCCGGCGCGGTACATCCAGCCGGCCGAGCCCGTGTACCAGGTCCAGCCGGCCCGGCCGATGTGCATCGGGTGCGAGTAGACGTCGCCCGCGAGGACATACGGCTCGCCCCCGTAGCGCTCTGCTGTGGCCCGCTCACGGGCGTGGTTGATCGGGTTCAGTAGGTGGAACATCTCGACCGCCTCGTCGCCGGCACCCATGTGCGTGAGCGCGAAGATCGTCCACATCGCGGCGTGCGAGTACTGACCGCCGTTTTCGCGGATGCCCGGCGGGTAGCCGCGGATGTAGCCCGGGTCGGGGTCGGCGTGGTCGAAGGGCGGCGTCAGCAGGAGGATGAGCTGCTGGGGCCGCCGCACCAGGTGCGTGCGGACGGCGTCGAAGGCCTGCTCGGCGCGCCGGCGCGACGTCAGACCGGCGATCACGGACCACGACTGCGGCAGCGAATCGATCCGGCACTCGCTGCTCCGGGCCGAGCCGAGCGGGGTGCCGTCGTCGAACCAGCCGCGGAGGTACCACTCGCCGTCCCACGCGAGCTCCAGCATGTTCGAGATTCGGCCGACCTCGCTGCGGTAGCGTGCTGCCCGCTCGCGATCCCCGCGGGCGTCGCAGATCTCGGCGAAGTCGCGCAGCACGGTGCCCAGGAAGAATCCGAGCCACACGCTCTCGCCCCGGCCCTGGATCCCGACCCGATTCATCCCGTCGTTCCAGTCGCCGTTGCCGATGAGCGGAAGGCCGTGCGGGCCCGCGGTGATGCCGCGGTCGATCGCGCGGAGACAATGCACGAACAGCGACGCGCGCTCCGCCGAGACGTGCGGGAGCTCGTACGCGTCGTGCTCGCCCGCGGCGAGCGGACGCATCTCGAGGAACGGGATCTCCTCGTCCCACACGGCCTCGTCGCCCGTCACTGCGACGTAGCGCGCCGCCACGTAGGGCAGCCAGAGGAGATCGTCCGAGCAGCGGGTGCGGGTGCCGCGTCCGAGCGGCGGGTGCCACCAGTGCTGGACGTCGCCCTCGACGAACTGCCGCGACGCCGCCTGCACGAGCTGCGCGCGCCAGAGATCGGGACGCGTGAGACCGAGCGCCATCACGTCCTGGAGCTGGTCGCGGAAGCCGAACGCGCCGCCCGGCTGGTCGTAGCCGCAGCGCGCCCAGAGCCGGGCGGCGATCGCCTGGTACTGGAGCCAGCCGTTCATCAACACGTCGAAGGAGTCGTCGGGCGTGCGAACGCGGATCGCGCCGAGGGTCCCCTCCCAGAACGCGGCGGTCGCTGCGCGGGCGGTCGCGACCGCGGCCGGATCGGCGTAGCGGTCGAGCAGCGCCTCGGCGTGTGCCCGGTCGCGCCCCTGGCCGAGGAGGAACGTCACCGTGCGCTCCTCGCCCGGCGGGATCTCGACCTCGACCTCGAGCGCGCCGCACGGGTCGAGCCCGGTGCCGAAGCGGCCCGCGAGGTTGGTGCGGCCGAGCGCGGCCGGCCGCCGCGGGCTGCCGAACCGACCCAGCACCTCGAGGCGGTCGCCCGTCGTCGAGCGCGGGTGCGGGGTCGCGGCGAGGAACGCAGTCCGCCCCGGGAAGTCCTCGTTGTAGGCGTTGGTGGCGAGCACGGCCTCGTGCCGGGGCTCGCGGGCGGTCACGACGTGCGAGCCCATCCCGGCGCGCGGCGGACCGAGGGTCCATTCGCAGTACGCGTACGCGCGGATGCGTCGTGGCTCCGTCCCACGGTTCACGAGCGTCAGCACCGAGCACTTCACCGGATCGTCCGGCGCAACGAACACCGCGAGCTCGTGTGCCAGGTCGCCGCGCTCGTGCTGCCAGCGCGTGATGCCGAAGCCGTGCCGGACGGTCCAGCGCGGCTCGTCGGCCGTCCGTGTCATCGCGCCGGGTGTGGCCCCCCAGCATGCGCCGGTGTCCTCGTCCCGGAGGTAGAACGCCTCGGCGCCGAGGTCGGTCACGGGGTCGTTCGCGAAGGGCGTGAGGCGGTTCTCGCGGCTGTTTTCGGCCCACGAGAACGCGGGCCCGGCATGGGTGACGAGGCTCCCGAACTCGGGGTTCGCGAGCACGTTGCTCCACGGGCGCGGCGTCTCGGCATCGCCGGCGAGCGTGATCACGTACTCGCGGCCGTCGGTCGTGAACCCGCCGAAGCCGTTTGCGAACAGCAGCGGCGGCGCCACGAAGTGCGGCGGCCGGGGGCGCGGCGCCGGAGCACGCTGCGCGCGCCGCTCGCGGTCGGCCGGCCAGCGCGGCTCGGGATACGGGCGGTCCAGCTGATTGGCAAGCTCGCCGCGCTCGCCGTCGAGCACGGCGCGCGCGCTCGTGAGCACGAGCGTTCGGTCGACCGGCGACAGGTTCTCCGTGCGCAGCAGGTGCACGCCCGGCGGGCGGTCGCGCCATCCGGCCCACGTGCCGCTCTGCACGAGGCCCTCGAGCCGGTCGTGCATCTCGCTGCGGTAGCCCTCGGCGTGCTCGTTCAGGATGACGACGTCGCTCGCGAGGCCCTTCAAGCGCCAGTAGTCCTGCGCTTGCAGCACCTGCTGCACGAGCGGGAGGTCGTCCGCCGCGACGACGATGACGACCACGATCGGCTGGTCGCCCGAGATGCCGAACTGCCAGAGGCCCGACTGGCCGCGGGTGTTCTCCAGGCGCACCGTCGCGGGCGCCCGGAGCGTCGGGTCGGTCCAGAACACGCGCGAGGCGAGGCGCTCGAAGAGCTGCGCTTCGTCGGAACCGAGCCCGAGATGGCGCAGCGAGATCTGTGCGTGGGAGAAGGCGAGCGCCAGGCTCCGCGCCGCCGTGCCCTCGTCGTGGTACTTCTGGGCGAGCGCGCACGCGGCCTGGTCGCCGAAGGCGACCCCGGTCGAGAAGGTCACGCGGGCATAGCCGCCGGGCGGCAAGCGGACGCGGTAGCGCAGGCTGGCGATCGGGTCGAGCACGGCGCCGACCCGGCCCGAGAGCGGCCGGCCGTCGAGTGCCGCGGGGTTCGCCGGCTCGCGGCCGTGCCCCAAGAACGCGGCGCGATCGGTCTCCCATTCGACCGGACCGCGAAGCCCGCCTTCGACGCTCAGGGTGTGGATCGCGATCACGACCGGCTCGCTCGAGGCGCGTGGTCGGCGCCGGAAGAGCAGCGCCGCGTGCTCGTGGAGGTACTCGGTCTCGATGAAGAGCTTCCCGAAAGCCGGATGCGCCAGGTCGGTCGCGCGATCGCCGAGCACGATCTCGGCGTAGCTCGTGATCTCGATCTCGCGCTCGCGCCCGTCGCGGTTCGAGAGCGACAACCGGCGCACCTCGACGTCGTCCTCTGGCGACACCACGACGTCGAGCTGGGTCTCGATCCCGTCGTCCTCCCGCCGGAACGTCGCCTTCTCCGGGAGGAAGTGGACGAGGTATTCGTCGGGCTCGCGGAGTGTCGGCTGATGCGTCGCCGACCACACCATTCCCGAGCGCACGTCGCGGAGGTAGATCGCGAGGCCCGTCGTGTCGCGGGTCATGTCGGGACGGAGCCGCGTCACGACGTGGTCGCCGCACCAGCTACCGCCGCCGCCCGCGTTGGTCACGACGGTCGTGTAAACGCCGTTCGAGAGGAAGTGGGCGTGCGGGAAGGTCGTGTGCGGCGAGCGGAAGCGGCGGGTCGAGAGCGGCGCCGGCGGCGGTAGCACGCGGGTCGACTCGGCGGGCCGCGGCTCGACGATCGGCACGTCGCGCGGCACCCGCTCCTGGAGGAGCAGCTCGGTCGCCTGGACACGCGGGTCGGCGTGGAAGCGCTCGATGAAGCGGCCGCCATCGAGCACGTTGGCGAACGCGAGCAGACTCATTGCCTGGTGGTGCGCGAAGTACGCCTTCACGATGGCGCCGCGCGCGCTGTGCTGCGCGGCGCCCACGGCGTCTCCGCCGTTCCGCGGCGTGTAGTCGATCGATTCGTAGAAGCCGTAGCGGCCGAAGAGGCCGGCGGCGGAGAGCAGCCGGAGATTGGCGGCGGCCGTCGGCGCGTCGACGAGCGCCGCGAGCGCGGTTGCGTACGGCGCGACCACGAGGTCGTCGGCGAGCCCGCGCTTCAAACCGAGGCCGGGCACGCCGAAGGCGCGGTACTGATAGTTCCCGGCGCGATCCGTGCCGTCGTACGCGGACTCCGAGATGCCCCACGGCACACCGAGCCGCTGGCCGTAGCGTCGCTGGTGCAGGACGGCCGTGCGGCACGTCCCGTCGAGCAGCGTGCCCGGATAGCGGCGCGTGAAGACGAGCGGCAGCAGGTACTCGAACATCGTCGCGCTCCACGACAGGAGGGTCGCGCGGCCGTCGATGCTGGTGAGCGGCCGGCCGAGCGCGAACCAATGGCGCGCGGGCGCGTCGCCCTTGGCGATCGCGACGAAGCTCGCGAGCCGCGCCTCCGACGCGAGCAGATCGTAGAACGACGCGTCGAGGCGGCCCGGACCGTCGTGATCCGGCAGGCGATACCCGACCGCGAAGAGCCGGCGGCGGGCGTCGTAGAGCAGCCGGAAGTCGGTCCCGTTCGTGAGCAGGCGGGCGCGCTCCGCGAGCGCGGTGATGCGTGCCGCGAGGGCGGGCTCGAGGCCCTCCGGGGAGCGGCGCAGCTCGTCGAGAGCCTGCGCGAGCACCATGCACGCCGCGACGAGGTTGCCGCTGTCGACGGTCGAGACGTAGCGCGGGGGCAACGGTGCCAGCGTGCGCGTGTCGTACCAATTGAGCAGGTGACCTTCCCAGCGCTCGAGGCCGTCGATGCCGTCGAACGTTTTTTCGAGGCGGGTCGCGAGCCCCGTGAGGTCGAGGAAGCCGAGGTCGTGGGCGGCGACGTTCGTGAGGAGCGCCAGGCCGATGTTGGTCGGCGACGTACGGTGCGCGACGATCCCGCCCGGGTCCTCCTGGAAGTTGTCGGGCGGGAGCCAGTGATCCTCGTCGGTGAGGAACGTCTCGAAGTACCCCCACGTGCGCTCGGCCGCCGCGCGGAAGAGGGCGCGGTCGCTCTCGGAGAGCGGCGTTTCCTCGTCGGCGATCTGGCGGCTCAGACGAAACGCGACGAACGGTGCCGCCAGCCAGAGGAGCGCGAACGGTGCCGCCCACGGGAACGCCTCGGGCCGCGCGAGCCCGACGAGCGCGATCGTCGCCGCCCCGCAGAGCGGGCTCGCCGCCATTTCCGCGAGGAAGAGCCGGATGCCCTTCCGGCGCATGAGGCCGCTTTCGCGTGCCGCCGCGGCGGCGGCGGTCTCCCACTCGAGCAGGCGGCGTTGCGTGACGAAGAGCCGGACGAGGGTCACGATCACCGCGTGCAGCGTCTCCCACGCGTGGAACGCGAGCAGGGTCCCCGTCAGGACGATGCGCGCCGCCGCCGTCGCGAGATCCTCGCCGAGCGCGCGGAGGAACGCGGCGACCGTGCGCGCGGGGCCCGGTCCGTGCAGGAGCGGCGCGAGCGCCAACCAGAGCGGCGCCGCGGCGACGGCGAGCGCGGCGATCGTCCACACGCCGGGATGCCCCGGGAGGACGGTCCACCCCGCGAGCAGCAACGCCAGGAGCCCGGGCGCGGCGAGGCTTCGGCGCAGGTTGTCGAAGATCTTGAAGCGGCTGATCGCGGGAAGGGGATTCCGCGCGAGGCCCGCCGGCGTCGGCACCCACGGGAGCAGCCAGAACAGGATCTGCCAGTCGCCGCGCACCCAGCGGTGCTGGCGGCGCGCGTGCGTGAGCACGCTCGCCGGGTAGTCGTCGACGACCTCGACGTCGGTGACGAGCGCGGCGCGCGCATGCAGACCCTCGAAGAGGTCGTGCGAGAGGAGCGCGTTCTCCGGCACGCGTCCCTCGAGCGCCGTCCGGAACGCGTCGACGTCGTAGATGCCTTTGCCGGTGAAGATGCCTTCGTCGAAAAGGTCCTGGTACACGTCCGAGACGGCGGTCGTGTACGGGTCGACGCCGGTGTGCCCGGCGTAGAGGCGCGCGAAGAGCGACCCGGCGGCGCTCGCGAGGGTCACGCTCACCCGCGGCTGCAGGATCGTGTAGCCCGATGTCACCCGGCCAGCGGCCGGGTCGTAGTGCGGGCGCTGCAGCGGGTGGGCCGCGAGGCCGATCAGCTGTCGCGCCACGTTCCGCGGCAGGACGGTGTCGCTGTCGATCGTCAGCACCCACCGGACCTCGGCGAGGTCCGACAGGTCGCCGACGGTGACCGCGTAACTCGTGCCGCGATCGCCGCGCAGCAAGCGGTTTAGCTCCTCGAGCTTGCCGCGCTTCCGCTCCCAGCCCATCCACACGTCCTCGCGCGGATTGAAGCGGCGGCGGCGGTGGAAGACGTAGAAGCGGCCGCAGGTGTCGTCGGCGTGGCGCCGGTTCAGCTCCTCGATGCCCGCCACGACGGCGTCGACGATCGCCTGGTCGCCCGGCATCGTCTCGTGCGG
>JANNPN010000240.1:0-6065 GCA_031400185.1 Polyangiaceae bacterium
CGTGCCGCTCGACAAGATGTCGGTGTCGATGACGATGAACGGCGCCGTGCTGCCGGTGCTCGCGAGCTTCATCGTCGCCGGCGAGGAGCAAGGCGTCCCGCGCGCGCAGCTCACCGGCACCATCCAGAACGACATCCTCAAAGAGTTCATGGTGCGGAACACCTACATCTACCCGCCCACGCCCTCGATGCGGATCTGCGCCGACATCATTCAATACACGTCGCAGGAGATGCCGAAGTTCAACTCGATCTCGATCAGCGGCTACCACATGCAGGAAGCCGGAGCGACGTGCGACCTCGAGCTCGCGTTCACCCTCGCCGACGGCCTCGACTACGTGCGCGCCGCCCTCTCGAAGGGCCTCGACGTCGACCAGTTCGCCGGCCGCCTCTCGTTCTTCTGGGCCATCGGCATGAACTTCTACATGGAGATCGCCAAAATGCGCGGCGCGCGCATGCTGTGGGCGACCCTGATGAAGAAGCACTTCAACCCGAAGAACCAGTCGTCGCTGATGCTGCGCACGCACTGCCAGACGTCGGGGGCTTCTTTGACGGAGCAGGATCCCTACAACAACATCATTCGCACCACGATCGAGGCGATGGCTTCCGTCTTTGGTGGGACGCAGTCGCTGCATACCAATTCATTTGATGAAGCCATCGCGTTGCCGACGGATGCTTCGGCACGCATCGCTCGCAACACGCAGTTGATCCTGCAGCTCGAGACCGGGATTCCGAAGGTCGTCGATCCGTGGGCCGGGTCGTACTTCATGGAGTCGCTGACGCACGCGCTCGCGCGGAAGGCCCTCGGGATCATCGAGGAGGTCGAGAAGCTCGGGGGGATGACCAAGGCGATCGAGGCCGGGATGCCGAAGCTCCGCATCGAGGAGACGGCGGCGCGGCGGCAGGCGCGGATCGATCGTGGCGAGGACGTCATCGTCGGGGTCAACAAGTTCAAGCTGCCGGAAGAGCCGGAGATCGATACGCGGGAGATCGACAACAAGGCGGTGCGGGAGTCGCAGGTTGCGCGGTTGAAGAAGATACGCGAGACGCGGGATGCGAAGAAGGTTGCGTCGGCGCTGGAGGCGCTCACCAACGCGGCGTCGAATGGACAGGGGAATCTACTGGCGCTCGGGATCGAGGCAGCTCGAGTGCGCGCTACTGTCGGGGAGATTTCCGACGCGATGGAGAAGGTGTGGGGGCGGTATCACGCCGAGATTCGTTCGATCAGCGGCGTTTACGGGCAGGCGTTCGACGACGATAACGAATGGAAGGCGCTGCGCGCCGAGGTCGACAAGTTCGCCGCGGATTATGGTCGGCGACCACGCATGCTCGTCGCGAAGATCGGGCAGGACGGGCACGACCGCGGCGCCAAGGTCATTGCGACGGCGTTCGCCGACTTGGGATTCGACGTCGACGTCGGGACGCTCTTTCAGACGCCCGACGAGGTCGCGCGGCAAGCCGTCGAAAACGACGTGCACGTGATTGGCGTCTCGACGCAATCCGGCGGCCACAAGACACTCGTCCCCCAACTGATCGAAGATTTGAAAAAGCAGGGTGCCGGCGACATCGCGGTCACCGTTGGCGGGATCATTCCGTCGAAGGACTACAAAATGCTGGAGACGGCTGGTGTGAAGGCCATCTTCGGCCCAGGAACACAGATCCCGAAAGCGGCGCGCCGGGTGTTGAGCCTGATATCGGGCGGTCGGTAGGAACGACCACCACCGAGTTGAGGACGCCGCCCTTTGCCTCAGCCTCGGCAGGATCGACAGGCAACGCTTACAGCCTCAGGCATTGTGAACAGCGAGGTGCTGAAGATCATCAGTGCACACCACGCCCCTGCACCACGGTCGGGTGCCGCGGAGGATGGGCTTAAGATGTCGGACGATGGGTGAGGCCTAGTAGGAGCCTGATCCGAGCTGGCCGATCTACGGTGCAGGTCGCAGTTTGCGATCGACTGCTCCAGATCGAGACACTCCGGCATATCTGAGTAGCGATCGACCTTGTGGCTCCATTCCAAGGCCGCGTATATTCCGCGGGCCATGCGGGGTGTCGGCCTCAACCCGTTAGTCCCACGCGATCCCTTGACGGGCGCTAGTTTCGTCGCCGAGGCGGTCGATTCGCAGCCCCGCGACACCGCGCGACTGCCGCGCATCCCCTTACGCCACTTGTTCGAGTCCGGCTACGACGGCGCAGGACCTAGTCGGTCAACACGACGTTCGCACGACGATGATCGACCCACGTGGTCATTCGGGGCCCGGTGGGTGTCCGTTCCGCTGCGGACTCGTTGGTCGCTGGGGCACCGGTCCAACGATCGCGCTATCTATTGGCTCCGATTTGCGAAATTGCGGAGGAACCCAACGCGCACTAGCCACGTTTCTCAAGGCGCGTGCATGTGCGCGCACGGGCTCTTGTCCACGCGTTAGGCGTAAGAACTCGAGGTGTCCGGAGGACGAATGGCAGAGTCAGCTGAAGAGACTGCGGCGACGCCGGAGAAGCGCGGAAAGGCTAAACCGCGCAAGAAGGCGCCCAAAGGCCGAAGAGCGCGACGCACAGTCAAGGGAAAACCCGTCGCAAGGGTAAAGGTCTCTGCAGAGCAACTTCCCCGGAAGTCCTTGGAGCAAGCGCTGAGAGTGGCGCGAGCACTTCGAGAGGTTTACGCGGGAGGGCCTGCCAGGTGGCCACAGATCGCCGAAGCGATGGGGATCAGTGCTGGTAATCAGGTCAACAAGTACTTCCTGTGGTCCGCCCAGGCATATGGGCTCATCGAAAAGGAAGAGGACGCATACTCCCTGTCCGAGATCGGCCGAAAGATCCTCGCCCCCACCAAAGCCAATGAAGAAAAGGAAGCACAGGTCCGGGCCTTGATGACTCCGGTGATCTTCAGCCGCTTCTTCACCGACTACAACGGCAATCCATTCCCTGCAGAAGAGCATATTGGGAATGTTCTCGAGGTTCGTTACGGCGTACCCCGCGAGAGAGTCGACGAAGCCAAGCTTCTGCTCAAGGACAACGGGATCTTCGTCGGCATCCTCCGGCAGTTAGACAACGGCATGGCTGTGCGCCTGGATCCTACAACAACGGGTGTTCCGGTACCGACCGACAATGTTCCGCCGCCGGATGTTGGCCCGGACTCCGGCCAGGCGATCCCCAATTCTCGGGAGTATGAGTCGATGTGCTTCATCGTAACCCCAATCGGAGAGGATGACAGCGACCAGCGTAAGCATGCCAACATGATCCTCAAGAACGTGATCGAGCCCGTCGCGACTGAACTTGGCCTAAAGCCCCTGCGAGCTGATCAGATCGACCGTGCGGGCTTGATCACCAAACAGATATTCGAATGCCTTGCGCACGCACGCATCTGCGTAGCTGATCTGTCGTTCAACAACCCCAACGCGTTCTACGAGTTGGGGGTGCGTCACATGTGCAAGCTTCCGACCGTGCAGATAATCCGAAAAGGTGATCGAATTCCCTTCGACGTATCCCAGGGGCGCACTATCAAGATCGACATGACGGACGTTTACTCCGTTATGGAATCAGTCGAGTCCGCAAAGCGCGAACTACGCCAGCACCTAAAAGCTGCGCTGGCTGCTGACTACAAGGGCGAGGACAATCCGGTGAACACGTATCTGCCGGGTGTCATCGTAACGGTGCCTCGCCCGTGACGCCCCGCCCGGCGCTTCGCGCTGCCGCTGAACCGCCAGGGCCTTGAGCGGCAACAGGCGCCAATCAGGTCACTCCCGAGCGGAGATCGCATGACAAAAGTTCCAGAGGACAGCCGATACACGATCAGGATGTCAGGCTCGCTCACCAGCGTGCTCCTGGTTGGCGCAATCTCGTTTCTCCGCGATCGTGCGACATTGCGGTGGCTTGTTGGAGTGTCAGGCGCGCTATTTCTGATCAGCGGCGGGCTCATGCTCCTTTTCGGCCGATTTACGATTTTTCGGGAGATCCTCCGCGACCTCCAATTTCCCATGCTGACCAGCGGCTTCGGCTTGATCATCGCGTCGGTGCTATCCGGACCCCGCTTCAACATCCTCATCGGAGAACCGCCAGAGGTGCAGGAACGGCGCGACGCGGAGGAACAGCTTCGAGACTCCAAGGATCCCTATGCTTTTCTCGAACTCGATTCGAAGCGGCTGAATGAGTACTACGCGATCAACCAGGCGCAGGCGCGAGGCAGCTTTCGCTGGGCCGTCTTTGCCATGTTCTGTGGACTTGTGACTATCATCGTGGGGATTTGGCTATTTTATCTGGATCAATCCCGAGACAATACGTTCCTCGCCTCTGTCTCGACCGCATCGGGCATCGTCTTGAATCTTGTCTCAGGTCTTTACCTCTACCTTCACAACCGAACACAGCGGCGGTCCCTGTACTACTACGGCCAGCTCGTCCGCGTTCAGCAACTTGGTCTGGCGATCCGTCTGGCCGAGAGCCAATCAAACGAGGGTGAGAAAGCGGCCGCGAAGAGTAAAGTTATCGATCAGATTCTCGAGATGGTGAAGATCTCGAACGACAGAGATACGGCCGCCGTTGCAGCGGACGCGGCATGAAGCTGTCTCGCGTATCGCCGCCACCCAACTATCGAATGCGGCGTGAACGTTAGACTCACAGGGGATGTTTTGAGCGAGAAGCCCGTGACGGTCAGTCCGCAAGAAGTAGTGGTCATCCATCGGACGGATGGTAAACCCCGCTCGCGCTGGGACGATCTGGAGCAGGCCGCTAAGGTCATCTCGATCGTTGCGATCCCGGTGGTGGTGGCTGTGGTGGGATGGCGACTTCAGGATTCTCTGAGTAAACGTACGGTGAGCCAGGAGTACGTTTCCCTCGCCGTCTCGATTCTCAAGGAAAGGGAGTCTGATTCCGGGCTTCGGGGGTGGGCCGTCGACCTACTCAACAGCACTCCCCCACGCATTTCACACCCGAGGTCTCCGAAAGGCTTCGAAATGGTGCCTTGCACCTTCCAGTCTCAGCTTCGCTGAAGCGGGCAATGGCCGAAACGGATGCGGAGCAGATCGTCCGCGAGATTGTGGACGCAGCCGGGCTCGTACCAAACTTCACCCTCGAAGTGTCCGCTGACGTCCCTAGCGCCGCAGCAATGGTGCGCGGTGACAAGCGAGTCCTACTCTACAGTCCCAGTTTCATCCAAAGTGTGAATCGCGACGCGGGAACCAATTGGGCCGCCGTCGCCGTGCTCGCCCACGAGATCGGACATCACGTCTTGGGGCATACGCTTGCCGCCTCGGGAACTAGCCCCGACGTAGAACTCGAGGCCGACGGGTTCAGCGGATTCATGCTCAGCCGCCTTGGCGCAACACTCGATGAGGCGGTTTCCGTTGCCAGGATGTTCCCCGAAGAAGCACAAGGTCGTCTTCATCCCGAACGGACCAAACGCGTCGCTGCGATACGCGATGGTTGGAAGCGAGCACAATCCGGTGGAACCGTTGCCGGATCGGCAGACTAAGGTCGCTTAGCGTCCAACCCGCCGCTGGCAGCGGCCGGCGCTACGCATTCAGCTCGACGAGGGTCTCGAACGTGTCGGTGCCGAAGTGGGAGGGGCGGAAAGGCGAAGCGCTGCACGGGTCGACCCGGCGCCTGCGCGTTCAGGCGCGCGCCTAGTCCGACTTGCCTTGGTACAGCGTCGGCCCATTCTTGCCCGGCGCCGTGCTATACACCGCCTCCCAGCACGACCCCTCGCTGTTGCGCAGCTGGACCGTGACCGGCGGCATCATCGGCAGCGACGGCGTCTCGAGAAAACCGCCCTGCCCTTCAGCATGATCTTCGGCTGTCCCGCAGTGCCGAATCTGCGCGTGAGGCCGGTCAATCCATCCGGCGTCGCGTCTCTGTCCTTGTACTTGAAGCCGGTGAGCCCTCCGCTCCAGCACGATTTCCCGGCGCAGAGTTGCGCGGCCGGCGCGCACGCGCTCGAGACCAGGCCGCCGCCGGCGTCATTCGATGCACAATAGATAGTCGGTCGTGGTGAGCGGCGCACCGAGCTCCGCGAATGTCGTCGCCGCGCCCATCGTCCACTTCCAGCTGACGGAATCGCCCGTGTCGGGATCCGTGTCTCTG
>JANNPN010000238.1:0-1707 GCA_031400185.1 Polyangiaceae bacterium
CGCAGGCCGTGAGCCGCGCGGCGAGCGCCTGATGCTTCGTGCCCTCCTTCGTCGACTCCATGCCGTGACAGAGCACGACCGCGGGTCGTCCCGCCGGGCTCGCAACGCCGGCCGGAAGGTGCAGCACGCCCGCGAGCCGCACGCCGCTCCGGCTCGGCATCGTCACGCGCTCGGTCGTGGCCTCGTTGCGTTGCGACATCGACAGCGTGATTGATACCATGCGGTCGGTAGTCGCGGACAGTCGGAGGCTGGGGGCGGGACACATGGATGCCGAGCTGGACGAGGCGGCGCGCCGCCTGATCGACGAGTTCGAGGGCTACCTCGCCCATCAGGCGAACGCGTCACCGCACACGATCAAGAGCTACGGCTCCGACCTCCGGCAGTTCGCCGCGTTCCTCCGGGAGCGCGGGAGCGGGCTCCCCGACGTCGACGTGCACGGGGTGCGGGCGTACCTTGCGAGCCTCGCCGGCGCGGCGAAGAAGACGTCGGTCGCGCGGAAGCTCGCTGCCCTGAAACACTTCTTCCGGCATTGCGCGCAGCGGGGCACGCGCGCCGACGACCCCGCTGCCGCGCTCGTCGCGCCGAAACGCGAGCGCTTCCTCCCGCCGCATCTCACGGTCGACGAGATGTTCCGCGTCCTCGACGGCATTCACGAGCCCGGGGCGATCGCGGCGCGCGATCGTGCCATCCTCGAGCTGCTCTACTCGACCGGCGTGCGCGTGAGCGAGCTCGTCCAGCTCGACTGGGTCGACGTCGACCGCCGCGGCGCGGTCGTCCGCGTCCTCGGCAAGGGACGGAAGGAGCGCATCGTCCCGGTCGGCGCGACCGCCCTCGACGCCCTGGAGCACTACCGCCGCGTGTGGCCCGCCGACCGCCGGCGCGACGCGGAAGCCGTCTTCCTGAACGTCCGCGGCGGGCGGCTCACGGTTCGAAGCATCGCCCGCATCGTCGCGCACTACGTCGCACGCGCCGAGACCCGCGCACACGCGAGTCCCCACGCGTTCCGCCACTCGTTCGCCACCCACCTCCTGAACGCGGGCGCCGACCTCCGCGCCATCCAGGAGCTGCTCGGCCACGCGAGCCTCTCGACGACCCAACGCTACACCCATGTCGACTTCGCCCGTCTCGCCGAGGTGTACGATAAATCGTTCCCGCGCGCCTGAGCGCGCGGCGACTCACTCAGCGCCAGGCGACGGCGAAACGGTACAAGTCGTTGCCGGGTGGGGGATCGTCGGGCAGGTAGCGGCCGTAGACGTCGCCGAGCGATGCGTCGTCGAGCCACACGAAGCCAGCTTCGCGGATCCGCGGCAGCAGGTCGTCGGGGTGGAAGCGCGAGACCGGATAGTTGAAGACGAGCCGCGACCCCTCCGCACTGACGCTCGTGATCCAGCGCAGCGTCCGGTCGCATGCCGCGTTGTCGAGGTAGCTGAGCACGCCCTCCCACACGATGACCACCGGCGCTGCGGTGTCGAAGCCCGCCGCCACGAGCTCGGCGGTGAGCGGCGCCGCGAAGTCGGTCGTGAAGTCGGCGGCGACCAGGTGGGCGAACGGCGGTATGGTGATGCCAGCATCGGCGAGGATCGCGACTTTGCGCGCGAGCTGCTCCGCGAGATCGACCTCGAAGACCTGCGCCCCCTGGGCGGCAATCTGCTCGAGACGGAGCGTGCGGCAATCGAACCCGACCCCGAGGTTCACGATCTGCGTGAG
>JANNPN010000259.1:0-12044 GCA_031400185.1 Polyangiaceae bacterium
GGTAGATCGCGGCCTCGCTGGCGTTCAGAACGGCGACCGGTTCGACGCGAGCCTGCGCGTCCTCGATCAGCCAGTCCATCAACCGGCGCAGGATCCCTTGCCGGCGATGATCGGGCCGGACGCCGACCGAGGTGAACCCGCGCCGACCGCGATCACCTCGCCGTCGGGTGCTTCGACCGTGAGGCTCGCGCCGCTCGCGGCCATCTTTGACGCTAGCTCCGCTATCGACGCCGCGCGCGTGGCGAGACCGACCGTGTCGCTCAATACCCCTCGAGCCGAGCCGTGCGGTCGCGGTGGAACGGGGCGTCGCCGAACGTCATCTCGGCGACCCGCGCCCGCTTGAAGAAGAACCCGATGTCGGCCTCGTCGGTGACGCCGATCCCGCCGTGCATCTGGACGCACTCGTTGCCGATCAGCACGAACGCGTCGGAGCAGCGGGCCTTCGCGAGGCTCGCGATCCTGGCGATGGTCGTGTCGTCCCGGTCGTTCTGCGGCGCGTTCCGCGCCGCGTCGAGCGCGCGGTGCGCGCCCATCACCGCCGAGCGCGCGAGCTCGAGCTCGATGTACATCTTGGCGGCGCGGTGCTTCAGCGCCTGGAACGTGCCGATCACGACCCCGAACTGCACGCGCGTCTTCAGATACTCGTTGGTCATCTCGAAGGCGGCCTGCATCGAGCCGAGCATCTCGGCCGAGAGCCCGATCCGCGCCCGGTCGAGGACCCGGTCGAGGAGCGCGCCGCCGCCGTCGACCGCGCCGACGACCGCGCCGGCGTCGACCTTCACGTCTGCGAGTCGCACCACCGCGACGTTCCGGCTGTCGATGCGCGACTGCCGCTCGATCGTGATGCCCGGCGTGTCGGCGGCGACGAGGAAGAGCGTGATGCCGCTCGCGGCATTCGGAGCGCCGGACGTGCGGGCGCTCACGATGAGGAAATCCGCGACGTGGCCGTCGAGCACCTGGAGCTTCTCGCCCGAGATCGTCCAGCCGTCGGCACCCGTGGTCGCCTTGGTCGCAACCTTGCTCGCGTCGTAGCGACTGCCGGTCTCCTGATACGCGATCGTCACCAGCCGCTCGCCGGCGACCACCCTCGGGAGGTGCTCCTTCTTCTGTGCCGCGCTGCCGCCGAGGAGGAGCGCCGTCGTCCCGAGCAGCACCGTCGAGACGAACGGCTCCGGCATGAGGCCGCGGCCCATCTCCTCGAGCACGGTCATCTGGTCCATCGCACCGAGCCCCGCGCCGCCGTACTCCTCGGGGACGACGATGCCGAGCCAGCCGAGCGCCGCCATCTCACGCCAGAGCTCGCGCGAGAAGCCGTCGGCGTCGTTCGTGTCGCGGAGCTGACGGATGCGGCGGAGCGACGAGCGGCCGGTCACGAACTCGCGCGCGGTCCGCGCGAGCAACTCCTGCTCTTCGGTGAGGACGAGGTCCACGGTCGATCTCCTAATCCGGCAAGCCGAGCACGCGCTTGGCGATGATGTTGAGCTGGATCTCCGACGTCCCGCCCTCGATCGAGTTGCCGCGCGAGCGGAGCCAGTCGCGCGTCATCTTGAGCTCGTCGTCGTCGAAGCCGGGGCCTTCCCAGCCGAGCCCCTGCGGGCCGCAGATGCCGACCATGAGCTCGCGCCGCCGCATGTTGAGCTCGGTGCCGTAGTATTTGAAGATCGACGTCTCGGGGCCCGGCTTGTGACCGGCCTTCATGCCGTCGCGCGAGCGCGCGAGCGTGAGATCGAGGCAGGCCTGGTCCATCTCGACTTGCGTCAGCCGGTCGCGCATGACCGGGTCCGCGATCTTCCCGTGGTCGTCTCCGAGGTGCTGTCGCGCCAAATTGACGAGTTTCCGCGCGTCGTCGCGCTCCTTGAACGCGTCGGCGATCATCGTGCGCTCGTGTCCGAGCAGCGCCTTCGCCATCGTCCAGCCCGCGTTCACCTTGCCGACGACGTTCTTCACCGGCACGCGCACGTCGGAGAGGAACGTCTCGCAGAACGGCGAGTAGCCGCTGATCAGCTTGATCGGCTGCACGCTGACGCCCGGCGACGTCATGTCCATCAGCAGGAACGTGATGCCGCTGTGCTTCGGCGCCTCGAAATCGGTCCGGACGAGAATGAACATCCAGTCGGCCTTGTCCGCGTAGGACGTCCAGACCTTCTGGCCGTTCAGCACGTACGTGTCGCCGTCGCGGACGGCCTTCGTCTGCAGACTCGCGAGATCCGAGCCCGATCCGGGCTCGGAGTAGCCCTGACACCAGCGGATCTTCCCCTGGATGATCGGCGGCAGGTGCTCTTTCCGGAGCTCGTCGCTGCCCTCTTGCAGGAGGAGCGGGCCGATCATCGAGAGCCCGAAGCCGATGAGCGGGGGCCGGAGATGCAGCTTCGCCATCTCCTCCGCGAGCACCTTCGCCTCCTGCTTCGAGAGCCCGCCGCCGCCGTACTCCTTCGGCCACGTCGGCGCCGTCCAACCGCGCTCGGCCATGACGGCAAGCCATTTCATGACGGGCGCGGGGTAGGAGGCCTTCAGGCCGCCCCAACACACCTCGTCCTGCGTCGTCGGCGGCGTCCGCATCTCCGCCGGCGCGTGCGTCTCGAGCCACTGACGGGTGTCGCTACGGAACTGTTCGAGATCGGCCATGGGGAACCTCTCGGTGAGCGGGCTCGCAGCTGTCGGCGAGCCCGAAATGAGATCGTCGAGCCGCGGGGAAGCTAGACCAGGGGAGGGGCTAGTTCAAACGAGGTCCCCCGTCGCGACGAACGTCCTCGTCCAACCCGACGGCCGGCTGTGGTCGGCGGCAGCGTCGGCGACACGATCGTGCTCGCGCGCTACCTCGGCACGCCGCGCGCGTGCGGCGACGCGAACGGCGACACGGCGATCACGGTGACCGACGGCGTGCAGGTGCTCCGCGCGGCGGCGGAGCTGGCGTCAGCGTGCCTTCCGGAGTTTTGCGATGCCGACGCCAACGGCACGGTCGGCGTGACCGACGGGGTGCGGGTGCTGCGCGCCGCGGCGGAGCTGCCGAGCGACCTCACCTGCGCTCCGTGACGCGCGCCGGCGAACCGCGTCGGGTCGGGAAGCCCGAGGAAGGTGGGACTACGCAACGAACCGAGTTGCGTACGATCCGCGCCCGCCGCTAACCGGGACGTATGTCTCACGGTGCTGCTCGAAGTCTGTTGCTCGTCGTCGCGCTCGCGTGGTGCGGAACCGCCGGCGCCGCAACCCCCGATCAATGCGGCGACGCCGATGCGAGCGGTTCCCGCACGGTGACCGATGGCGTGCTCGTACTGCGGACCGCCGCGGAGCTGAACGAAGGGTGCAGCGCCATCTCGCGCTGCGACGTCGACGGCAGCGGGTCGGTCACGGTCACCGACGGCGTCGTCGCCCTCCGGCTCGCCGCGGGACTCGACGCGCCCCTCGCGTGTCCGGACGTCGTCGTCGACCGCTCGGCGTTCACGATCTTCCAGTTCAATCGCCGCTCGGCGTTCGGCTTTTGCCCGCCGCTCGACTCCGTGTCGCAAATCATCCTGAGCGACGTCGAGGGCGGCGTCGAGCGCCACGCGATGGTGATCGTCGAGGGCACACCCGGCGACCCCGACTGCGACCCCGAGATCATGCCGGTCCCGGCCGTCGCGTGCGCGAAGGAGATCACCCTCCCCGCCCGCCTGCTGACCGCGGACGAGGTCGCCCGCGTCGAAGCCGCGTTCACGAGCGTCACCGTCGAGCAGCGCCAGAATCCCGACTGCCCCCGCCGCCCGTTCGACCCTTGCCTCATCAATGAGTTCACCTGGGACGCCACGACGATCACGGATTTCGTGTGCGGTCAGCCGAGGGTGCTGGCGCAGGAGTCGGGGGAGTTGATCGGAGTGCTGGAAACGCTGCGGTAGGCGATTGCGACGCCGGGCGCGGGAGCGCAGCACCGGGGAGCCGCGCCCGCCCTGCTCACCCCGGCAGCTCCGCCGCCGGGTCGAATCCCGGACGGCTGAGCACGCGCTCGATCATCTCCTCGATCACCACGTCGGGCCGTTCGTCGTCGATCACCTCCGCGGCGAAGATCGAGCGGAGGAAGACCGAGCGCTGGAAGTGGCGCGCGATCCAGGGTTGGACCGCGATGAAGAAGGAGTCGTGGACGACGACGGCGCGGCCGAGCTCGCCCGTCCTCGCCGCGAACACCTTCGGCTGATTGTTCGGCGGGTACTGGCGGCGGCGCATGGCGTCGGTCGCGTCGAGCGGCGCGACGGGTGTCGGAGCCTTCGGCATGTAGACGATGCGGTCCTCGGTCAGCATCGGCCCGATCGCCATCATCGCCGCGAGATCCCCGCCGCCGCCGCGGTGGACCTGGCGCTCGAAGAGGTCGCGATCGAGCGGTTGGAACGCCGGGAACTCCGTCTGCAGCCACGCCGCGAGCTCGCGGTACGCGACGAACGCGCCCGCGTCGTTCCAGTGCGTGTCGGTCACGTGGTAGAGGCGCTCGCGCTCCTTCGCGGCGCCGAGCGCGGGCCGGAAGTCGAGCGCCGGCACGGTCGAATGCTGCCGCATCCACGTGAGGAGCTGATCGGCACGGGTCGGCGCCCCGGTCGGCTGCAACGAGCCGGGGAGGTGCTCGGCATAGAGGCTCGACTTCTCGGGGGCGATCGCGAAGACGTACGTGATGCCGCGCGCCGCGAGCCAATCCCGTCTGGCCTCGAGCGCCTTCTGCCAGGACGCGAGCTCGTCGGGCGTGAACGGCACGAGCCCGCGTCGCGCCGCGACGATGCGGTCGGCGTCGTAGAAGAGCCAGCCGTCGCGGCCGGGCACGACGTCGCGGCTCACCGACACGCCGAAGACCCGGAACGCGAAGAGCCCGAACCCGCGCACGAGCCAGTTGCGGAAGCCGAAGTGGTCGTTGAACCACGCGAGCGATTGCTTGCGCACCACGTCGGGCGGCGCCGACCAGTCGACCGGCTGTGCCGCCGGACGGTTCTCGCCGGGGAGGCCGCCGGTCGCGACGCCGGCGATCGTGCCGAGGCACGGCAGCATCATGCCGACGACGAACAGCAGCGCGATCGCAAGGCTCGCCGCGCGGCGTGCCGGCGTCGTCGCGGGCGCCGTCGCCGCGCCGCCCTCCACCGCCGTGTCGAATGCCGCCGCCGTCCGCATCAGAAGCGAAAGTAGATGAAGGGGTTGTAGGTGCTGACCGAGAGCGACCCGGCCGCGAGCACGAACACGACGGCGAGCGCCGTCACGTGCGCGAACGCGAGCGCACCGTCGAGCCGCCGCGCCCCCCCGCCGGCGCCCGCCCCGATCAAACGATCGCGCCACGCCGCAAGCGCCGGCGCGACCGGACACGCGCCGATCACGCCGACGACGAGCGCGGTCGCGACCGCCGCGTCGACGTAGACGCCGAGGCTTTCGCCCGCGACCGGCCCGCGCGTCGGGTCGAACAGGGCGCGGAAGAACGCGAGCGCATGCCGGAACGTGTCGGCGCGGAAGAGCACCCAGCCGAGCATCACGACGACGATCGCGTAGCCATGTCGAACGGGGCGCCACGTCCGGGCCAGCACCGCCGCCAGACCGAGCCGCTCGAGGATCTGGAACGCGCCGTGGAAGAGCCCCCACACGACGAACGTCCAGCTGGCGCCGTGCCAGAGGCCGCAGAGCACGAACACCGCGAGCAGGTTCGCGTAGACGCGCGGCTCGGAGCGGCGGCTCCCGCCGAGCGGGATGAAGAGATAGTCGCGGAACCAGGTCGAGAGCGAGACGTGCCAGCGCCGCCAGAACTCGCGGATCGACTGCGCGGTGTAGGGGTAGACGAAGTTCTCGCGGAAGCGGAACCCGAACATGTGCGCGAGGCCGATCGCCATGTCGGAGTAGCCGGAGAAGTCGAAGTAGATCTGCAGCGTGTAGCAGACGACTCCGAGCCACGCGGTCGCCATCGTGAGCTGCGAGCCGTGGAGCCCGAAGATCGCGTCGGCGGGGACGGCGAGCGTGTTCGCGATCAGCGTCTTCTTGCCGAGCCCGACGATGAAGCGCGCCGCGCCGCGCGCGAACTCGTCGCGGGTGACCGTCCGGTGCACGATCTCGCGCGCGACGTGATGCCAGCGCACGATCGGCCCCGCGATCATGTGCGGGAACATGAGGAAGTAGAGCGCCAGGTCCAGCGGGCTCCGCTGCGGCTCGGCGTCGCCGCGATGGACGTCGACGACGTAGCTGATCGCGTGGAACGTGAAGAAGGAGATGCCGAGCGGCAACGCGATCGCCGTCGCCGGCAGGTCCGCGATGCCGAACGACGCAAGGAACGCGTTCAGGTTCGCGACCGCGAAGTTCGTGTACTTCATGACGGCGAGGAGCAGCAGGTTGAAAGCGACCGCGAGCGCCACCGCGCGCCGGCCCGCCGCGGTTCCCCGCGTCCCGCCGATCCAGAGGCCGAACCCCCAGTTCATCACGATCGCGGCGAGCACGACGAGCGCGAAGCGCGGCTCGCCGCTCGCGTAGAAGACCAGGCTCGCGGCGAGGAGCCAGAGGTTGCGGAGCGCCGCCGGCAGCAGCGCGTGGAGCGCGAGCGTCACCGGCAGGAAGAGGAAGAGAAAGATCGGCGAGGTGAAGACCATGCGCGCGCCGCCTACGGCGTTGCCGGCCGATCACGGACCGCCAGCAGCCCGCGGATCGTCCCGACGTACGCCGTCCCGTCGGGGCCGATCGTGACCGGCGCCCAGTGGTTGTCGTACCCGAGGCCGACGCCGGTGCGCGCGCTGTAGACGGTCTCGCCGGTCCGGAAGTCGACGGCGGTGAGGTAGTACGCGTCGGTCCACCACGGCGCGTCCGCGAGCTTCGTGTAGAGGTAGACGAGGCCGTTCCCGAGCGAGAGCTTCGCGACTGTCGTCTGCGAAATCTCCCGGCTCTCCCAGACGACGTGGCACCCGATGCCGCGCTCTTCGAGGTCGACGCGTGCGACGCCGCCGGCGCCGGTCTTCCCGAACATCATGGTGGGGAAGATGTCGTAGCCGGCGTTGTTTTCCACGATGAGCGAACGGCCGATCCCGATGAAGCTGTTGTCGGTGGCGCTGGCCCCGGGGGCGAAAAGCGGTTGTTTGCAGACGAGGCGCTCCGAGCCACGGCGCTGCCCGAAATCGATCGGCCCGCGGCGGTAGACGAGCAGGTTCAGCCGCGGCTCGGCGTTGTCGGCGATCGCGACCCACTGGTCGCCGAGGAGCGTCGGGGTCGTGCCCGACCCCTGGTCGATCTGTCCGAGCTTCCGGCGCGTGCCGCGGTCGTACGGGGCGCGCCATGCGACCGTCGGCGTGCCCATCTCGGGCTCGGCTTCGAACGCGTAGAGCGCGTGGTCCGAGACGATGAACGCGCCGTCGCGGCCGACGGCGAACGAGTTCTGGATGCGCTCGCCGTCCGCCAGCTGGTGCGTTTTCACCGCACCGCTCTCGCGCTCGACGGTGCCGACCATGCCGAGGCGCGTGATGAACCAGTACCAGCGGCCGCTCCAGTCCGGGAGGACGGTGACGAGCGCGTCGTCGCGGCCGGGGGGCGCCACGACCGCCGCCAGATCGTACGCCCGCTCGAGGTGAAACCCCGTGTCGTCGTGGCCGACGACCTCGATGCGATGCTTCGCGGTGCCGATCACCGCGCGGTCCTGCTCGTCCAGATAGAAGTACGCGCCACCCGAGGTGTCGGTCGTGATGGTCCGGATCGAGAGCGACTTCATCGACGGCCGCGGCGGCAGGTCGTAGGCCGCGAGCTCGCGGAGCGTCTTCGGATCGAGGACGAGGAGCTGCATGCGCAACGCCGTCGTGCAGACCGTCACGATGCGGCCGGCGCGGTCGAAGGTGACCGATGCGCACTCGCCGCCGAGGAGCCCGCGCGCGGTCGAGATCACCTCCGGGTCGCGTCCGAGCGGACCGCTTTCCGGATGCGTGTCGCTCGCGTGTCCGTCCCCGTGCATGCTGTTCCACCCGTTCCGCGCCATGAACGGGTGCTGGGCGACGGGCGGCGCGTCGATCGGCTGCGCCGTCGCGGGTCGTCCCGTGAAGCTCGGCACGCGGCTCGCGCCGATGCCCTGCGTAATCGCCGTCGGATCACCGCCGCCGCAGCCGGCAACGACGACCAGCGCGAACACGATGCCGACACCGGCAAACCAAGCCCGTCCCATCACCCTCCCTTTCGAGTCGCTTTGTAGAAAGAGCGGGGCGGACCTTACTGATCAGCGGAGCAGGTGAAAAGGGCGGGTCGGAAGCCCGCCCCGCGTCCGGGGGCCGCGGGGCGGATACTGCGACGTGGTGGCGGGCGGGATCAGCTGGCCTTGCGGCTCGTCGCGCTCGACCGCTTCTTGCCGCCGCTCTTTGCGGTGGTGCTTCGCTTGGCGGTGGTGCTTCGCTTGGCAGTGGTGCTTCGCTTGGCGGTGGTGCGACGCTTCGCGGTGGTGCGACGCTTCGCGGTCGCGCGCCCGCCGCTGCTGCTCTTCTTCTTGGCGACTTTCGTGTTGGGGACTTTTGCGCCCTCACGCCGCGCCTCGGAGAGCCCGATCGCGATCGCTTGCTTCCGACTGGTGACTTTCTTGCCCGAGCCACCGGACTTGAGCGTCCCGCGCTTCCGCTCGTGCATCGCCTTCTCGACTTTGTCCTGGGCCTTCTTGCCGTATCTGGCCATGGTGCATCCTCCTCGCCACGGCGAACGAGCGAGATCCGTGCCAGCGACGAGACGTCAGGGACGGCCAACTGCATCGCGTGTGTGACGGGCGTCGTCGCGGACGGCACGGCGCGGAGCTCGATCCCCGCCTTCACGTCGCCGCCGCCGGCGCGAGAGATCGGCGAGCGGGTCCGGCGTGACGCTGCCGAACCCGCTCGCCGAGGACGCTCAGACGATACTCATGGACGTACCCGCACGTGGAGCGGGAGCTCCAAGCGCGAGGGACCCGGGAGCCCCGTGCCGTTCAGGCTGGTCAGAGGGAAGGGCACCGGCGGGATACAGACGATCGGGTTCGCCAGCGTCACGTCCCACTGATCGAGCACCGGGGTTCCCGCGGAACCGACGGCCGTGATGCTGTGGATGCCCGGCCCGCTGGTGAGGCCGTCGGCCTCGAAGCACAGTCGAAGGTCCGACACGCACGTGTCCTTTATGCACGCAGCCCCGCCACAGTCCGCGTTCGTCGCGCAGACCGTGAAGGCGTCGTTGCTGCAGGTGTACTTCGTGCAATCCGCGTTCGACGAGCATCCGAGATCGGTCTGGGTCGAGCAGGCGCTGACGATGGGACCCGAGGTGCACCGATATTCCCCGCCATTGATCTCGCACTCGTTGGTCGTACCCGGCGACGACGTGTCGTCGAGGCAGGCATTGGGCAGCGCCGTCGTATCGTAGCTCGCACAGAGGCCGCCGGGACACTGCGAGCCGACGGTGCAGACTGCGCCGTTGTTGGTCCCACCCTGACACAGCTTTCCGCCGCAGATGCCGGCTGTGCCGGGAGGATTGTCGGGACAATCGGCATTCGACGAGCAGCCGATGGGACCGAACAAGCCGGCGCTGTTGCAGGTGCTGCAGAGACACCGCTTGCTCGCATCCGCGCCGCACTTCGGGCTCGCCGTCGTCAGCGTGGCCGACGTCGAGGTCGTCGAGGCATCGAGCGTGTTCGCGGTCGGAATTCCGGCGCCGGGCGGACAATCGAGGCTCGTCTCCTCGTGCGGATTGGAGGAGCCGTTGATGTCGCACGAGAGTCCGTTGTTCGGCCCCGCGTTGCACGTGCCGCCGCGTACCCCGTCGTTGGAGTTCGCGTCGCCGACGCACTTCGGGCACGTCGGGGTGATGGACGTGAACGTCGTCGTCATCGGCAAGTTTACGTCGAGCTCCCCGGTGTCGAGGTTGACCGTACCCGTCAACGACCCGGACACCTGATTCGTGACGCAGAAGGCATTGCGGATCGTCACGTAGCTCCCGAAGAAGAAGGCGCACGTGTTGCCCCCGCCGCAGTCGGCATTGCTCGCGCACTTCGTCCGCGTGTTGTTGACGCAACGCCTCGAGGCGATGGCGGTCTTGTCCGCGCACGCGTTCGTGGTCGGGCCGCTGAGATCGCACTCGCCGCACGGCGGCTCGGTCTCGTCGCACCCCGAGAGCGTCGCCGAGAGCGTCGCCTCGCGCGCGATCGACGTGCCGTTGTGTCCGAGGCCGTTCCATCCGAGGTCGATCGAGGTCACGGTCTCGTCACGCGTCGACAGCTCGATCGTTCGGCCGTCGCAGCGATCCGATCCCGCGTCCTCCTCGTACTCGATGATCAGCTTTGCGCCCTTCGAAGGCGCCGAATCGTAGGTATTCGTTCGCCGGTGCGACGCCGTCGACGTCGCGATCAGGAAGATCTTGAGCGCGTTGCCGTCCAGCCATCCGCACTGGTCGACGATCTCCTGGACGATGCTGGTGACGTCGGCAACGTCGTTGTGCGCGTTCCCCGTCCAGGCCGCAGGGTTGAAGATGGTGACCGACGCCGTCGTCTTGACGGCGTTGCTGATCTCACCCGACGTCCCCGTCCAGGCGGGAGCGTCGCCGACCTTCTGGCCGCGAACGGTGCCGGAGAGATTGTTGCTCGTTCCAGTGTTGGCGCTGTAGAGCTGCAGTGTTGCCGACGTGATCTCGGCGCCGTTCGGGATGGTGACGTTCACGAACCGGAAGGCGAGCTGCTGATCGCTGGTCGTCCAGGTATCCAGGGCCGTGTCGGTCTTCACCGACGACCCGCTCTGCGACTCCTTATAGTCATCCTCCGAGCTGCCGACTTGGAGGTTGAGGGTGGTGGCGTCGGCCGGAAGTACCGACCCGGCGACGACCGTGAAGGACATGATGCACGCGACGACGAACCTCGAGCAATGAACACGCATTGTTACCTCCCTTGAGCGCGAGAGACACCTCGACCATCGGCGTGAATCGCGCGCTCGAAGCGGTTTAGGGGATCCGCGACGATGGGGACGGTCGCGGCCGACATGCGCCACTACGGCGCAGGTCCTACTTGCCTGCGCGTCACTTCAGCGGGCAACAAAAAATCGCGCCCGCACACGGAAGTTTGTCTCAGTCTGAAACAGTGCGTGCGGGGTGCGCGTGCGCTACCCCCCGAGCCCCATCCGCTTCGCGATGATCACCTTCATGATCTCGTTCGACCCCGCGTAAATCGATTGCACCGCGGCGTCCGCACAGTCCTGGGACGGCCGACGTTCGAGTGCGCCCAGCGCGAGACTACGGCCGGACGCGCACGTGGAGCGGAAGCTCCAGGCGCGAGAGTCCCGGCAGTCCAGTAAAGTCGAGGCTCGTCCCGGTCGGAGCGATGCATGCGAGAGGATTCGCCACCGTCACGTCCCATTGACCGAAGATGGGAGTCGTCGTCGAGCCCTCGGCCGTGACGCTGTGGAGGCCCGGCCCGCTGACGAGGCCGTCGGCTTCGTAGCACGGTCGCCCCTTCGGCACGCACGTATCCTTCACGCATGGTGCGCCGCCACAGTCCGCGTTGGCGGCGCAGATCGTGAAGGAGTCGTTGCTGCAGGTGTGCTTCGTGCAGTCCGCGTCCGACAAACAGCCCAGGTCCGTCTCGGTCGAACAGGCGCGATCGATCGGCCCCACGAGACACCGATATTCCCCTTCAACCAGTCCACACTCGTTGGTCGTCCCCGGCGACGCCGTGTCGTCGAGGCAGGCACTCGGTCGCGACGTCGAATCGAAGCTCGTACAGGTGCTCCCAGGACACTGCGAAGCGGCGGTGCATGGCTTGCCGACGTTGCTTCCAGCCTGACACAGGCGTCCCCCGCAAATGCCGGCAGTACCGGAAGGATTGTCGGGACAATCGGCATTCGTCGCGCAAGCGATCTTGAACGGACCGCTGTTGCAGGTGCTGCAGAGGCAACGCCTGGTCGGATCGCCGGGGCAGGTCGGGCTCGCCGCCGACAACGTGACGGAGGTCGAGGTCGTCGATGCGTCGATCGTGTTCGAGGTCGGGAATCCGGCACTCGGTGGACAATCGAGGCTCGTCTCCTGGTGCGTATTCGAGGCCCCGTTGATGTCGCACGAGAGTCCGACGTTCGGCCCCCCGTCGCACGTCCCAC
>JANNPN010000263.1:0-19034 GCA_031400185.1 Polyangiaceae bacterium
GTCACGATGCCGTGGCGGTCGGCGTCGGCGTCGCATGCGCACGCGACGTCGAACCGGTCTTTCAAACCGACCATCCGCGCCATGACGTACGGCGACGACGGGTCCATGCGGATCTGGCCGTCCCAATCGAGGGTCATGAAACGAAACGTCGGGTCGATCGCCTGATTCACGACCTCCAGGTCGAGTCCGTAGCGTTCGCCGATCGCGTTCCAGTAGGCGAGGCTCGCGCCGCCGAGCGGATCGACGCCGACGTGCACCTTGGCGTCGCGGATCGCGGCGAGGTCGACCACCGCGGGCAGATCGCCGACGTAGGCGTCGAGGTAGTCGTGGCGATGCGTCGTCGCCGCGGTCCGGGCGCGCGCGAGCGGCATGCGCCGCACGCCGCGGAGCTCGTCGGCGATGAAGGCGTTCGCCTGGCGCTCGATCCAGCCCGTCGCGGCGCTGTCGGCCGGACCGCCGTGGGGCGGGTTGTACTTGAAGCCGCCCGACTTCGGCGGGTTGTGCGAGGGTGTGACCACGATCCCGTCGGCGAGCGCTGTCGTCCGCCCCCGGTTGTACGTGAGGATCGCGTGGGAGATCACCGGCGTCGGCACGTAGCCGCCGCGCCCGTCGATCATCACGTCGACCTCGTTCGCGGCGAGCACCTCGAGCGCGCTCGCGAACGCCGGCTCGGAGAGCGCGTGACTGTCGATGCCGATGAAGAGCGGTCCGCTGGTGCCCTGCTCCTTTCGATAGAGGCAGATCGCCTGGGTCACGGCGAGGATGTGGGTCTCGTTGAAGGAGACGTCGAACGACGAGCCGCGGTGGCCCGACGTGCCGAACGCGACGCGCTCCGTCGCGACCGCCGGGTCGGGGCGCTCCGTGTAGTAGGCCGTCACGAGCTTCGCGACGTCGACGAGCTGCGTCGGATCCGCGGGTGTGCCTGCGTCTGGACTGGTCGACACGGAGCTTGTCCCTAACGTCATCGGCCGAGCTTGTCGATGCGGAAGCCCCGCGCTACAGCCGACGGATGCGATTCGGGGTCTTCTACGAGCTGCAGATGCCGAAACCGTGGGACGAGCGCTCGGAGCAGCGCATCGTCCAGGAAGCGCTCGCGCAGGTCGAGCTCGCCGACCAGCTCGGGTTCGACTACGCGTGGTGCGTCGAGCACCACTTCCTCGAGGAGTACTCGCACTGCTCGGCGCCCGAGGTGTTCCTCGCGGCTGCCGCCGCGCGTACGCGCACGATCCGGATCGGTCACGGCATCCGCCAGGTGATCCCGAGCTACAACCATCCGGCGCGCACCGCCGAAGGCCTCGGCATGCTCGACCTGATCTCGAACGGCCGCGTCGAGTTCGGGATCGGCGAAGGGGCGACGCGGCTCGAGCTCGGCGGCTTCAAGATCGCTGCCAAGGAGAAACGCGCGCTGGCACTCGAGGCGGGCGAGCAGATCGCGAACATGATGGTGCTGTCGCCCTACCCCGGCTTCGAGGGCGCGGGGTTCGCGATGCCATGCCGGAACGTGATCCCGAAGCCGATCCAGAAGCCGCACCCGCCGATGTGGATGGCCTGCACCAACCGCGACACGATCCGGGTCGCGGCGGAGCACGGGCTCGGCGCGCTCGCATTCGCGTTCGTCGACCCGGACGAAGCGCGCACCTGGAGCACGATCTACTACGACGCCATCAAGAGCGACGCCTGCGTGCCGCTCGGCTGGACGGTGAACGCGAATCTCGCGACGGTGTCGGCGTTCTCGATCCACCCCGATCGCGCCGAGGCGATCCGCCGCGGCCAGGAGGGCTTCGAGTTCTTCTTCTTCGCGGTGAACGCCCTCGTCGCGCAGGACGCGGTGCCCGGCCGCTCCCACCTCTGGGAATCGTTCCAGAAGCTCCGCGGGAACCGCACCGCCGAGCTCGTGGCGCGCGCGAACGACGCCGGCTATCAGGGCGCCGGCATCGGCACGCCGGACGACATGCGCGCCCACCTGCGGAGTCAGCAAGCCGCCGGCGTCGACCAGGTGATCTTCCTCCAGCAGGCGGGCCACAACCGCCACGACGAGATCCTCGCGTCGCTCGAGCTGTTCGCCCGCGAGATCGCGCCCGAGTTCCGTGCGGAGGCGGCGGCGCGCGAGGAGCGGAAGCGCATCGAGCTCGCGCCGTTCATCGAGCGCGCGCTTGCGCGGAAGCGCCGCATGGCGCCGCTCGCGGAGGACGACATCCCGGTCGTGACCGCGTCGCGCGCGAAGGCCGAGGTCAACCAAGCGGCGCCGCGCGCCCGCTGATCTCGCCGACCGACCATGGCGAAGCGCGCGCGCGGATCGGTGTCGGGGTGCGGGCTCGCGGTCGTCCTGGCGCTCGCGACGGTCGCGACCGCGGCGCCTCCATGGGAGGACGCGAACCCTGTCCGGCCGATCCCGAAGCCACCCCTCGGTCTGCAAGGGACGTTCGAGGAGCTCCCGACGCCGCCGACGCCCGAGCGCGTCCGCCTCGGACGGTGGCTCTTCTACGACGCGCGGCTCTCGGGCGACGGCACGCTCTCGTGCGCGTCGTGCCACCGCCCCGAGCACGCGTTCTCGGAGCTGACACCGCACTCGACAGGGGCCCACGGGAAGCGCGGCGTCCGCAAGGCCCCGTCGTTCGTGAACATGGCGTGGACGATCTACCCGAACTTCTTCTGGGACGGCCGCGCGTCGACGCTCGAGGAGCAGGCGCTCGGACCGATCGCGAACCCGATCGAGATGGGGAGCAGCCACGGCGCGATGGTCGCCACGCTCAGGCGGATCCAAGGCTACGCGCCGTACTTCAAGGAAGCGTTCGGGACCCCAGGCCTCACCAAAGAGCGCGTCGCGCACGCGATCGCCGACTACGAACGGACGCGCATGAGCGGCAACAGCCCCGTCGACCGCTGGCGCGTCGGGCGCGACGCGTCCGCGGTGTCGGCCGACGTGAAGGCCGGCTACGAGCTCTTCTTCGGCAACGCCGAGTGCAACCAGTGCCACCTCGGCGACAACTTCACCGACGGACGCTTTCACAACCTCGGCATCGGATGGGATGCGAACACGCAGACGTTCAGCGATCCCGGACGCTTTGCGATCACGAAGAAGGACGCCGACCGCGGCGCGTTCAAGACGCCGGGCCTTCGCGAGGTGTCAAAGCATCCGCCGTACATGCACGACGGGTCGATCACGACGCTCGCGGACGTCGTCGAGCACTACGTCCGCGGCGGCATCGCGAACCCGTGGCTCACGCCGCGCGTACGGAAGCTCGACCTCACTTCATCTGAGGTGCGAGCGCTCGTGGCGTTCATGGAAGCACTCTCCGGCGAAGGCTACGCCGACACCGCGCCCGAAGCGTTTCCGCAGTAGCCGCGATTTGCTCTTCGCTATCGAGAGCCGCAGACGCGTTGTGTCAGCGTCGACACGGCGCGCTCTTGCGGATGGTCACGAATGGCTCGCGCGAATGTCGTGAGCGCCCATCGACGCGCGTCGAGACTCGGTAAAGCAAGCGCCGTGTGCTGGTCCATGGCTTGCTCGGTAGGCGATGGCCCATGCGCCCCGTCGCCTCGCACCGCCGCTCCTCCACCTGGACACTCCTCCCCTTCCACCTCGAGCGCGGCGAGGGGCGCACGGCGTCGCTCATGTTCGCCGCCGTGTTCCTGATCATGGCCGCGTACTACATGGTGAAGCCCTTGCGAGAAGGGTGGATCGCGACGTCGGCGATCGGCAGTCTCTCGCGCGTCGAGATCAAAGCGTACTCGAGTCTCGCGCAAAGCCTCATCCTTCTCGCCGCCGTCGGGCTCTATGCGCAGCTCGCCGCGCGCTGCTCGGCGCGCGCCCTCTTGAGTCGCTCGGCGATCGCGTGCGCCACGGCACTCGCCGTGTTCTGGCTCGTGCAACCCGGCTTTCTGTTCGGTGACATCCCGGGGGTCGGCATCGCCTTCTATCTCTGGGTCGGGATGTTCGGCGTGTTCGTCGTCGCCCAGTTCTGGGCATTCGCGACCGACCTCTACGCCGACGAGCGCGGACGGCGCTTGCTTCCGCTGGTTGCGCTCGGCGGGACGGCGGGGGCGGCGGCGGGATCGTGGCTGCACACCTCTCTCGGCGCGCTCGGTCCGGTCGGCGCGCAGGCGATCCTCTTGCTCGCGACACTGCCGCTGCTGGCAGCGGCGGGTCTGGCGCACGTCACCGCACGGTCGCTGCGGGCGCGCGCACGGGCGCGGGGTCCCGTACGGCCGCGGGCCACGAGCCTGAAGCGAGTCATGAGCGACCGGTTCGTGCTCGCGGCCGGCGTGCTCGCGCTGTTGCTCAGCTGGGCCACGACCAACGGCGAGAACCTGCTCTTTCAGGTCGTCCAGGACGGCATCCGCACCACCGCGGATCCGGGACTCGATCCCGCGAGCGCGCTCCAGCACTCGCGCGCCGCGACCGCAGCATTCTACGGCGACTTCTACTTCTGGACGAACCTCGCCGCCCTTGCCGTTCAGCTGCTCGCCACCTCGCGGCTTCTCGCGCGCGGCGGGCTCGCGGCCATCATCTTCGTGTTGCCGCTGCTGGCGCTGCTCGCGGCGGCGCTCCTCGCGGTCGCCCCCGTCCTCGCCATCCTCAAGTGGGTGAAGATCGCCGAGCAGGCGACCGACTACTCATTGAATCAGACCGCGCGCCAGGTCCTCTGGCTCCCCGCCGACCACGAGCTCAAGATCGAGAGCAAGCCGACGGTCGACTCGCTGTTCGTGCGCCTCGGCGACGGCATGGCGGCACTGACCGCGCTCGCGAGCAGCCAGTTCGCGGGTCATGCGACCGGAATCATGGTCGCGGTGAATCTCGTCCTCGTCGCGCTGTGGCTCGTGGCGGCGGTCGTCGTCGTGCGCGAGCACGGCCGGCTCGTCGCGGCGCGCGCCGCCGAGGCGGTGGCTCGCATCGCCCCCGCCGTTCGTCGCGCCGTCCGCGCCGGCATGCGGGCGGGCGCCGGTGCGACCGCGTGGTTGCGCGACCTCACCGCCTGGGACGTCGGCGTGGCACTGCGCCTCCGGCTCTTGCCGATCGGCCGCGGCCACCCGCCACCCGTCTGGGCCGCCGCCTAGCGGCGACCCGCGCCCCCTCCTTGCAGGCGTCCAAGGGGGTTGATAGCCCGCCCCTCGAACGTAGAACCGGACACCGGACGACCGAGGCTCGGGTGGAGGGACGATCATGGGTGAGCGACGCGAGTGGCGCGCTTTTGCGGTGGTGATGGTGCTCATGGCGACCGTCAGCGCGACGGCGTTCGTGAGCTGCGGCGGTGGCGGCAAAGCCGCCGACTCGGACGGCGGGCTCTGCGAGGAGTGTGGGGATACCGATGGGCCGTGCATCGGCCCGGCCACGCTCTCGAACGACGAGTTGACCGGTCAATGTCCTCTGCCGCCTCAACCTACCGGCGTGGGAAGCACTCCAGTTCCCCGACCGCCGTCGTGCTCGGTCGCCTTACGGTGCGCACGCAAAGCCGACAGCGGCCAGCACCGCTGCTTCCCCGTGAACCCCAACACGCTGCAGCTCGAGTTCTCCTACGAATGCGACGGGTCGCGTCCGGAGCAGACGTTCGTGCAGACGCCGGGGCCGCCCGCCACAGCGACGCTGACAGCCTTGAAAACTGCAACCCCGGCCCCGAGCGTGTCCTCGTCGGGAAACGTCACGCCCGCGCCGAGCGTTTCGACGGCCGGAGGCGTGACCCCCGAGCCCAGCGTGACGCCGGAGCCGGAAGAGGTTGACGTCGACATCACCGTCGAGACGGCCCCCCCCGACGGCGACTACACGGGCGCGTTCACGGTCACCGTGGTCTACCCGCAGTCGAAAGGCGGTTTTGGGAGCGCACCTGACTGCAGCGGAGACACCGAGGGGCTCACCCCGACGGACGAC
The DNA here is from genome assembly GCA_031400185.1 of Polyangiaceae bacterium. Taxonomy (GTDB): domain Bacteria; phylum Desulfobacterota; class Binatia; order UTPRO1; family UTPRO1; genus UTPRO1. Next base: position 5,867 of record JANNPN010000263.1, read on the forward strand.
GGCAACGGAAACCTCACCCTCTCGTTCGCGCCCGATCCCGACCGCATTTTCGAAGTCGTCGTCACCTGCACGTTTCTTCAGTTCGACGGCCAGACGCTCCAGGCGTCCGAGCTGCGCCCAGCCGTCGTCCCAGACGACGTGCTCACGGTGAAACCTCCGGAGATTTGAGCGCGGACGCTACGGCGCCGGCGAAGGTGCGCGGCGAAGCAACCGCCGAGCCGATCGCGCGCAGACAGCGCGACTACGCAGTCAGGGTACGGGCTCCGCTGGGTCGATGGGGACTTCCATGCCCATCTCTGCCAGCAGCCTTCGAACACGCGCATCGGGAGGACGGACCTCGACCCGCTTCCACGTTATCCACGACTTCGCTTCGTCCACGATGACTTCGCAGCGTTCCGCGTCGACCCGTTCCGCGGTTCGCGACGAGGTGCCGGGAAACCACAGGTGTCGACCGTCCTCTTCGAACCAAGACGCGGGCGCTTCCGGATAGGTCCAAAGGTAGACGTGCACCCTGGGACAAGTCCCGTCCGGCAACCTCGCGATCGGCACGCGCTCACCTTCGACCACCGGAATGTCCGGCTTCAGCGGCGGCCCGTCCCATATGATCAACGGCCGGTCGTCCCCTGGATACCGGATCGTCATCGTCGCTTGCGGATCGACGGGAATGGGGGCGAGGCTCTCGTTCTCGGCCGAGCTGCTCCAGGATTGCATCGGAATTGCGAGCAGCACGCCTATACTGAGTAGCGCGATCCTCATGTGCATCCTCCGCTCGGCGTTGTTACGCGGATTGGGTCCGGGCGTCGCTTGATGCCGTGTTTCGATCATGCGCCCTCGAGATCCCGCGAGGCGAGATTTTTTCCGGGTCTCCGGGGGCTGAACGGATCTCGCGGAAACTCATCGGACGCTGAGAGAACCATCCAAGGCAGCGACTCGCTCCAATCCAGCCGGGCCCGCCGAGTGCCGCGCTCCGGTGCTGCGGGCCGTGCGCCCGGAGCGCGCAGGCTTGTTTGCGTGTGGCCAACGGCAGTACAAGCGCGATCGCTGAGAGTCGCTATCACGCACGTGCGCCCGGAGGGGTCTATGGGTAGTGGTCGACGTTCGACGACGAAGCGCAGAGTCGACGCGGTACCAGTGACCAGCATTGTGAACATTGGCGTCCTCGTCGCGGCCCTGACGATCCTCCTCGGCGCGCTGCCGCAGGCCGGTCACGCCGTTGGAGGTCCCATCGACTCCGGTGAAACGCGCGAGGGCAACATTTCGACCGCCGGAGCGGCGGATACGTGGACGCTGCTCGCCTCAACCGGCGATCGCATCCTGTTGAAAATGGGCCATACGCTGGGGAGCGGTTTCTTGGATCCACGACTTCGCCTGTACGATCCGACGGGGGTCTTGGTCGCCTCCGACAGCGGGGCAAACGTCGCGGAGATCGCGTGGTCAGCGACGACTGACGGCACGTACAGCGTGATCGCATCCGACGAGGACACCGAGCGGGGGCCGTACCGGCTGCATTTCGCCCGAATGCCCGGCGACTTCGCGACAGGTGAGCAAGACGGTGGGCCGCTGACGAACGGTGCTACGCACGACGCGACGATTCATACGGGTGATCTCGACCTGTGGAGCTTCGCCGGCGAGGTGGGCGATCGTATCCTGCTGAAGATGGGACACCGGCTGGGCACGGATTTCTTGGACCCGCAACTCCGCCTCTACGATCCTACCGGCGTCTTGCTCGCCTCGGACATCCATTCGAATGCCGCGGAGATTGCGTCGTCACTGACCGTGGAGGGAACGTATACCGTCATCGCATCGGACAGTGGTGGCGAGCAGGGGCCCTATCGGCTGCACTTCGCCCGAATACCGGGCGAGTTCGCGTTGGGGGAGCAAGACGGTGGGTCGCTGACGAACGGTGCAATTCACGATGGGACGATTCATACCGGGGATTTGGACATGTGGAGTTTCGCCGGTGTCGCCGGCAATCGGGTCTTGCTCACAATGGGACATGTCCTGGGCGATGGTTTTCTGGACCCTCAGCTGCGGCTGTACGATCCGACAGGCGTCTTGCTGGCGTCGGATTTCGGCGCGAATGCCGCGGAGATCGAGTGGCCCCTGACGACGGACGGGACCCATATCGTCGTTGCCTCGGACAAAGGGAGTGAGAGCGGCGACTACACGCTGACATTGTCGTCGAGTGCGGCGACGAGCCTATGCGGAGATGCGGACGGCAACGGCATCGTCACCGTCACCGACGGTGTTCAGACCCTACGGGCCGCGGCGGGGTTGTCGAGTGCCTGCACCGCCGCCCGCTGCGACATGGACGGTAGCGGCACGGTGACGGTGACCGATGGCGTCAACGTCCTCCGGAAGGCCGCCGGCCTTCCCGTCACCTGCGAGTCGCGGTAGACGGTCGCGTCCAATAAGGCGCTACTAGGTTGCGCAGACGAACGTGTGGACTACACCGGCGCGATGGGTGTTCGCCGCCATACACGTCCGCCACGGCGAGCGTAGACGGGCGAGTCACCGTGACCGACGGCGTACAGACCTTGCGGGCCGTTGTCGCCGAATCCCGGAAGGAAACGTTGCCGTTGCCGTGATCGGCAGTCACGAACAACGTCTTCAGGATCACGCCCTCCGGCACGATCACCGAGATCATCAACACGAGCGGAGACGGCCAGGGTCATGCCCTCGCGTACCCCCCGATGTCGCGATCGACGCGGCCGGCAACATCTACCTGTCGGGCGGACAGACGAGCCACGTCTTCAAGATCTCACAATAAACGTCCGGATTTCCTCTTAGTAGCCGTGGTTGCGCGAGCTACGTACGGAGGTCGGCGCTGGTTCTGGAGCCGATGCGCGAGGAACCAGACACCCGAGCAGATACGCAGAAATTTTCGGCCAACCTGAGGCATCAACCAGCCAAACATCCGTGCGCCCGCCGGGTACGAGGAGTCTGCGCATGGGGCTCCATAGCCCCGATGTGAGGCGAGGCGGGACCTGCCCAGCCGTTCGCGATGGCGCGACCGTGTTCGACGACCCCGAAAGGTGTCGCAACTACTCGACGGTGACGACCCCGTTGCCGAACGTGCCGAGATACAAGCGCCCGGGTGTCGTCGGGTCGAAGGTGATCGACTGCGTATAGATTCCCGGTCGGCTCGCGACGAGCTCCCAATGGGCGCCCGCATCGACACTCTTGAAGATGTCCGACGAGCCCGCGTAAAGAATGTCGTCGTCGTCGGGATCGACCGTGATCGCGGTGACTGACGTCACGAGCGTGTCGATCGGCACCCAGAGCGCGCCGGCGCTCGTGCGCTTGAACAGGCCGGAGAAGGTCGACGCGTAGAGCGCGGACCCAGTGGAGTCCCCGGCCAACGCGACGATCTGAAGGTAGGGCAGGCCCTCGTTGATCGGCTCCCACGGACCTCCCCCGGTGCTGCGAAACACACCGTCATCGAACGTCCCGGCGTAGAGCGTGGTCGGATTGGTCGGATCGATGACGAGCTGGTCGACGCTGGCCGTCTCGATGCCGACGTTCATCGCAGTCCAGTGCGCGCTACCGTCGATCGTCCGAAACACGCCTTCCCCGTAGGTGCCGGCGTACAGCGTCGTCGGGGTCACCGGATCGATCACCATGCTGAGGACGAGGCTCGTCGGGCTCGCTTCGCTCACGTTCCAGCTCTCCCCGCCGTCGATGCTCTTCCGGACGCCCGTGCCGCCGAGGTAGATCGTGCTGGACGAACCCGGGGGGATCGCAAACGCGTAGCCGGCGGAGAAACGGCCGCCGGCGTCGACCGGCGTCCAGCTGCCGCCACGATCATCGCTGCGAAAGAGGCCGGGCGAGGAGCCGGCCGCCAACACCGCACCGGGCGCCCCTGGGAGCGCCACGATGTCATGAACGATGGAGGCGACGAGCCCGCCGTTCATCAAGGTCCAACTCGCGCCGCCGTCGACGGACTTGAACACCCCTTCCCCGCTATCGACGCCGTCCGTGCCCGCGTAGAGCGTTTCTGGATCCGCGGGGTCGATCGCCAGAGCCTCCGTGGAAACTGCCGTGAGCTCGCTGCCGATGGCCTTCCAGTGCAGGCCGCCGTCGGTGCTCTTCGCTAGCCCGTCACCTGCGAGGCCGGCATAGATCGTCGAAGGAGTCGCCGGATCGACCGCCAGCGAGACCACGAGCCTGGTGATCCCTTGATCGGCGCGAGTCCAACTCTCTCCTCCATCCGTGCTGCGGAAAAGGCGCGCACCGGAGCTCAGCGTCCCCGCAAACAAATTCTTCGGTGTCTTGGGGTCGATCGCGATCGCGTAGATGTACGTCCCTTCGAGACCCGTGCTCGCGCTGCGCCAGCTTCCACCGCCGTCGGTTGTCTTGAACAGGCCGGTCGCGGTGCCGGCATAGACGGTCTTGGGCGTCTTCGGATCGATCACCAACTCGGTGATCCGCGTCGCGGTCAGACCGTCGTTGACCGCCTGCCAGCTCGCTCCACCGTCCTCGCTCTTATGAACGCCATGCGAATCGGTGCCCGCGTAGATGGTGTCCGTCGCCTTGGGATCGATCGCCAACGCGCTCACCGGCTTGGACGCGAGCTCCGTTCCCGCCTGGCCCCAGCTCGCTCCGCCGTCCGTGCTCTTGAAGACATTGATGAAGCTGCCCGAGAGGAACAGCGTGCTCGGGCGCACGGGATCGATCGCGACGGCCTCGACCTCCCGCACGTACGGCGACAATCCCTCGGTGAGGCGATGCCATCGGCCGCCGCCGTCGATGCTCTTGAAGATGCCGCCCCAGCTCGTGCCGGCGAAGATCGTGCCCGGGGTCTTCGGGTCGATCGCGAGCGATGCGACGGCGCCGCCTTCCGGGCCGTTGCTGATGTCCTCGCCCCAGACCATCGCATCGACCGTTTGCGGGACGGACGCGTAGGTGCTGACCTCGTCACCGAAGCGCGTGGCGAACGAGAGCGTGAACGAGCACGCGGGAAGCGCCGGCTGGTAGCTGATCTCGATTTCGTCGTCGACCTCGATCTCGGATCCGTCGTCCGGCGGCAGCTCGAGGGGCACCTCGAAGTGATCCGTCACCGTGACGTCGGCGCGCTGGATGGTCACGATCAACGCCGGCGGCTCATCGGCGGCCGCCCCTTGCGCCGCCCGGCCGCGCCGGCCGCCTACGCGGTACGTGAACGGGACCTTCGTCACCGCCCCGAACTTGATTCGGGTCGGACCACCGACCTTGACGATGCCACCCGTGGCACCCGGCGTCGACGCCGGCTTGCCGATCTTCGTCACAATCCCGAAGACGCCGACCTTGGGCCGCTTCACCTGCTTTACGAATCTGAGGATGCTGCCGAGCGCAAAAGCCCGCTTGCCGATCGCCGGCGATCGTTCGCGTGAACACGCTGCGCCGAGCACGCCCGCGAGCGTCCCGAGCCGTTGCTGCTCTTCGAGATCGCCCGTACGTCCGACCACGCGACCCACGAGGTCGGACACGCTGCACGCGGCACGGTCCCGCAGGCAGCTCGCGAGCGTCGCGGCGTCGGTCGGGGTGGCCTCGCACGTGCCGCCGAGCGACTCCCATCCGAGCCCCGACGATCCCATGAGCTGTTGCGGATCCACGATCGCCGCTCCGCATTTCTTGTCGATGAGCGGCGCAAAGCGAGCGAAGGCTTTCGCGACGTTGCCGGCCCCCTTTGTGCACGCCGCTTCCGACTTCCCCGAACACGCCGGATTGGACGGTTGCGTCTGCAGGCACGTGAAGGCGCTGGCGGCGCAGCCCGCGAACGCGCCGTGCAGGGTCTTCACCAATCCGCTCATCGCTTTGGTGACGGCCTTGCCGCATTCCTCGACCGCCTTCGGCGTGCCGGGCGTCAGCGGACAGTTGTTTCCACAATTCTGGGAGATCGCGAGGCCCGCGACCGGTGGCACGCCGTTCGGAAGCCGTCCCAGCAGCTCGCTCATCCGCGGCCGGGCCGCGCCGTAGAGCACGCCGGCCGCCCGGTCCGGCACGCGGGCAAGGCATTCAGCCAGCTGTCCGAAATCCGTGCAGACGTTGAGCTGAAAGTCCGTCGCGCACGGCTCGCTCAAGCTCTCGAGACCGAGTCCGTCCTCGCCGAGAAGATCCTGAAGCGACAATGCGCGTGCGCACGTCTTGTCGCCGGCGATCTTGGCCCGAGCTTTGTCGACGACCTTGCCGAACGCTCCGAGCTTCGCCGAGCATGCCTGGCCGGCCTTGGAGAGACAGTTGGTCTTCGCGGTCTTCGTCTGCACGCACGCGAGGGCGGCGTTGCCGCAGACGTCGAGCACTTTGAGCTTTCCGAGCAAAACCTTCGTGGTGACGGTGGCGATCAGCTTCTGGCACTTGCCCGCCGCTGATTGCCGTTCGACGCTGGGGAGGCGGCCGTTTTGCGCGAAGGTCGCCGGCGCATGAGTCAGGATCGCGGTCACGGTCAGCGCGGCAAGCACGGTCTTCATGGAGGCTCAGACCGATCCACGACTCCATCTCTTTCGTCAACAGAAAACTCGCCGTCGATGTGCGTCATTTCGGCGCAATGCTGCTCGGGATCACGGCATCGCCAACGACTCAGTCGACGCAACGGCCGCCGTCGCACGATCGGATGTGTGGATGCCTCACGTAACGAACGCCTCCCCGCGCTACAGATTCATGGCGCGCAGGTACCTTTCCGCGTAGCGCAGGCCCGCGGTCCCGCCTGGAGGAGCGGCGGCGGCGAGTCGGGCGAGATCCTCGGCCGAGAGCGCCAGGCTCGACGCACGGGCGCTGTCCTCGAGCGTCACGCGACGCTTGCAGCCGGGGATCGGCACCACGTCGTCACCCTGGGCGAGGAGCCACGCGAGCGCCACCTGCGCAGCGCTCGCGCCGCGTGCCCGGCCGATCTCGCCCAGCACGTCGACGATCGCGAGGTTCTTGGCGAAGTTCTCGTCGGCGAAGCGCGGGTCCTGGTGGCGGTAGTCGGTCGCTTCGAGCTCCGCGCGGCTCGTGATCCGGCCCGAGAGGAAGCCGCGTCCGAGTGGGCTGTAGGGCACGAAGCCGACGCCCAACTCGCGCGCGGTGGGCAGGATGTCATCCTCGACCCCCCGCTCCCACAGCGAATACTCGCTTTGTACCGCGGCAATCGGGTGCACCGCCGCCGCGCGGCGGAGCGTTGCCGCGGAGCACTCCGAGAGCCCGACGTGGCGCACCTTGCCGGCGCGGATCAGGTCGGCCACCGCACCGACCGTGTCCTCGATCGGCGTCCTCGGGTCCACGCGGTGCTGGTAGAACAGGTCGATCGTCTCGATCCCGAGGCGCCGCAGACTGCCGTCGCACGCTCGCTTCACGTTCGCCGGCGACGAGTCGATCGCGAGCTCGGGGAAGCGGAAGCCGAACTTCGTTGCGATCACGAGGCCGGCACGCTTGCCGCGAATCGCCCGGCCGAGCAGCTCCTCGTTCACGAACGGACCGTACACCTCGGCGGTGTCGAAGAAGGTGATGCCGAGCTCGATCGCACGCGCGATCGTGGCGAGACTCTCGCTCTCGGTCGCCGCACCGTAGTGCACGAATCCGGTACCGACCATCGGCATGCAGCCGAGACCCAGCGCCGAGACTTGGAGCCCGCCGCCCAAGGTTCTTCGTCTCATCTGGTGTCCTCGACTGAATTGCCCCTTGCCCTAGGCGCCGATGGCCTGGGCGAAAATGCGAATAGGCCGGGAGGATCGAACTCCCAACCCGCTGACCAAGAGAGCGGCGGAGCGTCCGAGACGCGTCGTCAGGCACCGACAACGTCCTGGAGAAATTCCACTCCGCTCCAATGCGAGTCGCTCGCTGTGGGTCTCTATAGGCCCTGGTCATGGACCAGAAGAGGACAGGATGCCACGACATGCCTCGCGTGAAAGCGGGCTACCGCTTCTCAACCATGCGCTCGAGCACCTCCTGCAACGCCGGATCGCATCAACTGCGTAGAACGCGCCTCGAAGACGCTTCTCCGCCGACAGTGAAACCACGGACGCGCCGTGTGGGATGCGCACAAGGGCGCATGCCTGAACGAGCGCTATCCGCAGCACCCGGCTATCTGAAGTAGGACTCGGTCCTACTTCGCGAGGGACGCCTTCCCCGATTTCCCCTGCGTCGCCTTGTACGTGACCGTCACCACGTGGTGGTAGACCGAGCTCCCGAGCGACGAGCTCGTCGTCACCGACACGGGCAGCAGCACGGTCTCCCCGACCTTGTCGGTCGTGCGGTCCTCGAGGCCGAAGGGCCCGAGGTCAGTCGCCAGCGCCGACTTCTTAACCTTGTACTGCACCGTCGTGACGCCCGTCTTCGACGACGTCTTCATGGCGATCGAGACGAGGCCGTCGGACGACTTGGCCTTGCCCTTCGCGTCGAGGACGAGCTCGTCGGAGCGGCCGGCGACGAAGACACCGGCGGTGACGCCGTCGAACGGCAAGCCGGGCGGCAGCACGACGGTCGACTTCAGATTGATCGAGTCCTTGTTGGTCTTGGCGAAGTTCAGAGTGACGCCAAGCTTGCTCGATTCGAGCGCGCTCGCGAAGTCGGGCGTGCTGAGCGGGTCGCTCGGGCTCGTGCCCGCGAGCTCTTCCAATTCGTCGGAGACGAGGTCGCCGTCCGAGTCGTCGTCGGTCACGCCGAAGACGCTGAGCGGCGAGGTGTTGCCGTTCTCGTCGGTGAAGGTGGCGGTCAGGTTGCTCAGGGCGCCTTGGAAATCCCCGTCGACCTCGATGGCGTAGTTTCCGCCCGCGTACGTGCGGCCAGTCAGAAACGTCCCGCCCTGGCTGCCGTCGTCGTTGAAGAGCTCGACGGTGCCGGCGCCGGTCGTCGTGCCCGAGACGAGGAGCTGCGCGGTTCCCGTGCCGCTCGGGGGGGCGGCGACGACTTTTTGAATCCTCGGCGGCGCGACGCCGTCGTTGGAGCCGTCGAAGAGCTTGATCCCGCCGCCCACGTTCTTGCGGATGCTGTTGCCGCGGACCGAATTGCGCCGGCTTGTGGTCGCACGGACCTCGACGCCCGTGCCGCCGTTGAAGGCGACGGTGTTCGCGTCGCCCGCATTCTCCCCGCCGATGGTGTTGCCCTGCGCACCGTCCTTCATCAGGACACCGCCGCTCACGTTCGCCTGCGCCGAGGTCCCGGAGGCGTCGAGCCCGATCCAGCAGCCCTTCACCGTGTTGCTGTCCGTGCCCGAGCCCACGATCTCGATGCCGAAGGCCCCGTTGCCGGAGATGCGGAGCCCCTGCCCGTTCGGTCCACCGCCGACCGAGCGATCGCCGCCGATGACGTTAGAGGCGCCCGACAACACGATGCCGGAGCGCGAGAACGCGACGATGGTGAGCCCTCGGATCGTGTTGCCCGAGGAGGTGATCTGCAGCCCGCTGGCGTCGACGGTGCCACTGCCGTTGACGCTCACTCGCCGGTTCGACGCGTCGATCGTGACGCTCCCGTCGTCGAGCAGGGGCAGCGCGCTGTCGATGAGGATGGTCGTGTCGGCAGTGGAGTTCGCGAGATCGAAGATGTTCGCGTCGAACGTGATCGCGTCACCGGCGCCGACGCGCTCCATGCAGTCGCGGAGGGAACCGGGAACGGTCGTTCCGGATGCGGAGTCGGTGTCGGAGGTGTTCACGACGACGCAGTCGGTGGCGTGGGCGGGCGTGGGGGTCACAACGGATGCGCCCACGAGGGCGATCAGCAGCGAGCCGGCGAGAATCGAGCGGTCCATCGCAATTCCTCCTGTCGTAGGGCCGCGGCGGAGGGGAACCGCGCGCGGGGGTCGGTAGCGGGGGACGATGGCAGTGTGGGGGGGAATGTCAACGAGAATCTGGCGCGAAAAGCTGGCCATTCTGGCGCAATCCGTACTTGGGATGGATGCGTGAGGACTACACGAAGGCGAGAGGCGCGGCTGGTCTCAGTCGGGACAGGCGTCGAGGCAGTGACCTAGGTCGACCTGGCAGAAGGGCGCGCCGTACGTTGGCGTGCACCCGGCGAGCCACGGCGAGAAGGCCCATCAGCAGAGGTCTGCGCAGGTGGCGTCCGGCGGTGGCCTGAACGTGGGTACCGGTGTGGCGGTCGCCAGTGGCGTCGCCGTCCGCACAGGCGTCGCGGTCGCGAGCGGCGTCGATGTGGTGATCGGGGTGGCCGTCGGATCGATGGGGGTCGGCTCGTCCGGGCAACGCCCAGCCCGAGCCGATGATGCGATGAGAGCTTTCGGCGTTGCTGGTGCTCGTGGTCCTCGCGGGCTGCGGCCCCCGGTACATGTGGGTCAAGAACGTCTCTCACGCAAAGCTGAACCGGGACCGCTACGAGTGTGAGCTCCCCACTCCCTCAGGCACAGCTACGCTTCGATCCTGATCTCGGAAGGCGTCTCGCTGCTTACCCCATGCGCTCGGGCGGTCCGAAGTCGCCGGACGACGATACGAAGCAACGCGGCAAGGAAGCGGTCCTTGCCAGCCCGTCGAGAGTCGTCATGCCGGTGGAAGGTCAAGTAAACGTGCCCCGGCGAAGTTTCGAGAGCGAAGACCTGTCGGCCGACTACTACGCCCGTGAGCGGCGGCACCGGCTAGTTCAGTCGACCGACGACGGGATGCAGAACTCCGCCCCTTTCACCGTGTCGAGGCGCTCGGCGCCGAATTGGTTCGCGACGAAGAGCCCGATTACCGGCGCGTGCTTCGCCTGCGCCGGGACGATCGGCGTGCCCTTGTCGCCGGCGGTGGTCGGGCCGCAGCCCGTCTGCGCGATCAGCTTCGAGGCGCGCTTCACCTGATAGCAGACGAGGTGTTGGTCGGGCGTGGTGCGGACGGCCGGCGTGATCGGCTTCGCGGCGCCCTTCTGCGGCCCCGCAAGGATCACGGGCGTGCCCGCCTTGTCGACGGCGTTGCAGACCTTCGTCACCTTGAGGAGGTCGTAGCGCCGCGTCTGGAACTGGTCGGCGACGTCGACCTGGATGCCCTTCGGGAGCTTCGTCTGCGCCTTCGCCTGGTAGCAGAGGAAGTGCTCGAGGTTGTGGTGCAGCATGCCGGGGGGGTCGACGGGCTCCGTCAGGCTCTTCGCCGTCGGCACGAGCAGGCTCACCGGCTTCACGACGTCGACGACGACGTCGTCGCACTGGTTCACGACGTGGACCGCGCGCGGCGCGAACTCGGGCCCGCCCTTCACGGGCTTCACGAAGTACTCCTCGCGGTGCGTCTCGGCGTCGTTCAGGCCCTCGCCGTTCTTGTTCGCGGGGAGAGGCCGAGCTTCACGGGTTTGGTCACCTGATAGGGCGCGTTCGTCTGGAACGCGTCGCTCAGCACGACCGGGCCGAAGCGCGCGAACTTCGCGCCGGCGGCGCTCGTCTTCGTCTTGTAGAACGTGAAGTGGTCGAGCGCCGGCGGGCCGCACGCTCCCCGGCCGACGCGGTACACAGCGCGGAGCGCTGAGATTCACGATCGTCTCGAGCTCGGCAGCCGCACCGTCCTCCGCGACGGTCGGCAGGCGCCAGTCGCAATGGCCAGCGAAGCACGGCGAACTGTTGAGGCGTGCGAGAAATTCCGTGAATTTAGTCCACCGTCGGGCCGGTACACCGTGGGGTCATCGCAAACCTGATCCTGATCGGCATCGAGGCATCCCGACGCACTGTCGCAATTTGTCGCAAAATCAACGTTCGCGCTCCGGCACCACTGATACAAATTGTTTACGTCGTGCGCGTCGGGACACGACGTGGCGCATTGCTCGTCACACGACACGCCGCAGACGAGGTAGTCGCCGACCACCCCGGTCTTCTTCTCCCATTGCAGGCCCGTTTGCGTGTCGATCACGGTTCCATCGCCGTGGTCGACGAAGCGGGGGAAAAACTCACACGCGCACGTGGCATTGCAGAAACCGGCGCCCGCAGCCGCCGGGCAGCCGAACCCCGGAGGGTCGCACGTCTCTCCGGCGTCGATAACTCGATTGCCGCACGCCGGTGCGCTTCCCGCTCGGACCACGATCGCCACGAGATAGATCCGCCCGACGACGACGCCCGCCGCACCATTGGCGAGCTTCAACGTGAAGAGGCTGCCGGCAACGTCCGGTTTCATCTCCAGCGCGATGGTCACCGATCCCCGACCCGATTCCAGCGGCAGTTCGAAGAATCCTGCCGTGGTATCGGCGGCCTCGCGCGTTGAAGCGACAAGCAGACTTGATCCTGTCGACTCGTCGGCTTGGAACCCCGAGACGTCGTATTCGACGGTGACGGTGTTCAATCGACCGGCAGCGAACGCATCGCCGAAGACGACGTTTGTGATCGTCGGCGGCGCCTCGGCTGGCGCCGTCAAGGCGCTTGCCACATCGAACGTTCCAGATACGCCGTCTTGACCTTGTATCGAGGCGATGAACGGGTCGGAAACACACCCCGTGATGGTTGGCAGGTCGGCCGCCACGCGCAGCACGTTGATACCGTCGGTGACGTCGATGGCACCGCTGCTGTTGAAATCGCATCGCGACAGTGGACACACCGACGGCAAGCTGGCGGCGACACGCAGGATGTTGACGGCATCGCTGACCGTGGCCCGGCCGTCACCGTCGGCGTCGCCGCACAAGTCGGCCCGCACAACCGAAGCGAGCGGCCCCCAGGACGCGAGCACTGTCACGACGAGCACCCGCGCGACGTAGTGGGATACCCACTTGCTCACGGGCCGTTGCGGACCGCTCGCGCGTAGTTCGGCACGCTCTTCTCCCAAAAGTTCTCGAACCCGCCGCCGAACGTGATCACCCACGCATGATTCTGAAGAAGCGACTGGGTGATCCCGGACCAGTAGAATTCTGTGGCCTCGACGATCAGGGCCGGCCCGATTTCCTGGCGCTCCTCTACCGTCGCGGCGCCCCGAGCTTCGTGGCGTTCGATGTCCTCGCCGTCGATGGCCGGGACGTGCGCGGAGAATCGCTCGCCGCGCGCAAGCGGCGCCTCGCGCGTCTGGTGCCATCACCCGGCACGTCGGCGCTCGGGCTCCAGGCGATCACCGGTGACGGCGTGGCGCTTTACGAGGCCCCTCCGTCGCGTACATCGCGTCGAACAGGCCCGAGAGCTTGCCGAGCGCATCGTCGACCATCGACCGCAGCGTCCGCAGCAGGTGATCGGCCGGCACGCGCCGCTCCGGCGAGAGATAGCTGAATATCGTGGCCTGCTGCCGGTCCGTTCCCCGCATCATCCACCCCCCGCTCGGCGTGC
>JANNPN010000312.1:0-7953 GCA_031400185.1 Polyangiaceae bacterium
GGCGGGTGGATCATCATCCAGTAGTTCTGCAGTAGCGGGTTCAGGTCGGCGCCCTCGCTCGCCGGCACCGGGAGACGCTCGAACGGCCCGGTGACGAAGACCAGGAGCAACAGGAAAAAGACCGAGATCGCCATGAGCGTCGCGGTCACGTACGGCATGAGCGTCTCGTTGCGCTCGCGGTTCTGGAGATGCACCACCGTGCTCATCGTGGTGAGGATGAGCACCCAGAAGAGGAGCGAGCCGGCCTGCCCTCCCCAGAGGGCAGCGATCCGATAGGGCATCGACAACGTCGACGACGCGTACGATGCGACGTACTCGAGCGAGAAGTCCGTGGTTATGAGCGCGTGCCACAGCACGAACGCCGCAATCGCGACGAGCGCGTGGACCGCGTACGCGGCCTGACGGCTGGAGCGCACGAGCGCGGCCCGACGGGTCCACACCCCGACCAGTGCCGTCACGATCGCATAGAAGCCGCCGATCAGCGCCAGCCGAAGCGCCAGAACGCCGATCTCGACCATTGACCCCTCCTACTTCTGAGCGACTTCCGCCGTCGCTTCCGCTTCGTACTTCGAGGGACAAGCCGTGAGCAGCGTGCGTGCGTGGAAGGCCCCGTTCCGGACATACGTGCCCTCGACGATCACGTCGCGACCTTCGGCGAACATGTCGGGAAGCACGCCGTTGTACGCCACCTCGACGCCGCCGGTTTCCTCGAAGTTGGCGAGGCGAAACTTCAAGTCGAGCGTTGCCGCATTCCAAGCGATGCTGTTGCTGCCGACGCGTCCCGCGACACGAAGCCCCTCGCCCGCGACCGCTTCACGCCGCGCCAGGAACTCGTCGATGGTGAGGTAGTAGACCGAGGTCTCACGGATGCCAGTGTAGACGAGATAGCTGACGGCAGCGACGATGATGGCCGCGCCTATGATGAAGCGACGATTTCTGTTCATCAGGGGGCGCTCCGGACGAATGTACTCGGCTTCCGCGCGCCATTGCAACCGAGGTCCGTCACTCCGACGACTCGTCCGCGTCGCCCGCACCGCGGCGGCGAGGCGCGACGCATACGCCGCGTTCCGACGCGCGGATGAACGCGATCAGCTCGCGGACCTCGTCGGTGGTTTCGGCCGCCTCGAGGCGCGCAAGCGCACGGCCGAGGTGGGTCGGTCGGCCGAACAGCACACTCATGGCGCGACGGATCGCCGCAATCGACGCGGCGTCGAACCCGGCGCGACGGAGGCCGATCGCGTTCACCCCGCGGACGGTGTGGGTGCCGTCCATGAGGCAGAAGGGCGGGACGTCGCGACTGGTCCGCGAGAGCCCGCGCAGGAGCGCCAGCCGGCCGATGCGCACATGCTGATGCACCACGCAATTGCCGGACACGAACGCGCGATCCGCGAGCTCCACATGCCCCGCAAGCAGCGCGCCGCCGGCGACGATCGTCGCGTTGCCGATGCGGCAGTTGTGGGCGACGTGGGCGCTCTGCATGAAGTAGTTCGCGTCGCCGATGACGGTCGCCGTGCCTTCTGCGGTGCCACGATGGATGGTGACGTGCTCGCGAAAGACGTTCTCGTTGCCGATGCGGAGAAACGTCTCGCCGCCGCCGAAGGCGAGGTCCTGCGGCTCACCGCCGAGCACTGCCCCGGGGTGGACGACGTTGCGCTCGCCTATTTCCGTCGCACCGCGAAGCACGGCATGCGCCAGGATCCTCGTCTCGGCACCCACGCGCACGGGGCCCTCGACGATCACCTGCGGCCCGATGATCGCGGTCGGGTGGATCTCGGCCGCCCGGTCGACGACGGCCGTGGCGTGGATCACGAGGAGCCGCTCTCGGACGCGTCGTCGTCCTCGTCCTCGGCCGGGTCGAGGGCATCCAGCGCCTTGCCGGGGATCCGATACTGCTCGGTCACCCAGCCGCCGAGATCGACCAACTGGCAGCGCCCGGAGCAGAAGGGACGGCAGGGATTGTCCTGCACATCGACGATGGCTCGACACGTCGGGCAGCGCGGCGTGAATTCCATCGCGGACATAGTAGTCGATCTCAACGCCCCGCCTGCGAGTGACGGTGCGGGTGACACGCGGCCCGGCGGCGCCGGGACACGCTCAGTAACCGCCGAGACTACGCTTACGAGCCCGCAGACCGCGGCGGCTTCCCTTGTTCTTGTTGGGCCGCCCGCCCATGCCACCGCCGCCCATCTCACTCGCGAAGGGATCGCCGGCTGCGAACATGTTCTGCGGCGCAGCGAACGACGGACGCGCCGGCGCTGGGGAAGGGCGATACCCACCTCCACCTGCTCCGCCCGCAGGCC
This sequence comes from Polyangiaceae bacterium, assembly GCA_031400185.1. Lineage (GTDB taxonomy): Bacteria > Desulfobacterota > Binatia > UTPRO1 > UTPRO1 > UTPRO1. The sequence goes on from JANNPN010000312.1 coordinate 2,301, forward strand.
GCTGCGGACGATCTTCGGCGCTGTTCACGCGCAAGCGCCGCCCGCCGAGATCGTAGCCGTCGAACTTGCGGATGGCATCGGCAGCCTCGGTATCCGACGCGAACTCGGCGAATGCGAAGCCGCGAGAACGTCCGGTCTCGCGATCGGTACCGATGTGGACGCGGGAGACTTTACCCGCTTGCGACAACAGCGTGGAGAGCTCGTCCTGGGTCGTGTCGAAGCTCAAATTGCCGACGAAGATTTTGTTCGAAATGATCGACTCCTTTTGGTGTGCGGGGTGGTGGGAAGACGCGGGCCTTTTGCGGTCGTATAGCGGATGGAACTTTCGTATGCCAAGCGTTGTTTTACGAGTCGGCGGGGGGCTCCGCGGGCGCGGTGACGGCGGCCGTCGAGGTGCCATCTGCTGCGTCGGCCGACGCCCGGCCGTCCATACGGCGACGACCGCTGCCGCCACGACGACGACGGCGGCGCGAGGCGAGACGCTGTCCCTCGCCGGACGGCGCGGCCACGACCTCGGGCTCGGAGGGTGCGCCCATCGTCGGCGCATCGGGGACTGGGGAGAGGCTGTCTTCGCGACGCTCCGGACCGCCGGCACCGACGCGGCGGCCGCGGCCTCCGCGGCGACCGCCGCGGCGCCGACGACGACGCAATTGTTCGGCGGCCGAGCCTGACGTGTCCGCTGCAGCGGTCTCCGGCACGAACGGCGCTATCGCCTCGATCCAGCTGCCATTCGAGGCGGCGAGGATTGCGGCGGTCCGGTCGACCTGAGCGTCGGCAGGTATCGGCTCCGCATCCGCGCTGTCGCTGCTCGCCTCGACTGCCGGCACCTTGCTCGGAACCGGTTCGTCGAGCGCTTCCCGCGCGAGGACGGAACCGGCCTCGTGCTCGGGTGCCGCAACCACCGACTGCGGAGCTTCGACGGCGGGCGGCGCCTGGGGCGCGAGACGTGGGGGTTCCACGACATCGCTCCGGCGACCGCGACCGCCGCGCCGACGCCGGCGCTGAGCCGCGTCGCCGTCTTCACCCTCACGGGCTGGGACTGCCGCGCCTCGTGCAGGGATGATGCCCCCGGGACGGCGCGCAGGGGCTCGGGTCGTCGCGGCGGGGGCGGCCACGCGATCGGCCGCGGCGACCTCGCCGGGACGCACCACCGCGATCGGCGCGGTCACCTCGCGGATGCGCGTTTCGATCTCGCTCTGGTGCGGCATCAGCTTCTCGCTCACGACGATCTGGATGCGGGCGGAGTAGCGGCGCTCGAGGGTCGCGAGGTCGTCGCGCTTCTGGTTCAGCAGATACATCGCGACGTCGCGGGGCAGCGTCACGTTCATCTGCGCGATGTCGCCCTCGGCGACGCGGTGGTGGATCTTCCGTAGAACCCCGAGCGCGGCGGACTCCGGCGTACGCACCGACCCGTGCCCTTCGCACATCGGACACGACGCGTACGAGCTCGCGACCGCCGCGGGCCGGAGACGCTGACGCGAGATCTCGAGCAGCCCGAGGCGCGAGATGCGCCCGACGTCGTGGCGCGCCTTTTCCGGCCGCATCGCCTCGCGGAGCGCGCGCTCGACGTCGTTGATGTGGCTCTGCACCCGCATGTCGATGAAGTCGACCACGATGATGCCGCCGAGGTCGCGCAGCCGCAGCTGACGCGCCACCTCGCGCGCCGCTTCGAGGTTCGTCTTGTGCGCGGTCTCCTCCTGGTTCGTGCCGCGCATCGAGCCACCGGAGTTGACGTCGATCGCCGTGAGCGCCTCGGTGCCGTCGATGACGATCGAACCGCCCGACTTGAGGGGCACCCGGCGCTTGTAGATCGACTCGATCTGCGTCTCGAGCCCGAACCGCGAGAAGATCGGTTGGTCGCCCTGGTAGAGGTGCAGCAAGTGCTCCTTCCCCGGCATGATGTTGTGGAGGAAGTCCTTGGCGCGCTCGTAGATCTCTTCGTTGTCGATGAAGACTTCGTCGATGTCGGGCGTGAAGTAGTCGCGGATGTTGCGCAGCACGAGATCGTGCTCGCGGTAGATGGGGGTCGGGCCGCGGCGCGTCTCCGCGTTCTGTTTGATGCTCCCCCAAAGCCGCGTGAGATACGCGAGGTCGCGGTCGAGCTCGCCGTGGTCCTCGTCGAACCCCGCCGCGGTCCGGACGATGATGCCGCAGCCCGCCGGCGGGCGCAGGCTCTCGATCATCTCGCGGACGCGAACCCGCTCCTCGCCCTCGATCTTGCGCGAGATGCCGGCGTCCTCCGACCCCGGCAGCAGGACCAGGTAGCGCCCCGGCAGGGAGTAGAACGTAGTGAGGGTGGGCGGCTTATTGGTGAACTGCTCTTTGGTGATCTGGACCAGGATCTCGTCGCCGGACTTCAATACGTCCTTGATGCGACGCCGGCCTTTCTCGCCTTTCTCGGCCTTCTCGGCCTTCTCGCCCGATCCGCCGCCGCCATTCCGGCCTCCCGGCAGGTTCCGGAAGCAGATCTCGTCGAGCGGAAGGAAGGCGTCGCGCTCGGCGCCTATGTCGACGAAGGCGGCCTCGATCGCCGGGTGGATGCGCCGGACGACACCTTTGTAAATGTTCCCCTTCAGGTGCTCCCGGCTGAAGGATTCGATCTCGAAGGTCTCGAGCTGGCCGTCGTCAACGATCCCGACGCGGGACTCCTCCGCGTGGGTGACGTTGATGAGCATGATCTTGGACATACTGGGCTGGAACCCCCTCCCCACCGCTACCCGCGCCGTCCTAGCACGCGCCAGTGCCCGGCCGCCAACGAAACCTCCACACTAAAAATATGGCATTCCTGCGAAGTCAGGAGGGCTTTCAGGCGCGGAGCGCCTCTTCGACGAAGTGCATTCGGTCGTTGCCCCAGAACATCTGATCGCCGACGAAGAATGTTGGTGCCCCGAATACGCCGCGCTGGATCGCCTCGTCGGTATTGGCCTTCAGCCGACCCTTGATCGCCGGCTCTTCGGCGCGCGCAATGAGGCGGGCACCGTCGCACCCCGCAGCGCTCACGACGGCGGCAAGCACCTCCGCATCGCCGATGTCTTGGTCGTTGGCCCAATATGCCTCCATCACCGCGCGGTGGTAGGTCGCGAACGTCCCTTCCTCGAGCGCGGCAACGGCCGTCCGCAGGGCACGGATCGTATTTACCGGGAACACGCTCGGCATATGGAACGGGAGACCGTAGTGACGCGCCCAGCGCCGCACGTCGTGGACCATGTACGCGGCCTTTGCCGGGACGGCGGCGGGCATGGCATTGCCCGTCGCCTTGAAGACGAAGCCGAGCACCATCGGCTTGAAGACCACCTCGGCGTCCGCGCGGGCCGCGATGTCCTCGATGGCGTGATGCGCGAGGTAACTGTAGGTGCTGGCGTAGTCGTAGAAGAATTCGATGCGCTTCATGCCAGGCCTCCTAGGTGCCGCGGGTGTCTCCCCAGAGATCGATGTGGAGCCGGGGCGTATAGCGCCAGCCGCGCTCTTTGCACAGCTCCGCGAGCCAGCGGCCGCGGCGGACGACGTCGGCGGTGGCGACGCCGAGCGGCATCAGCAGCACGCTCGCAGGCGGGCGCGCCGGGAGCTCGGCCAATAATCCGTCGATCTCCCGCACGTCGGCGGGCTCCGCGACCACGAACTTCAGCTGGCTCTCGTAGCGGTCGACCAGCCGCCGCAGCACGTCGACGTCGAGGCGGCGCGCCGCATGATCGGCGCGAATGGCGGGCGGCCGATCGGGACCCGGGTCGGAATTCGCCAGCTTCGGCGAAATCGACATGAGGTCACATGCGAGATCCTGAAAGATCGTGCCGGCGGTCTCGATCGTGACGTGCTGCCCGGCGGCACGGAGCGCGGCCGCAAGGCGCGGGAGGTTCGGCCACAGCAGGGGCTCGCCGCCGGTCACGACGACGTGCCGGGCATGCTGCGGCACCGCGGCGACGAGCTCGTCGATCGTCCGCCACAGCCCCTCCGGCTCCCACGACGTGTACGGGGTGTCGCACCACTCGCAACGCAGGTTGCACCCCGTCGTCCGGATGAAGAACGACGGGACCCCGACCAACCCCCCTTCGCCCTGGATCGAATGGAACGTTTCCGCGATGCGGAGCCGATCGTCGCGGTCGGCGGACACGACCGGTACGTAGCAGACCGCCTTGACCATAGTAAATTGGTTTGGTAACCAAACTATCTATGGGACGACCGAGTCTCGCCGGACCGCGTCGCAGCCAGATCATCGAGGGCCTGCGCGCCGCGATGCTGAAGCACGGCATCGCCGACGCGTCGGTCCAGCGGATCGCAGCCGAGGCGAATCTTCCGGCGGGACTCGTGCACCACTACTTCGTGTCGAAGGAAGACCTCCTGATTGCGACCGTCGAACAGATCGTCGAGGACCTCCGCACGCCGCTGCGCGCCGAGCTCGACGTGCTCGATCCCGAGCGAGCACTCACGCGCGGGCTCGACTTTCTCTTCATCGAGTACCCGGCCGATCGCGACCGCAGCATCCTGCTCTCCGAGATTCAGGTCGCGTCGCTCCGCCGTCCGCAGCTGCGCAAACGCTTGGCAGCTTTGAATGAGGAAATCATTGCGGAGTTGACCGGCCTCTTCGACCGCCTGCCTGATTGCCAGCATCGGCACGAGGAGAACGCCGACCTGGCGACGATATTGATTTGTATGCTGTTCGGAGCGGATGCCACCTGGCAACTTGATCCCGCTGCGATCAACCCGCGCCGGCTCCGCCGCTTCGTCGAGGAGCTCGTCGCACGTCATCGAGGAGTGAACCATGGAACGACTGATGCCCGAGCAACGCCGCATGATCGAGGACTTCGAAGTCATCGAGTACGTCGACGAAAGTCGGATCGAAGGCCTCCGCAAGCGCGTTGACGTCGACGTCCCGCTCTCGCTGCGCTGGACATGGGAATACGGCAGCGAGGTCGAGGAGCTGCGTCAGCTCTACGAGCGCGGCAAGAAGGGGCAGTGGAACGCCGAGACCGACATCGACTGGTCGATCCCGTTCCCGAGCGACCAGTGGTTTCTGCCGCGTGAGAACTCGTCGCTGCTCGCCGGCGTGCTGCAGAGCATGGGCGCCGACGACGCCACCTGCCGCGACGCCGCGCGCGACGAGTTCGCGCATACCATGTCGCAACTTCTCCACGGCGAGCAGGCGGCGCTCCAGCTGTGCGGCCAGCTCACCAACGCGTGTCCGACGATGGATCAGAAGTGGTATGCCGGTTCGCAGGTCATCGACGAGGTCCGCCACGTCGAGGTGATCTCGAAGTTCCTGGCGCGCAAGATGGGCGTGCTCTACCCGGTGTCGCCGACGATCAAGGTACTGCTCGACAAGCTGCTCGCGGCGCCGACCTGGAAGCTCAAGACCCTCGGCATGCAGTGCCTCTTCGAGGGTGTTGCGGTCGGCATCTTCGACATCATCAAGTCGATGACCACGAACCCACTGCTGAAGGACATCCTCCGTCGCGTCGAGCTGGACGAATCGCGCCACGCGGCGTTCGGCATCCTCACGATGCGGCGTCTCGTGCAGGACGCGACCCCGGAAGAGATGATCGAGTTCGAGGACTTCACGTTCGATATCCTCGAGGCGCTGAACGCCAACCAGCAGCTCGACATGCTGCACGACCTCGGCCCGAAGTACGGCCTCGATCCGGAAGCCTGCGTGCGCGTG
>JANNPN010000361.1:0-5665 GCA_031400185.1 Polyangiaceae bacterium
GCCGCCGCGCGTGCTCGGCGACTTTCGGAAGACGCTCACATCGTTCTTCTCGAGCGGGGCCTCGACGTGTCCTTCGCCAACTGTGGACTGCCGTACTACCTCGGCGGCGCAATATCCGAACGAGAGAAGCTCTTGGTCACGACGCCCGAACAGTTGCGTTCCCGCTTCAAACTCGACGTACGCACCCGCTCGTCGGTCGAGGCCATCGACCGCACTGCCAAGATGATTCGTGTTCGCGACCTCGTGTCGGGGCGGGAATACGCGGAAGCGTACGACAAGCTGATCCTCGCAACCGGCGCGGCTCCTTTTCGTCCTGCAATCTCCGGCATCGACTTGCCCGGCGTGTTCACGTTGCGGAGCTTGCAGGATACCGACCAGATCAAGGAGCGAGTGGATCGTGGCGTGAGACAGGTCGTGCTCTTGGGAGGCGGCTTCATCAGCTTGGAATTGGCTGAGAGCTTCGTCCGCCGTGGACTGTCGACCACGGTGATCGAGAAGAATGATCAGGTCCTCACCCCATTCGACAAAGAGATGATGACGCCCATCGTGCAGGAACTGGAGAGCCACGGCGTTACGCTGCTGCTCGGCCAGTCTGCCGAAGCGATCGAGCAGGGCGCCGAAGGCTTGGTCGTGTGCTTGGATTCCGGTCGACGACTCCCTGCACACCTGGTCATGGTCGGAGTCGGAGTGCGCCCCGAAAACACGCTGGCGGTCGATGCGGGTCTGGAAGTCGGGCCTCGGGGCGGCATTCGGGTCAACGAGTTTCTGCAGACGGGTGATCCGGACATCTATGCCGTCGGAGACGTCATCGAGGTCACGGACGTCGTCTCGGGTGACCCGACGCAAGTGCCGCTCGCGGGGCCGGCCAACCGACAAGGGCGGATCGCTGCGGACAATAGCTTTGGGCGCGCGGTGCGGTATCGAGGAACGCAGGGAACCGCCATCGTCGGCGTCTTCGACCGCACGGCAGCAATGACTGGTGCTTCCGAGAAAGCCTTGCGGCGAGCCAATCGGCCGTTCCGCAAGGTCTACGTTCATCCCACGCACCATGCCGGGTACTACCCCGGCGCGGCAGCGATGACTCTGAAGCTCTTGTTCGAACCGCCGACGGGCCGGGTGCTCGGGGCGCAGGTCGTCGGCGGGGCCGGTGTCGACAAGCGCATCGACGTGTTGGCCGTGGCCATCCAGGCGGGCCTGACCGTCTTCGATCTGGAAGAGATGGAGCTGGCCTACGCACCCCAATACGGCTCGGCCAAGGATCCCATCAACATGGCGGGATTCGTCGCCGGCGGTCTCCTGCGCGGCGATCATCCTCAGGTCGACGTCGAAACCCTGGTGGCCGCCCACGCCGGTCCACGACCGTTCGTGCTCGACGTTCGAACCCCGAACGAGTTCGCCGCCGGGAGTATTCCGGGCGCCGTCAACATTCCCGTGGACGATCTGCGGGCTCGCCTCGTTGAGCTCCCGCGCGACCGGGACATCGCCACCTACTGCCAGGTCGGACAGCGCGGCTATCTCGCGACGAGGATTCTGCTGCAGGCAGGCTTCAGCGCGGTCAACATCGGCGGCGGGTTCAATACCTATGAGCTCTTTCACCCGCATTTCTGATGGCCGAGTCCCTCGCCCCCAAAATGTCCTTCCTCGAACGCCACCTCACGGTCTGGATCTTCGCCGCCATGGGGATGGGTGTCCCGCTCGGGCAGTTCGTCTCGCCGATCCCGAGGCGTTCTTCGCGCCGATGACGGCCTGGCCCCGGTGCCCCGATGCGTGTTCGCGCCCCCTTTCGCAGCTTGGCTGACTAACGCCGTGTAGCGCCTGAGGTCGGCGCTCTACGTGCCAGCAGGGTCGCAAAGGTTGGCGAGAGCCTTCCGGCGAAGCCCGTGGGCCCACTGGCGACACCTCTATTCCAGAGCAGACGCCAAGTTTCACCCGCGAACGATCCGCCGAGTGGCGGGGGCCGAACTATCAACGTGATCTCGCGGACTGCCCGATCCGTCAGAATCCGTTCGTGGCGCGTCCGCTGCTCACGATCGACGAGGCATGTCTCACCGACGAGGCGTTCTGGGGCCGCGGGGATTTCCTTTGCGAGTGTCGGCGCCGCCCGCCTCGTAGCAGCCGCGGCCGGGAGGGTTTCCGACGCATGAGCCAGCGGGCGAGATGGTGACAACCCGTCGCACTCGGACGTGCGGCGAATAGTCGTGCATTGCGCACAGACGATCCCGATTCCCAGTTCTGGTGATCTTCATTCCGAAAACGGCGATTGGACGTGTAGGAAGGTCTGTTTTACTTTTTCCTTCAATCAGTGCTGGTCGCGACTGGTGAGCTGATCCCTCGACTGATCGCGGAGATGGGAGATCGCCGCCGACCGGCATTGCGTAGATGTTCCCTTGGTCGAGTGGCGTGCGTCTTGCTGCCTGACTCGAAATCACGGCGGGAGGGGTCCGCCCACATGTCAGCTCATCGAGTGTTCGTTTGGTTGTTGATCGCAGGCTCCGCCTGCGCGTTGTCCGTCAATGTGGCCGAGGCGGCAAGCCCGTGCGATGGCGCCACGCATCCGAGCCAGTGTGGTTGGTTCGACGCGGCGACGTTGCCGCCCTTCGTGCACGACGCGATCGTCGCCAAAGGCGGCGTGCCTGGTGCCGGCAACGTCCTCGTGCTCGGCTCCGGTGATCCCGCCGATCCGGACTCGGAGATCAGCAACGACGTTGGGCAGGCCGGATGCGGGACGAATCCAGACGGGTGGCAGACCTACGACTGCGTGCTGCTGGACAACTACGTCCCGCCGCAGGACAGCGTGGTGCTCGCGCTCTCCTCAGAGTGGTTCGAGTGGTACCAGACGATCTTCACCGACTGGATGACGATCGCGGGAGCCGGCGTCGCGACGGTCGACGTGTCGATCAACAGCTGGATCACGAACAAGGTCGACATCATCCCCTACGGCCCGACGGACACGGGCGTCGTGCTGCTCACGAGCCTCTCGGGTCAAAAAATGGTGAACCTCCGCGTCGCCGACTCCGGCGATCACATCTACGACACGAACATCGTGGTGGTTCCCGCGACGTGGTTCGGCGCCGTCGGCAACACGAACGACGATTCCACGCTGCTGTGTGGCAACGGCACGCTCGAGCCGGGTGAGGAATGCGACGACGGCAACACCGTCACCGACGACGGGTGCTCCTCGCTTTGCCTCGGCACCCAGCCGCCGCCGGTCTCGCCCCCGCCGTCCACGACGTGCGGCAATCTCCTTTATCTGTACCCGGACGGCACGACCGCGCCCTACACCTGCGGCGCCGACCTCTGCGGGGCCTTCCGCTGCGTCGTGGGGAACACCATCAGCCCCGCGTGCTACGCCGCCGATCAGTGCGCCGCCGCCTGCGCCGGCGCGTGCGTCGACGTCCAGACGGCGCAGCTCGACTGCTCGACGATGTGCACGGTGCAGCCGCCGGCCAACGAGCCGCCGCCGGTGCTGCCGGCGACCTGCGACATGCTCGTCTACTCGTGGCCCGACGGCGCGACCATGCCATACACCTGCGAAGATTCCTGCGTCGGCCAGCGCTGTCTCACCGGCACTACCATCAGCCCCGAGTGCTACACCGTCCCCGCCGAGTGCGCGGCCGCGTGCCCCGGCCCCGACGGCACCTGCGTGGATACGCCGACCGACGACTGCGCCGGTCTGTGCGCGCTCGGCGAGAAGAGCCAAACCTGCCTGCCGGCAGAGAAGGACCTGATTCGTGTCGCCGCCAACCAGCAGGGCGCCTGCCTCGGCAACTTCGAGCAGTGCAGCGGCGGCGGGTTCTGGGAAATCGCTGACGGCTCCTACGCCCCCGTTCCCGAGCTCTGCAACGCCATCGACGACGACTGCAACGGCGTCGTCGACGACATGTTCGTCACCTGCGGCGACCCGGGCCTCTGCCAGAACACCATCAACACCTGCGACCCGGCCAACCCGTCGGTGCCCATCGTCTGTACGCCGCTCACCCCGCCCTCGCCGGTGGAGATCTGCAACGACGGCCTCGACAACGACTGTGACGGCTCCGCAGACGACGGCTGCGAGTGCGGTGACAACGAGTGCATGCCGGGGGAGAACTACGCGGGCTGCCCACAGGACTGCCCGCCGCCCGCCGACGGCACGCCGTGCGAGGACGACAACCTCTGCACGGCCGGCGACACGTACCAGAGCACCGTCTGTGCGCCGGGAACGCCCGTGGTCTGCGACGACGGCAACGCGTGCGTCATCGCCGGCAGCTGCGATCCGGCGCAAGGCTGCTCCGCGACGAAGCTCGACTGTGCCGATAGCGATCCATGCACGATCGACACCTGCGACCCTGCGTCCGGCTGTGCGCACGACCCCGACCCGGCATGCCAGGCGGCCACCCCGACTCCGACCGTCCAGGTGACGGCGACGCCGACGCCGGTGGCGACCGAGACGGCGACCGACGTTCCCACCCCGACGCCGACGGAATCCGCGACGGCAACGCCGACCAGCACGGCGACCGCGACGGAGACCGCAACGCCGACGCCGACCGAGACCGCCACGGCGACGCCGACTGCCATCGACACCGCAACGCCAACAGCGACGGAAACCGCGACCCCGACGGCGGACATCGCGACGCCGACGCCGACCGACGTCCCAACGGAGACCGCGACCGCGACGCCCACGGAAACGCCGACGGCCTCGCCGACCGCGACGCCGACGGAAACCGCGACCGCGACGCCAACGGAGACCGCGACCGCGACGGCGCCGGAGACCCCGAGCCCGACGCCGACCGAGACCGCGACGCCCGGCGATACCGACGGTGACGGCGTCAACGACGCCGTCGACAACTGCCCCGCCGCCGCCAACCCCGATCAGGCCGACCTCGACGGCGACGGTCTCGGGAACACGTGTGACGATCAGGACGCCGCGCTCGCGATCCGACGCGTCCGCGCCCGCGGCACCACCGGCAGACCGAACGGCCAGATCATCGTGCGGGGCGACATGCTGAGCGGCGGTCCCGGCGACGCCTTCGACATCAGCGGCGGCATCCTGGTCCGCATCACGGACGGCGCGAACCTCGACGAGACCTTCGTGTTCGCGAGCGCCGACTGCAAGACCTTCGCGAACGGGCGCATCAGCTGTCGGAGCGCCGACCGCCGCCTGAACGCCTCGTTCCGTCCGCTGAGCGCGACCCCGGGCCACCTGCGCTTCTCGCTGCGCTTCGACCACCTCGCGCTCACGGGACCGTTCTCGTCGCTGATCACGGCGGCGATCACCCACGATCCGGCAACCACGACCGAAGGCATCGATCACGTCGGCACCATCGCCGACTGCCGGGTGACCACCAACGCCGTGCAATGCGTCGACCGATGACGGCCGTGACCCACGCACGGCGTCACTACGAGAAGGAGCGACTCACATGACCAAGACCCTATTCCGATTCGGGACCCTGGCAGCTATCATTCTGGCCCTGCCACCGTTCGTCGGCGCCGCGCGCGCCGATGCCGCGAGCGCGCTCCGTTGCCAGCAAACGATCAACAAGGAGCTCGCGAAGTTCGTCAAGACGAAGTCGACCATCCTCAAGAGCTGCAAGGAGAGCTCGGTCAAGAAGGGTGATCCCGCGAGCCCGGTCAATTGCCCGCTCACGGCTCAGGACGACAAGATCAACGCCGCCGCCCAGAAGCTGCA
>JANNPN010000362.1:0-13597 GCA_031400185.1 Polyangiaceae bacterium
GGCCTCGCTACTGTTCAAGGCCATTCCTGAGCGGCAGTGCACACGCGGCGACTACGACGGCAAGCCGCTGTTGAACGAGGAGTTGCGCCTGCTCGAAAGCGCCGGCACGGCTGATGGCGTGCGAGTGCTGCTGCTCACCGAACGTAGCGCGATGGAACAGGTTCTCGACCATGTGGTTCTCGGCAACACCGCCCAGATGGCAGACCCGGCGTTCGTCAAAGAACTCAAGGCCTGGATCCGCTTTAATGGCGCCGCTGCGGTTCGCAGCAGAGACGGCCTGTACAGCGTGTCGTCGGGCAACCCGTCCATCCCAACCTGGATCGGCGATCTGGCATTTGGCTTGTTCTTCACTCCAAAGAGCGAGAACGACAAATACGCGCGACAGATTCGCAGCTCTGCGGGCATTGCGGTGTTCGTCGGTCAGGCCACCGACAAGGCGCACGTTGATGAACGCGCAGGTCGTCATGGTGAGTCCTGACACCCCGCTGCTCGACGTCGCGCGCGAGATCGCCGCGCACGGGATCGGCGCCCTCCCGGTCGTCGACGAGGAACAGCAGCTCCTCGGGCTCGTCAGCACGAGCGACCTCGTCGGCCTGCTGCAGGGTGCCGAGGGACTCGAGGGCAAGACGGCGCGCGACGCGATGAGCGTCGAGCCGCCCGCGATCGACGAGTTCGCGACCGCCGAGGAAGCCGTCGACGTGCTGCGGAACGCGCTCATCCGCCATCTGCCGGTGACGCGCGAGGGGCGGCTCGTCGGGCTCGTGACCGCGTCGGATCTGATCCGGCACCTGCTGAAGGAGTTTCCCGCGCCCGAAGTCGCCTGACGCGCTTGACGCACAACGCGTCGAGGGACAGAAGGGCCGGATGCATCCTTCGTCGCTCGCGCTCGTCGTCGGGGTCGTGCTCTGGTCGTCGACCTTCGCCGCCGCGCAGGTCCCCACCGTCACTCCCACGCCCGCCGGGGCATTGGTCAGCCTGTCGCTCGCGCCCGACCAGGCCAAGAACAAGATCATTTCGGTGGGCGAGTTCGCCAACTTCACGGCGACCGCGCACTACGAGAACGGCGTCACGCGGAACATGACGCAGCGGGTGGACTACACGTCGAGCGACCCGGCCATCGCCGAGGCGCCGAACGCCGAGGGCAACAAGGGCAAGGTGAACGGCGTGAGCCCCGGGGTCGTGACGATCGTCGCGACCGACCCCGAGAGCAGCGTCAGCTCGAATGACGTCGGCGGCGTGAACGGCCACCTCACCGTGCAGGGCGCGCTCGTGAGCATCGTGCTGAAGCCGCTCGAGAAGAACGCGACCGTCGGCGCCTTCGTGAACTACACGGCGACCGGCAACCTGAGCGACGGCAACACGAAGAACCTCACGCAAAAGGTCACGTACGCGTCCAGCGATACGAACGTGGCCGTCTGTCCGAACGCGGACGGCAACAAGGGCCGCTGCCAGGCGGTGGGTACCGGCACCGCCGTCATCAGCGCAACCGACCCGGTGACCGAGATCGCGACGACGACCGAGGGCAGCGGCACGCTCACGGTCCGCGTGCCGACCGGGCCGACCGCGACGGGACGGACCCCGACCCCGACGCCGCGCTCGACGCCGACGGTCTGCGGTGATCCGGACGACTCCGGGACGGTCACGGTGACCGACGGCGTGCAGATCCTCTCGGCGGCTGCGGAGCTCGACAGCGACTGCACGGCCGCGGTCTGCGACGTCGACGACAGTGGCAGCGTGACCGTGACCGACGGCGTCCTCGTCCTGCGCTCGGCCGCCGGGCTCGACGGCACGCTCGCCTGTCCGTAGGCGCGCGCCAGGCGCGGCAGAGGAGCCGGGAGTCGTTGCACGGCTGCGACTCTGGCAGCCGCGCCCGAACGGGCGTGCCGGTGCTGGTCGAAATCCCGAGGTCGTTCAATCCCTTGCGGGGGCGCCGCTGGCAACGCCTTTGCACTCAGGGAAGCGCTCCCCGAGATCGCTCTCAACGCATGCCGACACTTCTCCACGCCTCCCCGACCCTGGTGCGCCGCCTCGTCCTCGCCCTGACCCTGGTGGTCGGATCCGGGATGCTCGGCGCGGCCGCCGCGGATGCCCAGACCGCGACGCGGACGGCGACCCCCGTGCCGACGGTCACCGCGACCCCGGCGCTCGTGCGCGTCGCCGTGTCGCCGCGCGCGGCCAAGCGGCAGGTGGGCCAGTTCCAGAGCTTCTCGGTGACCGCGCACTTTTCCGACGGCAGCACCAAGAACTTCACCCAGAAGGTGATCTACCACTCGGACGACCTGGCCGTCGCGTTTCCCCCGAACATCGACATGAACCGCGGCCGGGTCGAGGCCGTGGGCGTCGGGAGTGCGGTCATCTCGGTCACGGAGCCCGGCACCGGCATCAACTCGAACACGTCGGACGAGAGCGCGCTCTTCGAGGTCGTCGAAGCGCCCACCCCGACCCCGACCTCGACGGCTCCGACCCCGACGCGCACGGTCACGCCGCAGCCGACGGCGACCGCCACGCCGATCCTCGTGACGCTGCAGATCTCGCCGCTCCAGCCGAAGCGCAACGTCGGCCAGACGCAGAACTTCTCGGTGAAGGGCATCTACTCGAACGGCGATGAGAAGAACCTGACGCAGCTCGCGACCTACGTGAGCAGCAATCCGAGCGTCGCGCAGTGCCCGAACGACACGACGACCAACAAGGGGACGGTGCACGCCGTCGGCCCCGGGGTCGCGATCATCTCCGCGACGTACAACGGCGTCAGCACGACCAACACCGGCGGCAACGCCGAGTTCACCGTCGTGATCCAGCCGACGCCGACCGTGACGCGCACCGGCTCGACGCCGAGCCCGACCTTCACCCCCTCGCCGACCGCGAGCGCGACCCCGGTGCTCGTCTCGATCAAGCTCGCGCCCGAAACCACCAGCAAGGGGCTCGGGACGTTCCAGAACTTCTCCGTCAGCGGCACGATGTCCGACTTCACCACGCGCAACCTCACGCAGCGGGTGATCTACCACTCGAGCAACGAGAGCGTCGCCTCGGCGCCGAACGACCCGTCGTTCAAGAGCCGCGTGTTCGCGGTCGGCGTGGGGACCGCCGTCATTTCCGCGGTCGATACCGATACCGGGATCAGCAGCGCCGCGTCCGGCGGCAACGCGACCTTCGACGTGTTCGAGGCGCCGACGCCGACGCCGAAGACCACCAGTGTCACCCCGACGCGGACGCGGACCCCGGTGCCGACCGCCACATCGACGCCGGTCCTGATCGGACTCGTGATCTCGCCGACGACCGTGAAGAAGCAGGTCGGGCAGTCCCAGAACTTCATCGTCAACGGCACGTACTCGAACGGCGAAGAGAAGAACGTCACCCAGAAGGTCGACTACTTCTCGAGCAATCCGAGCGTCGCCGAGGCGAAGAACGACCCGCTGCTCGGCAAGAGCAAGGTGTTCGCGCTCAAGATCGGCGTCGCGGTCATCACCGCCAAGGATCCTGCGACTGGCATCTCGACGGTCCTCGACGAGAGCGCGACCTTCACGGTGGTCGTGGCGCCGACGCCGCTGCCGACCCGTACGGGCCCGACCCCGACCGGGCTCACCCCGACGCGCACGCCGACGGCCAAAGCGTCGCCGTCCCCGACGGCGACGCCGAAGCTGACCGCGATCACGTTGAATCCGTCGGAAGCGTCGAAGAAGATCGGGTCGACGCAGAATTTTGCCGCCCAGGGGTTGTTCTCGGACGGCATTCCGCGGAACGTCACGAACCGCGTGCGCTACGTGTCGAGCGATCCGACGATCGCCGAGGCGCCGAACGACCCGAACAACAAGAGCCGGATCGTGCCGCTCAAGGTCGGCACCGTGACGATCTCCGCGATCGACGACGCGACCGGCGTGACGTCGTCGGATTCGGGCGGCGACGCGACGTTCACCGTGCTCGAGGGCAGCGGCTCGCCGGGCCCGCGCGCGACCGCGACGCCCGGGCTCCCCGATCAGACCGGCGGCAACGCGACGACGGCGTGTCAGCGTGACGTCCGGCGCGCGGCGCGCACCTACGTCGCCAAGAAGCTGAAGGCGCTCGAGAAGTGCGCCGGCGCGGCCTCGGCCTGCATCCAGAAGAAGCCCGGCGACCCGGGATGTCTCGCCAAGGTCCGCGTGCGGTGCGCGACCGTGCTCGGGAAGCTCGCCGACGACGAGGCGCGGCTCATCGCCGCGGTCACGAAGCGCTGCGCCGGGCTCAGCGCCAGCGACGTCCTCGGCGAGGACGGGCTCGCATACGGCGACATCGCGAACAGCTGCGCGGTGCGCTTCGGCCGCACCCTCAGCGATTTGACCAGCGTCGCGCAGTGCCTTGCGGCGCAGCACTCGTGTCGCGCCGAGACGCTGTTCGCGCTCGAACGTCCGCGGGCGGGTGAGCTCCTCGAGCTCGTGCAGGCGTTGCCGGACGCCGGCAGCTGCCGCGAGGATTTCGGTGGGAGCGGGCTCGGGCTCGGCGATCCCAAGGGCGCGGGCAAGACGCTCGAGCGTTGCGTCCAGTCGCTGGTGAAGGGCGGCGAGGCGTTCGCGCGGAACCGGCTCGCGTCCATCGGACGCTGCATCGACGCCGTGTTCGTCTGCGTGCAGTCGGCGGACAGCAACCCGGGGTGTCTCGCCAAGGCCGATCAGAAGTGCGCGCGCGAGTTCGCGAAGGTGCAACGCGAGGTCGGGAAGCTCACGGTCACGACCGGCAAGAAGTGCAACGGGCTTGCGTTCGACATCCTGGCGAGCGCGACGGGCGCCCACCTCGACGCGGTGATCCCGACGTGTCCGGCGTACGGCATTCCGAGCGTCGCGTCGGTCGCCGACTACGTCGCCTGTCTCGTTCGCCAGCACGAGTGCGCCGTCGCGGACCTCGTTCGCTTCGAGTCGCCGCGCGCGGAGGCGATGCTCGATCTCGTCGGACGCTCCCTCGCCGACGGAATCTGTCCCGCGCAGTAACCGTCGGTCGCTAGGGCGCGGCGGGACGCGACGACGGCGCCGTCGCCACCGAGTCGGTAGCGTTCTGGCCGAGCGTCGGGGCGAGGGTCGTGCCGTGGCGGCGGGCGAGGATGATGGCATCCGTCTCGGCGCGGCGGCGGAGCTCGGGGTCGGGGTGATGGGCGGCGACGTACTCGATCGCCTGGCGTGCGCTCTGCGTGCCGATGCGGGCGAGGCTCCGGAGGATCGTGAAGCGGAGCGTGTGATCCTGGCGCGCCATCGCGGCGGCGAGCGGGCGGACGGCGTCGACGTTCCCGGGGACGCCGAGCGCGCCTGCCGTCGCGGTCGCGATCGCCAGATCCCGGTCGCCGAGAAGGGGGACCAGGTGATCGTTCACGCCGGCGCTCGGGTGCTCGCCGACGGCACGGATGACGGCGAGGAGGTCGCTCCCGCGCGAGGTCCGGAGCAAGCGCACCCAGCGCGCGGGCCCGAACACGAGCCCGCGGCGTTCGAGCTCGGCGACGGCCGCGATGCGCGTCCCGATCGGCACCCGCGGGCTCTCGATGAGCGGCACCATCGCCGGGAGGTCGGCGACGGTGAGCGCGGCGGCATCGCCTCCGGGGGCCAGGTCGCGGAGGACCGACGTCACCAAGATCGGATCGCCCGACTTCATGAGCTCGAGCGACAGGGCGCGGAGCGCGTCGCCGCGCGTCTCGGGGTCGGGAATCGCGTCGAGCGCGGCGTAGCGGCGCACCGCGTTCGTCACGAGCGCGCGCATGCCGTCGGTGAGCACCAGCGTCTCGCCGGCGTTCGGAATCGCGACGTAGCGGAGACGGGCTTGCAGCGGGGTCGCGGCGAGCTCGGCGACGCGCTCGATGTGGCGGAGGAAGAGCAGCACCTCGGTGCCGTCGACGAAGCGGGCCGCCCCGTTCCCGACGTTGGCGAACACGATCGCCCCCGGCGCCGTCGACCCCTTGAGGGTCGCGAGGACCTGGGCGTGGACGATCGGGTAGGTCTGGCCGCCGGCCTCGACCTCGGCCGTCGCGGCCGTGATCCGCGCCTGCACAACGGTATCGGCATCGCGGGTGAGCTGGCGGAGGCTCGCGACCCCGAGGACGTTCTGGGCGCGAGTCGGCGGCGCGCTCGCCATCAGGAGCCCCAGGACGGTGATGGCGACGGTGAGGGCGATGTGGCTACGCGGCACGATGTCTCCTCGGGTCACGACATTCGCGATCGGTGCGCGTGGCGACGGCGGACCATAGGCCCCGGCTTCACGAGGCGTCAAGGCGGGCCGCGCGGCGGCGTGTCTCAGTGCGATTCTCGGGCGGCGGAGCAATCGGCAGCGGAAGCGGTGGCAGCAGGCGGGCGGGTCGGCGATGGCTTCTACGGTCGCCGGATCGGTGCCACCCAAGCGCATAAAGCCCGCCGCAGCTTCTCTGGCTTGCGCACACGCGAGGTGCGGCTCCCCGAAGCCATCGCCGACCCGCCCGCCTGCTGCATCATCTTCAAATTCTAATCTTCGCGCCGTCCGGTTGGGCACGGCGACTCGGTGCGCCGGTCGATCGGTCCGCTTCGCCGCCGACACCGCATGAAGACCGCTCGCAGCAGAGACCGAGGCTCCGGTGCGTTCATCGCGCGGCCCGCATGGATGAACGCGCGGGGCGGGCAGGGAGTGCCCGCGGCCCCCCGGGGATGCCGCACCCGCCTCGGCGCCCGCCCCGGCGCTCGCGTCCTCAAACTTCGGGGTTGCCATTGTGCCCATACTGTCGCATGGTCGAGCCGACGCTCGAGCCTGCCGCCAAAGCGGGGACCGTGCCGTGGTCCAAAGGTCCCGACCAGAGTCGTCAGGAGCAAACATGACGCATGATTCGTTCGTGTCCCGACGCAGAGGTGTCTGCGCGCCACGCGGTTCGCGTGGTCGACGTGGAGCTGCGCTCGCGGCGGTGGTTGCGGCGCTCATGCTGATCGTACCGGCGCGCCCCGCCGGCGCCGAGCCGGAGAGTTGCAAGCGCGAGATCGCGCGCGCCGACTCACGGTTCAGCCGCGCCAAGATGAAGGCGCTGCAGCAGTGCTACGGCGACGTCGTCGCGGGCAAGAGGCAGGGTCCGTGCCCCGACCAGTCGACCACGGACCGGATCTTCAGCGCGCGCGCCAAGCTGCAAAGCTCGATCGCAAAGCGCTGCGGCGGCCTCGACCAGACCTGCAGCGTCACGGAGGACAACGATTCGCTCGCCTCGATCAGCTGGGACATCGGCATGTGTCCGAACTTCGCGAACGGATCGTGCACCAACAGCATCGTGCACTGTCGCCACATCTCGGATTGTCTTCTCTGCATCAACGACGCCGCGATCAATCACTTGGTCGGCCTCATGTACGACGGATTCATCCCACCGATCGACAGCCTGAGCCGCAAGTGCCAGGTCGGGCTCGGCAAGGAAGCGAGCAAGTTCTTCCAGGCGAAGGGCAAGATCCTCGGGAAGTGCGAGGACCTGGTGCTGAAGGGCTCGATCACAGGCCCATGCCCGAACGAGAAAGCCGAGCTCGCGATCACGAAGGCCAAGGGCAAGGCGATCGCGAAGATGTGCGGGGCGTGTGGCGGTCCCGACCGTGTCTGCGGCACGGACGACGACCCCGACATCGGGACCATCGGTTTCGTCGACGAGTGCCCGCCCGTCGATCCGCCGGGCACGCCGGCACCGTGCGGTGGGTCGATCTCCTCGGTCGAGGACATGATCAAGTGCGTGAGCTGCGTCACGAGCTTCACGGCCGACTGCACGGCGGCGGCGGGTGCGCCGGCGGCGGCGATGTACCCGACCGAGTGCAATGTCGACCTCCCGACGCCCATTCCGACCGAGACGGCGACCCCAACCGAGACGCCGACGCCGACCGTGACTGCCACGCCGGAGCCGACGATCACCGCGACCACGACGCCGACGCCGAGCCCGACGCCGACGGAGACGGAAACGCCGGGCCCCGGAGCCACCGCGACGGCGACGCCCACCGCGACCGCGACGGCGACGCCCACCGCGACCGCGACGCCGGAGCCGACGGCGACCGCTACGGAGACGCCGGAGCCGACCGCGACCGCGACGCCCGAGCCGACGCCGACCGCCACGGAGACCCCGGAGCCGACGGCGACTGCGACTGCGACGGCGACTGCGACCGCGACGCCGGAGCCGACGGCGACCGCCACGGAGACCCCGGACCCGACGCCGACCGCGACCGAGACGCCCGAGCCGACGCCGACCGCGACGGAAACGCCGACCGAAACGCCGACGCCGACCGAAGAGCCGACGCCGTAGCGCCGTTTCGGCACATCCTGATTAGGGGGGAGGGCGGCGCCCCAGCGGTGTGCACGCCGCCGTTCGTGCTCCCGTCTTTCACCGGACAGATCCCCTCCATCGTCAGGCATCTTCGTCCTGTAGATTCGGAGCTTTTTGGGGGTCACAGGTAGTAGCCGCCGTTTCTTTCGCGCCACTATTCTCCTCGCGAACGGACGAGACGACTCGTCCGTAATCGATTGCACGTGAGGAGAGCCATGAAGACCGTCGCCATTGCGAAAACCCCGTTCGTTCGTGTCCTCGGTCGGAGTCTCGAAGGACTCGTCGCCGCCGCGCACATCGTCGGCACGGCGGCGCCAGCGGACGCCGAGGCCGTCGCGTGCAAGCGCGAGATCGCGCGCGCCGCGGCGAAGTACGGCAGCGCCAAGCTGAACGCGCTTCGCAAATGCGAGGACGCGGTGCTGACCGGCAAGATCACGGGGCCGTGTCCCGACGCGAAGGCGTCGAGCGCGCTCACCAAGGCCGCGACCAAGCTCCAGAGCTCGATCGCGAAGCGTTGCGGCGGCACCGACAAGAACTGCGCGACGACCGGCGACAACGACACGCTCGCGTCGATCGGCTGGAACCTCGGGAGCTGTCCGAACTTCGAGAGCGGCGGCTGCACGAACACGCTGTCGCATTGCGGCGACGTCACGACCTGCGTGCGCTGCATCAACGATGCGGCCGTCGATCAAGCGATCGACCTCTACTACGACGATCTCGCGCCGACGGGCGACACGGTCGTGAAGAAGTGCCAGCGCACGATCGGCAAGGAGACCGCGAAATTCTTCGACGCGAAGCGGAAGGCGCTCGGGAAGTGCAAGGAGGCGGTGCTCACGAGCGGCGCGGGCACGTGTCCCGACGCGAAGGCGACCACGGCGATCGACAAGGCGGAGGCGAAGAAGGTCGCGAAGATCTGCGGCGCGTGCGGCGGGACTGACAAGGCGTGCGGCGGTCCCGACGACCTGACGGTCGCGCAGATCGGCTTCCCGGCGTCGTGTCCCAACGTCGACCCGCCCGGGGCGACCGCGCCGTGCGGCGGCGCGGTGAGCTCGCTCACGCAACTCGTAGACTGCGTCGATTGCGTGACCGGCTTCAAGGCCGACTGCGTCGGCGCCGCCGGCGCGCCCGCGGCCGGCGCCTACCCGCCGGAGTGCAGCGGCGGCGGCACGCCGACCCCGACGCCGACGGCGACGCCGAGCAACTGCGGCAACAGCACCGTCGATCCCGGCGAAGAGTGCGACGGCAGCGACGATGCGTCGTGTCCCGGGGAATGCACGCCCGACTGCTTCTGCGGCGAGGCCTGCGCGCTCCCGAACCCGATGCCGGTCACGATCGCGCTCGCGGCGCGTCCCGGCGTCGATCTCGACACCGGCTGGACCGGCGTCTCGCACGACCTCCCCGGCGTCGACGACGCGCCGACGACCAGCGCGCGTCTCTCGAGCTGTGACACGAACCTGAGCTCGCCGACGTGCGGACAGTGCAACGTCAACGGACCGATCGAGTACCAGGGCCCGGCGAACACCTGCCGCTGCTACAACGCGACGACCCCGGACGCGAGCACGCTCACGAGCTGCGACCCCGAGGCGCCGGCGTGCGGCGGCGGGCAGATCTGCCAGTGCTTCTACGGGCCGCCGTTGCCGCTCTCGTCGGGGGCCGTCCCGGTGTGCGTCGTCAATCGCTTCTCGGGGACGTTCGCCGGCACGCTGAACGTCGCCAACGCCGGAACCCATGCCGGCGAAGGCGCGTCGCAGGTGCAGCTCCTGTCTTCGGTCTTCAATGGCCTTGGCGCGACGAACCCATGTCCAAAGTGCGACAACGACGTCACCGCGCGTGACGGCCTCGCGCAGGGAACCTGCAACGGCGGACCGAAGCACGGGCAGTCGTGCGACACCGCGGGCGTGAACGTGTACTTCGGGACCACCAGCCTCGATTGCCCGCCCGCGACCGCGGCGAACATCGGCGACCTACGCGTCAACTTCAAGCCTGCGACGACCGGCACCACGAGTCTCGGCACCGCGCGTCCGTGTACGGGCGGCGGCGGCGGCAACTGCTACTGCAACACGTGTCCGACGGCCGCAAGCGAGCCGTGCAACACGAACGCCGATTGCCCCGGCAATCTCCCGTGTGGCGGCCGGCGTTGTCTCGGCGGACCGAATGCCGGCGCGCCCTGCGGCCCGGCCGGAGCCACCAGCGAGTGTCCCAGCAGCTCGTGCGCGGTGCCCGGCACGCCGACCGCGCGGAGCGCGTGCACGGGGAACCCGTGCGAGTCGAATCCGAGCGATCCGAGCGGTCCGACCGAGGGCGTGTGTCCGGACGGTCCGGTCGACGCCAACTGCAGCCTCGAGCCGTTCCGGGGCTGCGTGGACGACGCCGATTGCAACCCGCCGCCGGCCGGCAATTGCAGCGGCTGCGTGCCGGATCAGACCTGTCAGGCGGCCCCGCGCCAGTGTTTCCTCGACCCGATCGTCCGGACGGGCACGCCCGGCACGCGTGACTCGGTCATCGTGGCGACCTTCTGCCTCCCGCCGACGCGGGGCGCGTCGATCAACAGCGTGGCCGGTTTGCCGGGCCCGGGCGCGGTGCGCCAGCCGACGCGGACCTTCCGCATCGGTCCGCTCTGCGGCAACGGCGCCATCGACACCGGTGAGACCTGCGACGGCGGCAACGACGTGGCATGTCCCGGCGCGTGCGGGCTCGACTGCCAGTGCCCGGCCGCGGCGACCTGCGGCGACGGCGAGGTGAACCAGCCGAGCGAGGAATGCGACGGTGCGGATGACAACGCGTGCCCGGGTCTCTGCCAGGGCGGCTGCACCTGCGCGGCCTTCTGTGGCGACGGCGACGTGAACCAGCCGAGCGAGGCGTGTGACGACGGCAACCAGACCAACGGCGACGCGTGCGACAACAACTGCACGCTCCCGACGTGCGGCAACGGCATCCGGGCCGGCGCCGAGCAATGCGACGGCGGCGATGCGCACGCGTGCAACGGCAGCACCTGCAAGCCGGATTGCACCTGCAATCCGTTCTGCGGCGACAACGTGCAGCACCCGCCGGCGGAGGAGTGCGACGGCACCGATCACGGCGCGTGCGGCCTGCCCCCGGGCACCGGCACCTGCGAGCTCGACTGCACCTGCGCCGACTTCTGCGGCAACGACATCCGGGAAGGGGCCGAGAGCTGCGACGGCTCCGACGCGAGCGCCTGTCCCGGGGAGTGCGGCGGCGATTGCACCTGTCCGAAGATCGGCTCGCTGACGCTGTCGACGCTTCCCGGCGCCGACCTCGACACCGGCTGGAGCGGGTCGTCGCACAACTTCTCGATCCAGACCTGCGCCGAGATCGCCGGCGACCTCGGCGGTTGCAACCCGGCGCTCGGCGACAACGACTGCACGTTCTTCGCGAACGTCGGGTCGTTCTGCTCCGGCAACCCGGCGATCAGCTGTACGGACAATACCCAGTGCGTCGGCAACGGGTCGTGCGTCATCACGCCGTACGGCTCGCCGCTGCCGCTTTCGTCGGGCGGCGTCCCGGTCTGTATCCTCAACCGGTTCTCCGGCGACGTGACCGGCAGCTACAACCTGGTGACGGGCGCGGCGTCGCTCACGGTGCCGCTGAACTCGATCGTGACGCTGGCGACCGACTCCAACGTGCCGTGTCCGACCTGCGACTGCGCGAGCCCGCCCTGCCAGTGCGGCGACACCGGCACGTGCAGCAGCAACCCGCTCCAGAACTGCACCGTCGGCGGCATTGGCCCGTTCGGTCCGACCTCCAACGACTGTCAGCCGACGGGACCGAACGTCTCGGGCGGCGGCTTGAACATCGCGTTCGCGCCCGCGACGACCGCGACCAGCACGTTCCCGTCGAACACGCCGTGCACCGGCAGCGGCTACACGCAATACGGCTGCTGGATCGCCGGCGAGTCGCAGCCGAGCGCCTGCCTGAAGGGCTGCAACGGCGGCGCCAACGACGGCCAGGATTGCACCGTCGACGGCGACTGCCCCGGCGGCATCGGGCCGCACCCGTGCCAGCCGCTCTGCCGGCACGATGACACGCTCGACCCCGGCGCGGCGGGCGCGAACGAAGCGCGCTGCGTCCTCGGGCCCGTCGACAAGACCTGCGCCCAAGCGCATCAGATCACCTGCACGCAGGACTCCGATTGCATCGGCACGGGCCCGTGCGTGACCGAGGTGCGGCGCTGCTTCATCGACCCGATCGTGCGGACCGGCGTGCCGGGCACGGCGACCCTCACGCTCGCGTCGACGTTCCCGATTCCCGCCACCTCGAGCCCGGCCGTCAACAATACGGCGGGCCTCCCGGGTCCGGGCGCGATCCGCTACCCGCAGAGCGTCTCCGCGGCGTACTGCGGCGACGACCAGCTGAACCAGGCGAGCGAGGAGTGCGACGGGACGGCAGACCTCAACTGTCCCGGCGCCTGCAACGACGCGGCGTGCGTCTGCAACGTCGTCTGCGGCAACGACACCGTCGACTTCGGCGAGCAGTGCGACGGCACGGCGAACGCCGCATGCAATCCGCCGGCGGGCTCATGCGTCGCGCCGGGCATGCCGAACGAGTGCACGTGCACGCCGGCGATCTGCGGCGACGGGTTCAAGGCGGCGTCGGAGCAATGCGATCCGGGGGCGCCGCCGAGCACGCCGGCCGACGACGCCGCGTGTCCGGGTGAGTGTCAGGCGGCACTCTGCACGTGTCCTCCGCCGGTCTGCGGCGACGGCGTCATCGAGGGCACGGAGGTCTGCGAGCTGCCGGCTGTCGGCTGCGGCGCCCTCCAGGTCTGCGCCGCATGCACCGGGTGTCTCCCGTAGCGTAGCCCGCCAGCGAAGCGAGCCGCCCGAGTCGACTCGGGCGGCTCGCCGAGCCCCACCCGCCCCGCCGCAGCGCGAATCCAAACAGAGGCACTACCCGCAGCAGTGCTGGATGGCGACTGAGGAAGAGTCGAAGGCACGCCTCCGTCGGCGCCTCGCGTGCGCCGCGCGCAGCGGCCGGTGCTGGGGCGGCGTGGGGAGGCGGCTCGCGGGCCTTTGGCGAGCACAGCTTGCCCTGCGAAATCTGGAGGTGTCGGGATGGGTGTGCGAGACGTTGGCCCGCGAGCCGACTCCCCACGCCGCCCGCGGCAGCGACCCCCCGCGCGATCGCAAGACGTGAGCCTTAGTACGACCTCGGCAGCCCCAGCACGTGCTCGCCGACGAAGTTCAAGATCATCTCCTTCGAGATCGGCGCCGTCCGCATGAGCCGCGTGCGCTCCCAGTAGCCGATGACGCCGACGTCCTCGTCGAAACCCGAGCCCCCATGGGTCTGGATCGCGCGATCGGCGGCGTCGATCGCGAG
>JANNPN010000397.1:0-19512 GCA_031400185.1 Polyangiaceae bacterium
AAGCCGCCCTCTTTGTAGGAGCGCAGCATGAAATGCGTGCTCGTGGAGAGCACTTCCGCCTTCTTGAAGAGCGGGATCACTACCACGTCGGCTCTAAGCGCATCGAGATAGTCCGCCCATGCTTGCATCATCTTGCGCCGCTCCGGCAAGTGTTCCGCGAAGTTGTAGGCTGCGCTGACAGCGCTGCGCTCTGCGTGTGCAAGTTGTCTTTCGATGGCTTGATGGTTCCAGCCTTTCTCGTGCAGCAGGGTGGACGCCATGCTGCGGAAACCGTGGCCGGTCATCTCCTCCTTCGGGTAGCCCATGCGCCGTAACGCTGCCAGAATCGCGTTTTCACTCATGGGCCGTTGGCGAGTTCGCGCCCCTGGAAAGACGTAGGGCGACACGTCCGGCTTTGATGTGATCCGTCGGTTCGTCAGCGGCTCAAGCTCACGCAGTATCGCGATGGCTTGGCGAGACAGCGGAACGATGTGCTGCTCCCGCATCTTCATGCGCTCGGCGGGGATGCGCCATTCCGCTGCGTCGAGGTCGATCTCCTGCCACTGTGCCTTCCGCAATTCACCGGGCCGGACGAAGACGAGCGGCGCGAGCCGCAGCGCGCATTTCGTAGCGAAGAAGCCTTCGTAACCATCTATGGCCCTGAGCAGTGCGCCGATGCGCTTCGGATCGGTGATGGAGGCGTGGTGCTTCTCCTTCGGTGGAGGAAGGGCACCGCGAAGATCGCCCGTGGGGTCGCGTTCCGCTCGGCCAGTCGCCACGGCATAGCAGAAGACCTGACCGCAGTTCTGCTTCGCTCGATGCGCCGTCTCTAGCGCACCTCGGCTTTCGATTCGGCGCAGCACCGCCAGGAGTTCGGGCGCTTTGATTTCGGCGATGGGCCGCCGGCCGAGCCAGGGAAAAAGGTCCTTTTCCAGGCGGCGCAGGAGGCGGTCTCCGTGACTCGCCGCCCATCTCGGCGAGAACTTCGCGTGCCACTCGCGCGCGATGGCCTCAAAGGACTCGGCGCCCGCCTGCGCGAGCTTCCCCGCCTTGCGGGCCTGTCCTGGATCGACGCCGTCCGCGAGTTGCTGTCGAGCGCTGTCACGCTTCGCGCGGGCCGACTTGAGGCTCACATCGGGATAGACGCCGAGCGAGAGGCGCTTTTCCTTGCCCCCGTACCGATACTTCCAGCGCCACCACTTGCCGCCGGCCGGGCTCACTTCCAGATAGAGGCCGCCGCCATCAAATAGCCTGACGGCCTTGGTCTGCGCCTTCGCAGAGCGAATTGCAGTATCGGTCAACGACATTTGGGGGCAACTCCCTTTTCGCAACCAGGTGTTGCCCCCAAAAGTGCCCCCATCCAGGGGGCAGCTCTCACTGGACGGCATCGGAACATGCCGGACGATATATACCAAAAACAGCAGCTTTGACAGTCTGTTGCTGGACTTCTTCGGTTCCCCTAGGAAGTCATGAAAGTGGAGGCGGGGGGAATTGAACCCCCGTCCGAAGGTGATCCACACAAAGTCACTACATGCGTAGCTCATGTATTGGTGTCGGGCGTTCGGCTCCCATGAGCAGGATCCTCGGCCCCATTCGGTTCAAATTTCGGCTACTGCATTACCGACGTCGTCAGCAGCCTAGCCCGAAGTGAGTCGCCCTAGCCGCGCCTACGGGCGCAGCGCGGTAGGACGTCACAGCATTAAGCTGCGAGTGCGTAGTTATTGTCTGCGTTTAAGCAGTCCGCTTTTGTTGACGGGGCCTGCGGAATCCCCGGCATGCGACTCTGGCTTCACAGCCTCCGTCGAAGCCGATCGCCCCCATGGCAATGCGTCGACTGAGCTTGGTCGACTATAAGGCCGGGGTCCGCGGCCCGCAACCCGGGAACGGCTCAGCGTGCGGCTGCGATCAGTCCGGCGAGGTCGTGCTGGAGGAGCTCGCCGATGCGCTCGACGGTGACGTCGGCCGGCGGGTATCCCTCGGTGGCCTTGGGGTCGGTCGCATAGTGGCCCTGGCGCGGGAAGACGGTCGTGACGCGGCTGCCCCACACCTTCTTCACGGCGGTCAGGATGCGGAGCTTGTCGTCGACGAGCACATAGCGCTCGGCCGGGTAGCGACGCTCGACGTCGTCGAGCTCGACCTCCTTGTGGATGTAGATGAGGACGTTCCGCTCGACGGCCTCGAAGAGCCCGGAGCGCTCGACCTTGCGCGGCTGGAAGACGACGTCGCCGTCGGAGAGGATGACGGTCGGGCCCCACGCGCGCAGGTGCTCGATCACGTCGAGCGAGTTCGGGAAGAGCCGATTCGCGAACGGGTAGTTGATCAGGAAGTACGAGACCGTGAGGAGATGGGGATCGCGCGGATGCTCGACCCGGTAGCGCTGGAGCGCGCCCAGGTAGTCCGCGTATCCGAGCTCCGTCCGGAGCTCCTCGAAGATCGCCCAGTAGCGCTGCTGGCGCTCGTGCCCGACCTCGCGCTCGAGGTAGCGCATCAGGTCAGCGACGACGCGGTCGTTGTCGAGCAGCGTATTGTCGACGTCGACGAGGAACACCACCGGATGCTTCGCCATCGCAACCCCCTTCCCGTCCCGGCTCAGCGCTTGCGGTCGGACCGCATCGCGCGCGCCGTCTCGCGCTTTGCCTCACGCTCCTTGATCGACTGCCGCTTGTCGTGCAGCTTCTTGCCGCGGCCGAGCCCGAGCTCGATCTTCGCCCGCCCGCGCGCGTTGAAGTAGATCCGGAGCGGGATGAGGGTCAAGCCTTGCTGCTTGAGCTTGCCCTCGAGGCGATCGATCTCGCCGCGGTGGAGCAGCAGCTTCCGGCTGCGGGTCGGCTCGTGATTCTGCCGGTGCGCCGGGTCGTACTGGCTGATGTGGACGTTCGAGATGAACGCCTCGCCGCGGCTGATGCGGGCGAAGCTGTCGACCAGGTTGGCGCGCCCATTCCGGATCGATTTGACCTCGCTGCCGGTCAGCACGAGGCCCGCCTCGACGGTCTCCTCGATGAAGTAATCGTGCCGGGCCTTCCGGTTCACGATCATGATGGGCTGGGACGACTCGGCCATGGGACCGAGTGTTTATCGGGAACTGCGAAGCGTGACTATCGAACGACTGACAGCGCCCCGTGGGGGTTTTCCCCGCGGCACATCTTGTTATCCGCGTCGACGTACACGACGCTCGGCACGAGGTTGCGCGCCTCTTCCTCGTTCATGCCCGCGAACGTCGCGATGATCAGCAGGTCCCCGCGCTGAACCTTCCGCGCCGCCGAGCCGTTCACGCAGATCGTGCCGGAGCTCGGCGGCCCAGGGATCACGTAGGTCTGAAATCGCTCGCCGTTGTTGACGTTCCACACGTGGACCTGCTCGTGCGGCAAGAAGTCGGCCGCCTCCATGAGTAGGGAGTCGACGGTGATGCTCCCCTCGTACGTGAGATCCGCATCGGTGACGGTGCAACGATGGATCTTCGACTTCATCATGGTACGGGTCATGCGCTTCTCCTCTCGGACTTCATGGCTGGTACGGCGAGCAGACGATTGTCGATGAGACGGGTGGAACCGATCCAAACGGCGAGCGCGAGCAGCGCGCGCTCGTCGACGGTCGTGACGGCGCCGAGCGTGTCCGGGTCGACGATGGACACGTAGTCGATGCGGGCGCGGGGCTCGCGCGCGATCACGGCGTTGGTCGCGTCGAGCAGCGCCGCAGCGCTCCGCTCCCCGGCGGCGACGCACGCCCCGGCAGCGTCGAGCGCGCGCGTGAGACAGAGCGCTGCGACCCGCTCTTCCGCGTCGAGGTGGCGGTTGCGCGAGCTCATCGCGAGCCCGTCAGTCTCGCGCACGATCGGGGCGCCGATGATGTCGACGGCGAGAAACAGGTCCTGGACCATACGGCGGATGAGCGCCAGTTGCTGGAAGTCCTTCTCGCCGAAGACGGCGACGTCGGGCTGTACGATCGTCAGCAGCTTGCAGACCACGGTCGCGACCCCGCGAAAGTGCCCCGGACGGTGCGCGCCGCAGAGCGGCTGGGACATCTGATCGACGGTGACGAACGTCTGCGAGCCGGGCGGGTAGATCTCGCTGACGTCGGGCGCAAACAACACGTCGGCGCCGGCGCCCGCGAGCATGGCCCCGTCACGCTCACGGTCGCGCGGGTAGCGGGCGAAGTCGTCGGCGCGATCGAACTGCACGGGGTTCACGAAGACCGACGCGACGACCCGGTCGGCGTGACGGCGCGCGAGCGCGATCAGCGAGAGGTGCCCCTCGTGGAGGGCGCCCATCGTGGGCACGAGCGCGACCTTCAGGCCGTCGCGGCCGCGCACCTCGCGGCTCCACGCCTGCATCGCGTTGACTTGCTCGATCGCCCGCACGCCGTCGTTGCCCTGGGTGGGTCTCGTGCCGCCTAGCCGACCGCGCGCTTCCGGCGTGCCGGGCGGGCGCTGTCGCCGCTCGTGTCGGAGCCTTCGGCGCGCAGCAAGAAGGAGTGCGCGTCGTCGGGGAACGCGCCGGTCTGGACCTCGCGGACGTACTCGGCGATCGCGTCGGTCGCGGCGCGGCCGAGCTCGGCGTAGCGCTTTACGAACTTCGGCGTGAACCGGTCGAAGAGCCCGAGCACGTCGTGGAGCACGAGGATCTGGCCGTCGCAGTGCACGCCGGCGCCGATCCCGATCGTCGGGATCGTGAGGCGAAGGGTGATCTCCTCGGCGAGGTCGAGCGGGATCCCCTCGAGGACGACCGCGAACGCACCTGCCTCCTCGACGGCCATGGCGTCGGCGAGCACGCGCTCGCGCTGGCCCGGCCCACGGCCGCGCCGCCGGCCCTGGACCTTGTGGCCGCCCATCCGGTGCACCGACTGCGGCGTGAGCCCGATGTGGGCCATCACCGGGATGTCGACCGACGTGAGGGCCCGGATCGTGTCGGCCATCGGAATGCCGCCTTCGAGCTTCACGGCCTCGCAGGCGCCTTCCTTGATGAGCCGCCCGGCGCTCCGGAGCGCATCCTCGCGGCTCACCTGGTACGAGAGGAACGGCATGTCGCCGACGAGCAGCGACCGCTTCCGCCCGCGCGCGACCATACGACAGTGGTAGATGACCTCGTCGAGCGTCACCGGCAGGGTCGTGTCGAGGCCCTGCACCACCATGCCCAGGGTGTCACCGACCAGGATCACGTCGATCCCGGCCTGGTCGACGATCTGCGCGAACGGGAAATCGTAGGCCGTGAGCGCCGTGATCTTCGTTCCCGCCTCCTTCATGCGCTGGAGGTCGGGCACCGTCACTTTCCGCTCCATAAAAAAAGCCTCCCGACCGATCTCGGAAGGCTTCGTGGGCCGGCGGAGTCCCCGCCTACGTTTCGCCTGGGTCCGCAATGGCCGCGATGTCTCGTCGACCTTGCTTCAGGTGAAACGCGCTTGGTCCGGCGCGCGCTGCATTCCGTCTCGGTCTCGTTGTCGTTTGCTACCTACCGGTAGCTACTGAGATCCAAGCGGTACGTACTGCTGCAATCCTCTTCTGGCGCTGCGTATCTCGCGGATCAGATCCTCGAGATCACTTCCCTGCTCGACGAAATCGATTGCGGAGCAATCGACGATCAGAACCGGTGCTGCGGAGTAGTCGTGGAAAAAACGTCGGTACGCTTCGATCAGCTCTTCGAGATACGCCTCTCTGATGCGGCGCTCGAACTCTCGGTTGCGCTTGCGGAGTCGACGCCTCAATACCTCAGGTCGCGCTTCTAAGTAAATGACCAAGTCGGGGGTCGGGATCGGATCGGCCATGAGGCTCGAGACCTCTCTATAGAGGTCGAGCTCGGGGCCCTCGAGATTCATCTCGGCGAAGATGCGGTCTTTGGCGAAGAGGTAATCGGCGACGAGCCCGCGGCCGTCCCGCCCGGGGGCGAGCGCCCGCTGCTGGCGGTAGCGACTGAGCAAAAATGCGAGCTGGGTCGCGAGGCCCGACCGTCCGGGGTCGGCGTAGAACTGCTCGAGGAAGGGGTTGGCGTCGGGGAGCTCCTCGACGAGCTCGCAGCGGAATGCGTCGGCCAGGCGGCGGGCGAGGCTGGTCTTCCCGACCCCGATCGGCCCCTCGACGACGATGTAGCGATTCTCCACCACGTCAGGCGGGTCGGTAGCACGCGTCGTCGAGCCGTGTCGAGAAAATTGCCGCGGGAAAACTGCCGCCGCTTTGTCGATCCGCGCAGCGCTGCTAAGGGCTCCGCGTGCCATCGCTCCGGCGCGTCGTCGCGCGGCTTTTCCTCGGCGGCCTTCCAGGTCCAAGCCTCGACGCGGACACGCGCCGGCTCTACGCCGACGTCCCGTTCGCGGGCGTCACGCTCTTTCGCGCCAACGCCGGCGACCCCACGACGATGCGTGCGCTCGTCCGCGATCTCCACGGCCTCGACCCGGCTGATCCGCCGCTGGTCGCGATCGACCACGAGGGCGGACGGGTGCACCGCCTGGCCCCGCCGTTCACGCATTTCCCTCCGGCGGCGACGGTCGCGCAGCACGGGGTCGGCGCGGTCCGCGCCGTCGCGACCGCGATGGCGCGCGAGCTCGCCGCGCTCGAGATCGATCTCACGTTCGCGCCCGTGCTCGACGTCGCGAGCAACCCGACGAACCCGGTCATCGGCGACCGCGCCTTCGGGACGGACCCGGAAACGGCAGCGGCGGCTGCGCTCGCCGCCTTTCGCGCGACCCGCGCAGTCGGGCTCCTCACGTGCGGCAAGCACTTCCCGGGGCACGGCGACACCGCGACCGACTCGCATCTCGACTTGCCGGTCGTCGATCGCGATCGCCGCTCGCTCCGCGCGACCGAGCTTCGGCCGTTTGCACGTGCCGTCGCGGCGCGCGTGCCGATGCTGATGACCGCGCACGTCCACTACCCGGCGCTCGATGCGACGCTCCCCGCGACGCTCTCTCCGGCGATCGTGACCACGCTGCTGCGAGAGCGGCTCGGCTTTCGCGGGGTCGTCGCCAGCGACGATCTCGAGATGAAAGCCATCGCCGATCGCTGGAGCGCGGGCGAGGCTGCCGTGCTCGCCCTCGCGGCGGGCTGCGACCTCCTCCTCATCTGTCACCGGCAGGACTGGCTCCGCGCATCGGTCGACGCCGTGGAGCACGCGGTCGCGAGCGGGCGGTTGGAGGAGACCCGCATCCGCGACGCCTACCGGCGCGTCACGAGGCTCCTGCAGTGGCGGCGCCGCCACGCGCGCCGCGAGCGCCTCGCGGTGATCGGCTGTGCGGCGCACGCGCGGCTCGATGCCGCGCTACGCGCCGACTGACTCAGGCCTTCTTGCTCTGCCGCTTTCCCGTCGATCGCGAGCGCGGCGGCGCGTCGCCTTTCGCCGTCTCGCCCTTCACGATCCGCTGAAGACTCTTGTTGTAGGGCGGCCGCGCAATGCCGCGCTCGGTGATGATGGCGGTCACGAGGTCGTGCGGGGTGACGTCGAATGCCGGGTTCGCGACTTTGATGCCGGACGGCGCGATCTGGCGGTCGAAGATGTGCGTCACCTCGCGGCTGCCGCGCTCCTCGATCGGGATCTTCTCGCCACGCGGACAATGCAGGTCGATCGAGGACGTCGGCGCGGCCACGTAGAACGGGATGCCGTGGCGGTGCGCCAGCACGGCGACCGTGTAGGTCCCAATCTTGTTCGCAACGTCGCCGTTGGCGGCGGTGCGGTCGGTGCCGACGATGACGCAGTCGATCAGCCCCTCTTTCATCATGTGGCCGACCATGCTGTCGGTGAGAAGCGTCGCCGGGATGTGCTCCTTCTTGAGCTCCCAGGCCGTCAGGCGGGCGCCCTGCAGGTACGGGCGGGTCTCGGTGCAATAGACGCTGATCCGCTTGTTCGCCTCCACGGCGGCTCGCATGACGCCGAGCGCCGTGCCGTAGCCCGCGGTCGCGAGCGCGCCGGCATTGCAGTGCGTAAGAATGGTCGACCCGTCCTCGATGAGCGCCGCGCCGTGCGCGCCGAGGGCGCGGTTCGCGGCGATGTCCTCCGCGTGGATGATGCGAGCCTCGCGCTCGAGCATGAGCCGGAGCGTCTCGACGTCGCGGGTGTCGTTCTGCGCGTACACGCGGCGCATGCGCTCGATCGCCCAGAAGAGGTTCACCGCAGTCGGCCGGGTCGCCGCAAACGTCCGGCAAATCTTGTCGAACTCGCGGCGCAGCTCCTCGCGTTTCAAGGTGCGGACGCCGAGGGCGATGCCCATGGCGGCGGCGACGCCGATCGCGGGTGCGCCGCGGATCACCATGTCTTTGATCGCGCGCGCGACCTCACGGTAGTTGCTGTAGACGCGATAGACCTCGCGCACGGGCAACAGGCGTTGGTCGATCATGACGACGCGGCCGCGCGTCCACTCGATCGTCCGTACACGGGTTCGTCGGGAAGTTTCGGCCATGGGGTCACCGTCCTCTTCGGATTCGGCGAACTATAGCACGCGATCCCCGGCGCGACAGCGCAATTCGTGGTCCGTGCACGCCGTCTGCGGAGTCAGGCCGCGCGCCGGAAGCCGCCGCGGCGGAGGCCGGCGTGGCGGGCGATCGTGTCGCCGATCGCATAGCGGCTTCGCCAGCCGAGAACGTCGGCCATGCGTGCCGTGTCGGCGACGAACGTCTCCCGCAGATACGACGCGTGCGCCGCGGGGACGAGCCCCGCACCGACGATCCACAAGCTCTGCAACCCGACTCGCAGCACGGGCTCCAGGAACGCCGCGCGCATCCGCCCGCTCAGCTTGATCGTCGTCGAGAGCGGCAGCACGCCGTCGGCCGCCACGTTGAACACGCCGTCCGCGCGGCCGTGGGCGGCCGTGCGCACTGCCTCCACCAGGTCGTCGACGTCGAGGACCTGCATCAACGGATCGGTGCCGAGCACCGCAGGCACCACGCTCGAGGCGAGGAGGCGCGCGAGCAGCGTCCGCCCATCGCCCAACGTCGGCGCGAGCCGCAGCATGGCGACCGCGAGGCCCGTATTCGCCCGCAGCGCGGCAGCCTCCCGCTCCACCGCCACCTTGTCCGCGACGAAGGGGTAGCCGTTGCCACCCGCGAGCGGGTCGTGCTCGCCGAGGTACTGGGGGTTTTCCGGCGCGGCGCCGTAGCTCATCGTCGTGCCGAGCACGACGACGTTCGCGATGGTCCCGCCACGCCGTACGTCATCGGCGACGGCACGGAAGAGCGCGCGCGTCCCGAGCACCTCGAGCTCGTGCGCGGCCTCGACGTCGCGGGTCGGCCGATCGTGGAACGCCGCGTGGATCACCGTGTCGACGCGCTCGCGGACGAGGATCTCCGCGAGCGCCACGTCGGCGAGCGTCGCGGTCAGGTCGATGCCGTGGAAGACCGTGTCGCGGAGCGGCAGCGCCGGCGCGCGGCGGTCGAGCAATACGAGACGCCGCGTCCGCTCGTCGGCCTCGAGCCGCCGCACGAGCGCTGCACCGGCGACGCCGTGCACGCCGGTGAGCGCCACGACGCGCGACCGTCGCCGGCGTCCTCGCGGCGCTCGGGGCGCGGTCGGCTGAGACGTGTCGTCGGTCACGAGTCGACGACGATAGTCGCAGCCGCGCGAGGCGGCAAATCGACGGTGCCCGGCGCGCGAAGCTTGACGCCCGTCGACTCGATTCGTAGGGTCCGCCGATGGCCGAGGTCCAGCAGAGCTTCACGGCGCCGATCGAAGCACCGGTCTCGGTCTGCTACGCGGCAATCGCGGACTTCCACGCCTACCCCACCTGGTCCTCGCCGATCGCCAGCATTCGCGTCATCGACCGCCATC
Source organism: Polyangiaceae bacterium (assembly GCA_031400185.1). GTDB lineage: Bacteria > Desulfobacterota > Binatia > UTPRO1 > UTPRO1 > UTPRO1. The sequence continues at coordinate 9,723 of JANNPN010000397.1, forward strand.
CCGACGGTATGGCGCGGCAGGTGGAGTTCGTCGTCGACATGAAGGTCAAAACCGTACGCTACGTCCTCGAGTACACCTGGTACCCGCCGAACCGGCTCACGTGGAAGATGACCGAGGGTGACCTCGCCGACATCGAGGGCAGCTATGTCTTCGACGCCGACGGTGCGAGCGCCACGACGGCGACCTGCACGCAGGGCATCTCGCTCGGCTTCTGGGTGCCGAGCCTGATCCTCCGCCCGATCGAGCAGACGGCGCTCAAGCAGTCCGTGCTCGAGTTCAAGGCGGAGGCCGAACGCATCGCCGCCGCGGCCGACCAGCCCACGCAGCGAACCTGAGACCCGCTTCGGACGCTCCGCTTCGCTACGCCGCGCGGCGGCGGCGCTCGGTACCCTCGCTGCGCGTGCGCTCGCGAGCCGCGTGCATCCAGGCGCGTACGGTGACGAGCGACCAGACCGGCTCCCACGACGCCCGTCCTGCGCAGAAGGCCTTCCAGAGGCCCGCGAGCGCGTCCGTACGGAAGAGCCCTTCGGGATCCTCGGCGAGGAGATGTTCCTCCGCGACCGACCGGAGCTCGTTCCGCAGCCAGTCGGCTATGGGCGGAGGCGGCGGCGCCGCGAGCCGCCGGAAGAGCGGTTGCGGAAGCACGCCTTCGAGCACCGACACGAGCGGCGAACGGTCGAGCGCCGCTCCGCCGGTCGTGAGCCATTCATGGAGCCGGTGGTCGAGGAACGGGGCGCGCAGCGCGAGCCCATGGGTGACCGCCGACGCCTCGGCGTCGCGGAGGGCACCCGACATGAGTGGGCCCGCGAGCTCGACGGCAGCGACCGCACGCTCGATCGCGACCTGCGCCGACCCCGCCGGCAGCACGCATGCCGGCCCGAGCGGAGCGAGCGCGCGCGCGTCGACATGCGCCGCGGCGTCGAAGGTACTCCGCGCGTGCGCCAGCGCGTCGGCGCGGATCACGCGCGCGAGGCCCTCGGGCCCGAACGTGCCGCGGCTCGCGAGATACGCCGGGGCGATCGCATCGCTCGGACCGATGTATCCGGCGAGTGCCGCCGCGCGCCCGAACGGCCGGTGACGGGCCCAGACACGGGCAGCAACCCGGGTGAGCCCGCTCGTCGACCCGTGCCGCCCGGCGCGCCACAGCCACGACACGAGGCGCGCGGTCTCGCCACCGAGCAATTGCGGCGTTGCAAGCCCGGCGAGCCACACCCGCTCGCCGACGGCGCGCATCGCAGCGGACGCCAGTGCCGCCGACATCGCCCCCGTCGACGGCTGGTCCGCAGCCATCGCGGTCGCAAACGCGCTCCGTATCGCCGCCGCGTCGACCTCGTGCTCGCGATGCTCGCCGCGGAACCAATCGGCGAGCGCGGCGACCGTGTCGTGCTTCGCAAGCGTCCCGCGACGCTTCCGCGCATCCGCGCGCGCGCCGAAATGAAACACGTGCGTCCGGAGCCCGCGTCCCAGCATCGGTCGAACGAGCGCGAGCAAGGCCGCGGACGCCGGACTGCCGTCGACGACGATGCCGACGTCGTCCTCGCCCTCGATCGCCGACTCGACTGCGTCGCGGAGGAGCCCACCAAAGCGCGCGCGGTCGATCTCACGCTGTCCGCTCGGCCACGCCGAGGACTCCTCCCAGAAGCGTTCGACGCGGATCCGCGACCTCCGCACCCGCACCAGCGTGCCCGGGGCGACCGCCGTGACGCCGCGCACCACCGTGATCGGCTCCGGCACGTACCCGAAGACGAGCTGCGCGAGTAGCGCCGCCGGGTCGATGGTCTCGTCGCCGTGGAGCGCCCGGGCCTCGGAGGCAAAAGCGAACGCCCCGCCCCGCTCGCTCATGTAGAGCGGTTTGGCACCAAAGCGGTCGCGGCCGAGCAGCAGCTCATGCTGCTCCCGGTCCCACAGCGCGAACGCGAAGCTTCCCGCGAGGCGTTCGAGGGCACCAATGCCGTCCTGCTCGTAGAGGTGCAGGATGACCTCGCTCCCGCATCCCGACTGGAACCGGTGTCCGGCTGCGACGAGCTCGAGTCGCAGCTCGGTTGCGTTCGCAGGCTCGCCGTCGGCGACGAGCCAGAGTGTGCCCCGCTCGTTGCGGAGAGGTTGGAGGGTCGCTTCCGCCCCCGGCCCGATGCCGCCGCGATGCGCGAGCGCAATCGACGCGTCGTACGCGACCGCGAGCCCGCCCTCCAACGGCGCACGCCGCCCGAGCGCGTCGCGCATGATCCGGATCGCCGTCGTCAGCTGATCCCGTCCAAGACCCGCTTGCGGCACGATGCCAGCGATCGCCCCCATCAACCCTCCCCCATCGACTCAACCTTGCAGCAGCGCATTGTTCGCTGCCGGGGTTGCCATTCTGCAGCAACCACCGCCCCCCGCATTCCCTATGACTGACCCTGTGCCGCCCGCCCGCTTCCCGCACGGCCTCCTCGGTCCGAATCAGCAGCGGTTGCGGTAGTTTCCGAGCGCAGCACCCGTGCTCGATAGGCCGGGCTATTCGCCCTTACGCAGCGGGTCGAGAATGGCACTGCCCTTGCTCCCATGGCACTGAAGCGCGGACACCTCCTCCTCCCACGACGCTCCATCTCCTCCTCCTGAATCCGCGCTTCTGCCACGGTCGCGCCTGAGCAACGCGACCGTGGCATATGACTCAGCAGCACGCAGTGCGCGCGCGAGTCACCGCGTTCGAGGTGAAGCGCAGTCGGTGCATCCGCACCGTGCGGCATCGCCACCACCACCCGTCCGCTCCTCCCACTGCCGCTCCGAGCTCGGCCACCGAGCTCTCGTGCTGCGTATGGAAGAGTCGACGCTGGAAGTCAAGGAAATCCTGAGAAATTTGCCTCAGGTGCTGGCGGTGGCCGTCACGATGCTGGCTCGGATCGGCTTGCAGGGGTGCGATGTCCCGCCGCGGCCGCATTGGTGGCGCGTTGGTTGTACCGCCGCGAATGCCAGAACGAGGCGCCTATGAACGCGGCGCCGATCAACCCGGTCACCGCTTCGGGCACATGGGCCACCGTCTTCACGAACATGATCACCCCGAGCGCGATGATCGCGTAGAAGGCCCCGTGCTCGAGGTAGCGGTACTCGGTGAGCGTGCCGCGCTCGACCAGCATGATCGTGAGACTGCGCACGAACATCGCGCCGATGCCGAGACCGATCGCGATGATGAAGAGGTTGTTCGACAGTGCGAACGCGCCGATGACACCGTCGAAGCTGAAGCTTGCGTCCAACACTTCGAGGTAGAGAAACGCCGCCGCTCCCGAGCGTGTGGCAGCTCCCGCGACCATGTCGACCGGATCGAGCAGTGCGGAAATGCCGTCGACCGCGATGAACGTCACGAGCCCGAAGATCCCCGCGACGAGGAACTCGTGGCGCTCGTGCTCGGGGAGCCAGAGGCCCACGGTCCACATCCCGAGCAACACGAGGCCGATCCCCACCGCCTCGACGCGCCCGACGTACGTGAGCGGCCGTTCGACGAACGGGATCCAGTGGACCTCCTTCTCCTGATCGAAGAAGTGCTTGAATCCGACCATCACGAGGAAGGCGCCGCCGAAGGCGGCCACCGTGACGTGCGCGCTCTCGATGATGCGGGAGTACTCTTCCGGTTGCGTCGCCGCTAGGACCAACGCCGCCCACGGATTGATCTTGGCGATGATCGCGACGATCACCAGCGGGAACACGATGCGCATCCCGAAAACCGCGATCGCGATGCCCCACGTGATGAAGCGCCGGCGCCAGACCGGATCCATTTCGCGCAGCACGGTCGCATTCACGACCGCGTTGTCGAACGAGAGGGACACCTCCAGGACCGCGAGCACGGCGACGATGAACGTGATGCTGAGCGTGCCAGTGATCGTGCCGGTCGTCTCGTACCCGAGCGCAGCACCGGCGACGAGACCCATCCCCGTGACGAGAAACGATCCGCGAAAGTATTTCACCGCGACGGACCGATCACCCGAAGACTCGGCCGGCAGCGATTGCGATGCCGCCGGCTCCGAGACCCCACAGCAGGTCCTTCCTCGGATTGCCTTCCGGTCCCTGCGCGCGCTCACTCACGAACGCACCCGCGAGGAACACGATGGCGAGCGCGCCCATCGCCCACTCGATGCCCGGAAGCGTGTTGCCGGCGTTCTGCTCGGCTGTGATGCGCTGCGAAAGACCGAACACGAACCAGAACCCGACCGCGATGGCGGCGATCCGCAGGAGCCGGAAGGCCGTCATGGCGAGCTCCCCTCAGTCCTCGACGACCTTGGCCTGACGCGCAATCCTCAGGAACTCTTGCGCTTCCTTGTCGCCCGAGGCGGCACGCGCCTCCCAGCGGCGCTGCCGCCACGGCTTGGCGACCCACTCATCGAGCGCGATCACGAGGAAGCTGAAGCCGACGACGATGGCCGTCGAGCTCCACACACCCAGTTCGAACTGTTCGGTGTCCATGAGTGACCTCTAGGCTCGCTTGGCCGTGGGCGTCACCGAGACGCCCGCCGGAAGCTTGCCGGCTTCGCGCATGATGAACCCGGGCTTCATCGTGACCAGCAACACCGGCAGCAGGGTCTGCGCGCCGATGTAGCCGATGCCCATCCAGATCGCGAGCAGCATTCCCATCTCGGCGTTGAAGCGAATGTTCGACCACACCCAGAAGGAGGTACTGACCACCATCGTGACGGCCGTGAACGTGATCGCCTTCCCGGTGGTGACCATCGCCTCGCGGGTGGAGTCGACGATGTCGTTGCGGATGCGGATCTCTTCGATGATGCGGCTCACCATGTACATGCCGTAGTCGACGCCGAACCCGATGCCGACCGTCACGAGCGGCAGCGTGTGAATGTTGATGCCCATGTTTCGGTACGCCATCACGGCGTTGCAGATGACGTTCGAGCAGATCATGGGCGCCAGCAGATACAGTCCGCACGCGAACGACCGGTACGTGAAGAGCAAGATGACCCAGATCGTGAAGAACCCGAGGAAGTTCATCAGGATGTCGTTGCGGAGAATCTCCTCGTTCGCGGCCGCGAGCACGCCGATCAGACCGCCGGCGAGCTTGAAAGACGCCTTGTCCATCGGGTTCTCGGCGATGAAGTTCTGACAGCGCTGGATGATGCGGCGGATGTTGTCGCCCTGGTGGTTCTTCGCGAAGAAAGTGACGTGGGCCGTGGTGTAACTGGGATCCACGTACTTGGCGGTCTCGGTTGGCGGCGAGCCCGAGAAGAAGATGAAGAAGAGGCCGCCGATGTCGGTCCAGCTGTCGGGAATGACGGCCCACTTCGGCTCGAGCTCGTGAAAGACGCGGTTCACGGCGCGGATAATGTCGGCGAGCGAGAAGCTGTAGCCGATGTCGGGATCACCCTCGAGCGCGCGCTGGAACTTCTCCATGGTACGCAGGACCTGGGGATCCTTCATCGCGTCCTTGTCGAAGCCCTCGGAGACCACGATCAACGGCTCGATGCCCCCGAAGCGCTCCTGAATGTGGCGGTGCGAGACGTTGTACGGCGAGTCCTCGAAGACGAGCGGCGAGGCCACCGTCGGGTCGCCGATCGTGAGACCTGTCGCGGTGTAGAAGGCGATCACGATCGCGACCGTCCACCCGACGATCGTGATGCGCTTGCCCCACGGCGAGAGCAGCTTCTCGACGAAGCGCTCCGTGTAGTAGCGGAACGCCCCGCGCTCGCGCAGCATGACGAGCTCGGGCTCTGGCGCCTTCAGATAGTAGTAGACGATCGGGTTGAGGAGCATCTCCGAGACGGTGATGGCGAGGATCCACCACGACGCCGTGATCGCGAGCTTCTGGAGCATGATCACGGGGACGAGGAGAATGACCAAGACGCCGAGCGCGTCGGTGACCACGCCGGAGAACGTCGGCACGAAAAGCTCGGCGAACGACGCGATGATGGCGCGTCGTTTATTCCAGCCGCATTTCTCGAACTCCTCATAGTAGCGATCGTGCATCTGGATCGCATGACTGACGGCGCGTGCTGTGATGAGGAACGGCAGCACGAGCATGAGCGGGTCGAGGGCGAGACCGATGAGATAGACGAAGCCGAGACCCCAGAACGCCGCGATCACGCTGGTGAGCGTCGGCCGCAGCGACCCGCGCCAGTCGTGGAAGTACATCCAGCGCAGGATCCACTCGATGCAGTACGTGACGACGAGGATCCAGAAAACGTCCCCCGAGTACCGGTAGACCCAGCCGTACAGCCGCGGCTCGCCGGCGACGTAGATCTTGCTGTTCTCGTCCTCGTACGGCTCGATGACCTTCTTGTTGACGTCGTTGAAGATGCGCTTGTAGTCGAGTCGGCCTTCGATGAAGTTCGCGCGAATGAGCGCGGCCTTGTCGTCGAGCGAGACGATCAGGCCGTAGACGTTCTCCGCGTTGTGGACGATGCGGCGGATCTCGTCGACCTCACTGTCGGTCTGCGGCGCCCGCAGCATGATCGGCTCGGCACGGAGCGTGCCGCCGGCGGCGACGCGCAGGTGGCGAACCGTGCGGTGACCGATGGACTCGATCTGGTTGTGGTTCACACCGTAGACCGTGTCCATGCCCTCGGTCATCTTGAAGATCTTGGTGAGGTTCTCCTTCGTGAAGATGGTTCCCTGCTCGACCTCCAACATCGCGACGATGTTGTTCGCGCCACCGAAGGTGCCGGCGTACTTGTTGTGAACCTTCACGAACTCGTGCGTCTGGGGGAGCAGATCGCCGAAGCTCGTGACGAGGCGCAGCTGAAAGCAGCAGTACGCGAAGAAAGCGGTGCTCAAGAAAACGACGACCATCACCGGGAAGCGATGCTCGATCAGCTTGTCGCCTAGCCAGTAGAGGGTGCGTTTGTCCTCTGGGACGTCGTAGTCGAGTGCCATCGATTCCCCCTAAGCGTTCGTCCCCAACCGGCACGGCGAGTCCGCAGCGGTGCGGCGCATGGTTGGAAATACCGAAGTTTTCTCGGTTTTCTGCAGCGTGCGGCTTGTAACGCCATCCATTTTAGGTGTCAAGCCAATGGACCGTTCGGCACGGCGCGAGACGGGTGAGATCACGATCGAATCGCGGTGACGACGATGACGAACCGCGTTAGCGAGAGACCCGACGTCACTCGCGCGGCAATCCGAGTCCGCGCTGCGCGACGATGGTGCGCAGAATCTCGACCGTCCCGCCGCGAATCGTGAGACCGGGCGCGTTCACGATGGCGCGCGCGACGCGTCCGCCGAGCGGAGCGTCCGCGCCCGCCGTGAGGATCGCGTACGCGCCGAGGATCTCGCCGGCGAATCGCGCCAAGCGCTGCTCGAGCTCGGTACCGTAGAGCTTGGCGAGCGCGGTATCCGCGGTCGGCGTCACGCCCTGGGAAAGCTGCCACGCGATCCGATAAATCAGCTGGCGACCGACGGCGATCTCGCCGTGGAAGCGCGCGAGCTGCTGGCGGACGTACGGCTCGCTGCTTCGCCCGCTCGTCCGAACGTGCGCCTCGAGGTCCGCGAGCAACGGCGCGTAGCTCAACAGACGCTCCATGCCCGCGCGCTCGTAGTCGAGCTGCGCGGCGATCTGAAACCAGCCACGATTGGGCGCGCCGATGATCCAACGCTTGGGCACGCGCACCTGCTCGAAGAACACCTCATTGAAGTGATGTTCGCCGGTCATGTCGACGAGCGGCCGGACGGTGATTCCCGGGAGGCGCATGTCGACGAGGAGCTCGCTGATGCCGCGGTGCCGGGGCGCGTCAGGATCGGTGCGCGCGACGAGGTAGCAGTAGTCCGCGTGGTGCGCGAAGCTCGTCCAGACCTTCTGGCCGTCGACGACGAATGTGTCGCCGTCGTCGACCGCCCGGGTGGTGAGCGCGGCGAGGTCCGATCCCGCGCCCGGCTCGCTCATGCCGAGACAGAAGACCAGCTCGCCGCGCACGATCCGCGGCAGGATCTCCCGCTTCTGCTCTTCGGTTCCGTGCGCGAGGAGCGCGGGCCCGATCTGCCGGTCCCCAACCCAGTGCGCGGCCGTCGGTGCACCCGCGCGCAGGAGCTCCTCGGTGACGATCGCGCGCTCGACGTAGTTGCGCCCGCCGCCGCCGTACGGCCGCGGCCACGTCATCCCGATGAAGCCCGCGGCGCCGAGCCGGCGCGAGAACGCGGGATCGAAGCCGTGGATCCACCCATCCTCCGGGAAGGGGCCGCGCGGCGGCAGCGCGGCGGCGAGAAACGCGCGAACGCGATCGCGGAGCGCCATCTCGTCTGGAGAGAACGACGGGTGCATCGCTCGCCGGCTAGCGGAGCCTCTGCCGGGTGTCAATTCTCCCCGGCCGGCTGGTCAGCGACGGTTCTAGTCGGCGATCGCGATGATGATGAGCACGAACGAGAGGAGCCGGACGCAATAGAAGATCGGCGCCCCGTCGTTCGGGGTCGGGGAAAGGGCGAGCGCCGTGCGGTTCAGGGCCTCGACGAAGAACGATGCGGCGAACAAGAGGAAAAATCGGTCTCGGCCGCGCTGCCAGAACCGCAGGAAGAACATCGCAGCCACGAGGCACGCCATCGCGATCGCGCCGAGCATCGTGACGTTGAGCGCTCGCATCCCTCAGTCCGCCTCGAAGATGAGGCCGTAGAGCAACAGCAGCATGCCGACGAGCGCGGCCTCGTTCCGGACGGCGAACAAAGTCCGTGCGGGGAGCACGAGGACGTCGAGCGTCACGAGCACGTTGTTCAACGTGAGGCATGTGAAGCAGAGCCCACTCCATAGACGATCGGCCCGAGCGTCATTTCGGATTCCGCAGCCGGAACGCATCGACGTAGGCGCGAACGTTGTGGCCGGGCTTCGCGTGGATCATCTGGATGCTTGGAACAACGTGACGTTCGCCGCCGAGGAGGTGCGCGATCCCGAGCGCACCGTTCGCCGCGCGCTCGTCGCCGGAACCGTGCTCGTCGTCGTCCTCTACCTCGCCGCGATCCTCGCGTATCTCGTCGTCCTGCCGGCGCTCGGCGACCCCCAGAGTGCCGACCCCTTCGCACGCGGCATCGCGCACGCCGCCCGTGACCGCATCGGAAGCGCCGTCATGGAGGTGATCTTCGGTCCGACCGGCGCGCCCGCCGCGGCGCTGCTGTTCCAGGGCGTGTGGGTAAGCGCCCTCACACTCTCAGGCACCTACGGCGACCTCCTCGACTACGTGATCTTCGCGGCGCTCCTCTTCTACGCGCTGACGGTCGTCGCGACCCTCCGCATCGGGAGCGGCGCGACCAGCGGGCGGCGCATGGTCGCTGCGCCTACGTCGCCGTCGCGGCGGCGGTCATGATCGACCGCCTGATCGTGAAGCCGCGCTTCACCTGGCCGGGGTTGCCTGATCGTCGCGTCCGGCGTGCCGGTCTACGCCCTCTGGCGCCGACCACGCGCCCCCGCGGTCAGCTGAGCAGCGCGCGGTTGCGCGCGAGGAGGTACGCGCAGCCGCTCGAGACGCCGACCGCGATGACGACGTAGACGAGCCCGAAGATCGGCTTCGCGAGCGCCTCCTCCGACATGCGCACGGTGAACAAGACGAGGTTGGCGACCACGTACGCGGCGTAGATGCGGCCCATCGGAAGCGCGTACGCGCGGAGGCGCAACACCCCGGCCCCATAGACCGCGAGGAAGATGCCAGCGACCGGTGCCAACAGGAGGTTCCAGGTGCCGCGCTGGCGCATTCCGAAGAAGACGAATCCGTGATGCACGTCGAGCTCGAATGCCTTCAGGAAGTTCGAGACCGCGAGTAGGCAAAACAGAACGCCGCAGATCGTCAGTAACCGTCGATCGTTCATACCGGATCCTCCCTCGGCTCAGGACGTACAGGCT
>JANNPN010000417.1:0-10537 GCA_031400185.1 Polyangiaceae bacterium
CTCGACGAGCGGCAACCGACCCTCGTCGGAGATGGTCGTCAGGGGCGCGAACTCGCTGCGACCCATGAAGTCGAACGTGACCGCGAGGATGTCGAACACCTGCGCAGTCACTCCCACGAGATAGCGCGCCTGACTCTTGTCGACGTCGTCGATGTCGAAATCCACGCCCGCCTGCAGATGCGGTTCGAACCTCCCCGCGAATACTTCCGAAAAAATGAGCGACACTCCGAGCCGCGTGTGGCCAGTGCCGTGGAAATTGCCGGGATCACCCGTCGGCAAAGCGAGATCCAAAAGACCGGCGACGTGGATAGGTGCCTTCAGCCCGAGATACTTTCCACGCAGCCGGATGTCGCCAATGCCCAAGGCGGACTCTCTGTCGGCAAACGTCTCGTCGAAGGTCGGCGCCGAGTCGCCAACGCCGAACGCATCGACGTATCGTTCATCCAACGTGTGTTCCGCGATCTCCCGGCGCATGAAGGTCCGGATGACCGGAATCTCGACGTTGATGTCGAGATCGTTCAGCAGTCCGTAGGTGACGCTGAAAGCGGCGAGTTGAGCCTCGAGCGTGAGATCCAACGTCGCCTGCGTCCACGCACCCGACTCGTTGGGGTAGTTCGGACTCAACCTCGAGCGGCGGAGGCCGAAAAACTCGCGTTTGCCGCCGGCGGATGCGATCTCGTAACGCGACGTCAAGTCGTCGAGGTCGTCACCGTTGAATGTCTTGAATCGAAGATAGGCGTACGACGCGTTGATGTTGAGCCGGCGCCTTCCGATGGTGATGGCCCTCTCGGAGAACAATGGACCATAGGTGAGGGCGACCCGGTTGAACGTGTCCGTCTCGGGATCGAACTCGTAGGCGAAGCTCGCCGACGTTGCGAGCGTCGGAATCTGATTCGCGATCTGACCACCGATGGCCGATGCCAGCGGGGCGATCGCCGCCGTGAGCCTGGCTTCCTGCCCAGGGATCTTCGCTGCGAGGGCGCGCCGAAGATCCCGCGCGTTCGCGAGGTGCGTCGTCAGCAACGTCGAGGCGACGAGCGTCGCCGCGACCAAGTGTGGCGGCACCCGGTGCAAGGTGACGCTTCTACGCAAGAGCCGGTCGCCAAAGCAAGGATCAGGGCTTTACCCCGTACGCCACCGTCGCATAAGAGGCTCGCATGCTCGTCGTCCACCACCTGAACGACTCCCGCTCGCAGCGGATCCTCTGGCTCTTGGAGGAGCTCGGCGTCCCGTACGAGATCAAAGCCTACGCACGTGACGCGACGACGCGGCTGGCACCGCTGGAATTGCAGGCCGTGCACCCGCTCGGGAAGTCGCCCGTCATCACCGACGACGGGCAGACGATTGCCGAGTCGGGCGCGATCGTGGACTACGTCGTGCGCCGCCACGGTAAGGGACAGGGCCAACCCGATCCGGCGTCGCCGCTCTTCGACGAGTACGTCCACTGGCTGCACTACGCGGAAGGCTCGGCGATGCTGCCGCTCATGCTGCTGCTGTACGTCACCTGGCTCGCGGGTGGCGACGTGCCGGCGCCTTTCAAGCAACGCATCGACGACGAGCTCGCGAACCACCTCGGCTACCTCGAGCGGTCGCTCGCCGGCCGCGAGTTCATCGTCGGGAGCGCGTTCACCGGCGCCGACGTGCAGATCACGTTCGTCGCGGAGATGGCGAAGCTTCTCGGGCAGCTCGCCGACCGGCCGAACCTCGCGGCATACGTCGCGCGGATGCACGCGCGGCCGGCGTATCGGCGGGCGATCGAGCGCGGCGGCCCGTCAATGCTGGACGGCTGACGGCGGCGGCGTTCGCGGTTCTAGGGAAGCAGCACCGACGGCGGCGCTCCCCGAGAAGTTGATGAAGATGCCGCCGCCCTCGCTCTCCCCGGGGGAGCTCCCGGTCGTCGCGTTCTTGCTGATGGTGCTGTTGCTCACGTTGAGAACACCGGCATTGGCGATGGACGCCGCGAGCAGTCCGCGTCTATCGGCGCGGGGGAACTGCCTGACTTCGCCGCTGCGAACGCGGGGTCGGGCCCGCGAGGCGCCGGCCGAAGAACGCGGCCGCGACGTCGATCACCTGCACGTGCACAGCGGCGCGGTCGACGGCCGCACTCCGGTCGACGCACACCTGCGACGCGACGATCCGTCCCGGCAACGTGCACGACGGCATGAAGACGAAGTGCCCCGCTTCCGGGATCGCGACGAGGCGCGCGCGCGGGATCAGCCGCTGGTAGCGACGCGCGTTCAGGTCGAACGGCACGACCTCGTCGTCGGGGGAGCCGACGATCGTGACCGGCACCGTCATCGAGCGCAGGCTCGCGGGTACCGCCGCGGGACCGAGGACCGGCGCCAGCGCGAGGACTGCGCGGATGCGGCGGTCGCGGCGCGACTTGCCGGCCTCCGCGAGGTCGGTGATCCGATCGAGTTGCAGGTCGACGAAGAGCGCGCAGTCGGGTCCGGGTTGGCGCGCCGAGCAGTATTTCAGATACGCGCTCGGCTTCAGGCGCAGGCCCGCGAGCGCCAGCACCGTGTACGCGCCGGACGAGTGCCCGGCGGCGCCGACGCGCGCACGGTCGATGCGGGCGCCGAACGTGTCGTCGACGAACATGCGGTCGAGCACGACGCTCACGTCGCGCGTCCGCCGCCACGCGGCGAAGCGGCCCTCGACGCTGGTGTCGCCGAAGCGGTCGCCGGGATGGTCCATCGCGACCGCGACGTAGCCGCGCGACGCGAGCGCCTCCGCGAGCCACGCGAGGTTGGTCCCGTCGCCGCCGCTGCCGTGCGAGAGCATGACGAGTGGGAAGCGGCGCGGGGTCGGCCGGAGGGGCACGTTCCACGCGCCCTGCCCCATGAAGATGCCGTCCCACTCGATCGCGTGCTCCTGCGCGCCGGGCGCGGCCGGATACCAGATCGTGGTCGCGAGCTCGCGGTCACGATCGTCGTCCTCGAACACGCGGGTGGTGACGCCGACCGGAGCGCGGGCACGCGCTGCCGCCGCGACGCCCACCGCGACCGGCTGCGACGGCGAAGGCGCGGCATGACGGCACGCGCCGAGCACGACCATCGCGACCAGCGCTCCGACGACCTTCCGCCCGCTTCGCACTGCTCGTGCAGCTACGCGGTCCGCGGCGCGGGCGCAAACCCCGCCCCAAGTGGCGAAGATTTTTTGACTCGATCGCGCGACGAGGCGTAGCGTCGACTCACGCGGTGTCCTGCGTGCCGAACGTCGCTCGCGCGACGGAGCCGGACGACGCGTGCCGTCACACCCCACCGTCGCGCTTCGAGGAGGAAGCCCATGCCGTCGTGCGTCTTGCGTCACCGTATCGTCTCGTCGTCGATCGTCCTCGCCCTGGCCGTGGCCGCGCCGAGCGCGGCGACGCCGATCGAGTGTCAAAATGCCGTCACCCGCGCCGGCACCGCCTTCGTGAAAGCGAACGCCAACGCGCTCGCCAAATGCGGGAAAGCCGTCGTCCGCGGAAGGATCGCCGGGCCGTGCCCGGACGGCAAAGCGTCGACGGCGATCGCGAAGGGGGCCGCGAAGCTCCGCGCCGCGATCGCCGCCAAATGCGGCGGCGACGACCAGATATGCGCCGAGAACTACGCCGGGGAGGACACCCCGAAGGCGCTCGGCTGGCCCCTCACCTGTCCGAACCTCGTTCACGGCGATTGCACGAACACCATCACCCATTGCGGCGATATCGCGACGTGCCTCGCGTGCATCGGGAGCGCGGCCGTCGAGCAATCGATGGATCTCGTCGTGGACGCGCTCGCCCTGCCGAGCACCGGCCAGCTGGCGCTGTGTCAGGCGACGATCGGTAGAGCGACCGGCGCGTTTCTCTCTGCGCGCACCAAAGCGCTCCAAACGTGCTGGGAAGCGCGCCGCAAAGGCCGTCACGCTGACGACTGCGTGCCGCCCGCGGTCGGAGACGGCAAGTATCTGGATGCGATCGCCAGGGCCGCGAGCAAGCAACGCGTGGCCATCTGCAAGGCCTGCGGCGGCGCCGACCAAGCGTGCGGCACGCCCGACGACCTCACGCCCTCTACGATCGGCTTCCCGAACGACTGCCCCGCCGTCAGCGTGCCCGACGGTGTCGCCTGGTCCGATCGGCGATCTCGACGACCTGATCGCCTGTGCCGACTGCGTCGGCGCATTCGACACGAGCTGCGTCGATCGCCTCCAGGTGCCGGGACTGCAAGCGTATCCGTCCGAGTGCGCCGTGTGTGTCGCGCCGCTTCCGTCGGGGCCGTGCCCGACGACCCTCGTCTTCGAGGCTGACGGGCCGGCGACCGACCTCGACAGCGGATGGACGGGGCTTTCACACGACGCGGCGGTACCGACCAATAGTCGGCTGACGCTCGCCGTCAGCGGCTGCGCCGGCGCGTCACACCCGACGTGCGGGACGTGCGCCGTGAACGGGCCGCTGGACAACGCCGGCGGCGCCACCTTCGACAACCACCGGTGCGCCGACGCGTCCTGGATCTCCTGCACGAGCGACGGCGACTGCGGCGGCGCCGGGCCGTGCGTGTTCTTCTTCGGTCCACCGCTGGCACTCCAGGCGGGCGGCTTTCCGACCTGCGTCGTGAATCGCATCACCGGCCCGGTGACCGGCACGGTGAACGCCGAGGACGGCTCGTCCGCGACGCAGGTCGCGCTGACGTCGGCCGTCTACACGGGGCCGACGATCACCAATCCGTGTCCGGTCTGCCGCGACGGTAGGTGCGAGGACGGCACGCGCATCCATCAGCCGTGCACGGTGCAGGGGTCGAATCACGGCGACGTGAGCCTGGACTGTCCGCCCTTCCCCGGCACCCAGATCGGCGTGCTCGAGATCGACCTCGACCTTGCGACCGGCACCCAGAGCCGGACCATCGAGAGCGACAGCCCGCGCTGCCGCGCCACCGGGCACGGGACGCGATTCTGCCGGTGCGATACCTGCAACAACGCGAACGCCGAGACATGCTCCGCGAACTCCGACTGTCCGCCGAGCGGCGGCAATCCCGGCGTGTGCGGCGGGCGGCGCTGTACCGGGGGGCCGAATTTCGGCGCGCCCTGCACGCTGAGCTCGCAATGCCCGACGGGCGGCTGCGGCCGGCTCGGAGCCGAGACGCAGCCGCACAGCTGTGGCGACATCGAGGAGACGCCGATCGACGGATCGGTGTGTCAGGACGTCGGCGGCAACGAGGGCGTATGCCCCGAAGGACCGGACACGCAGGGGTGCTCGATCGAGACGTTCCGGAGCTGCACCAGCGACGCCGACTGCGCCTGCAGCACCTGTCTCCAGGGACAGACCTGCATCTCCGTCCCGCGCCCCTGTTTCATCGACGAGGGCACCATGGGTGATGCCGTGCACGTCGTCGGGGCGCCGGACGTGCCGTGCGGCGGGACCGCGTTCCCGACCGTGGGCTCGCTCTTCTGCATCGCTCCCGTCGCGTCGTCCTCGGTGAACACCGCAGCCGGCCTCCCCGGCCTCGGACGGATCCGCATCCCGGGACGCGTGACCGTGTCCCCGTAGCGCGGAGTGTCTGCGGAGCTCCGCGGCGCGACCCGGGATATGGGTCAGGGTCCGGGTCGCGCCGCGGGTGGCGGCGCGCCGGCCACGATCGCGAGGTTCCGCGCGGCGCCGGTCGAGCCCGGGTCGAGCCGGAGCGCCTCGCGATACTCGCGCTCGGCGAGCGCGCGCTCGCCGAGGCGGACGTAGGCGCTTCCGAGGTTGTTGTGCGCGTCGGCATGCTCGGGGTCGAGCCGGACGGCGGCGAGGTACGCATCGCGAGCCCGCGCGACGTCGTCGCGGCGGAAGTAGAGGTTCCCGAGGTTGCTGTGCGTCGTCGCGGAGCCCGGGTCGATCGCGAGCGCGGCCTCGAGCTCGCGCTCGGCCTCGTCGACGCGCCCGAGGGCCTGCAGCGCGAGCGCGCGACCGTTCCGCGCCGCGACGTGCGCCGGGTGCAGCACGAGGGCGCGATCGTAGGCGGCGAGCGCCTCGGCGAGACGGCCGGCGTCGCGGTCGAGGTTGCCGAGGTTGTTCAGCGCATCGGCGGTGTCGCGCGCGTTCGGCCATCGGCGCACGACCTCCTCGTAGGCGGCACGCGCGCGCGCGACCTCGCCGGCCTCGTGATACGCCTGGGCCAGATTCACGCGCACCCGGAGGCTCTCGGGTGCGAGCGGCAGCATGCTCTCGTAGAGCGTGCGGCCGTCGCGCCAGTCGAGGTTTCGCCGCATCGTGAGCGCCCCCAAGGTCGCGATGACGAGCGCCAGCACGACGAGGGTCGGACGCCGGAGCGACGCGGGCGGCAACGCAACCGCGCTCCACCCTCCCGCGAGCGCCAGCCCCATGAGCGGCACGTAGAGCCAGTGCTCGGCCATGAACGTCGCGAGGGGCACGACGTTTGCGACCGGCAGGAGCGCCACGAGGAACCAGGCGACCCCGAGCGTCACCGGCCAGGCGCGCGCCCGGGCGCGCCACGCAACCACCACGAGCGCGCCGAGGACGCCGAGCGCCGCGAGCGCCGTCGGGTCGAGCGGCGACGCCACCGGCGCTACGGCGCGCTCCATGTGAAGCCCGTGCGGCGCGGCGACGAGCCCGAGGTAGCGGACGACCACCTCCGCCATCGTCAGCATGCGCAGGCCGAACGGCACCGCCGCGGTCGCGGCCGGGGTCGGGCTGGTGCCGACGGCCGCCGCCCGGGCTGCCAGGTACACGCCGATGACGGCCGCGTACGGGAGGAGCGCCGACACGGGCCGGCGGGCGCGTCCGGGCGCCGCGCGATCGACGACGAGGAGGAGGAACGGCAGCACGAGCGACGCCTCGCGCGCGAGCAGCGCCAGGAAGAACGCGCCGAGCGACAACACGAGGCCGCGACGGTCGCCGCGGAGGTACCCGAGCATCGCGAGCAGCACGAAGAGCGCCGCCAGCGGATCGGAGCGGCCCGCCACGTACGTCACGGCTTCGACGTGCAGCGGATGGACCCCGAAGAGCAGCGCGGCCGCGAGCGCCGCCGGCGCCGAGCCGAGCACCCGCACGCCGACCGCGGCGAGCGCGACCGCCGTCGCGGCGTGGAGGAGCACGTTCGTGAGATGGAACCCCGCCGGTGCGAGCCCCCAGAGCCCGTAGTCGACGGCGTAGGTCAGCGACTGGAGCGGTCGGTAGTACCCGCTCGCGATCGCACCCGGAAAGAGGTCGGAGGTGAAGAGCGCGGGGAGCGCATCCCAGCGCTTGATCGCGGGATTCCCGACCACCAGGAAGAGGTCATCCCACAGGAACGCGTTCGGGAGCGCGTTCGCATAGACGACGAGGACGACGCCCACCACCAGCGCCGCGTGCATGGATCGTTGCCGGGAGCCGTCGCCGCGTCTGGCGTCAGCTCCCGGCATCCGACCTCAGGCTTTGGCGATGATGCCCTGCTTCTCGAGGTACGCGAGGATTTGCTTCGCGCTGTCCTCGACGCTCTGCCCGGCGGTGTTGATGGTGAGCTCGGGCTTGGTCGGCTCCTCGTAGGGCGCCGAGATGCCGGTGAACTCCTTGATCTCGCCGGCGCGCGCCTTCTTGTAGAGACCTTTCACGTCGCGCTGCTCGCACACCTCGACGGGGCAGTCGACGTGCACCTCGACGAAATCGCCGTCCGCCATGATCGTGCGGACCTGGTCGCGGTCGGCGCGGTAGGGCGAGATGAACGCGGTGAGCGCCACGACGCCCGCCTCGGTGAAGAGCTTTGCCACCTCGCCGATGCGGCGGATGTTCTCGGTGCGATCGGCGGGGGAGAAGCCGAGGTTCTTGTTGAGGCCGTGCCGGATGTTGTCGCCGTCGAGGATGTAGGCGCGGATGCCGCGCTCCCAGAGGCGCTTCTCGAGGTCGACGGCGATGGTCGACTTTCCGGAGCCCGAGAGGCCGGTCAGCCACACGGTGCATGCCTTGTGGCCGTTGATCTTCTCGCGGTCGCCACGGGTGACGTTGCCTTGATGCCAGACGATGTTGGTCGCTTTCTGTTCGGTCATGGGGCCAAGGGTTTAGCCGGGCGGGCCGTGACCGGCAACCCTGAAACCCAAAGATTTATGGGGCGCGGACGGTGAATTGGAGGACCGTCGGTGCGGCCTCCGCACCGTCCGCGGCAACCGGCTGCAGCGTAACGACGTAGTCGCCCGGTGCGAGCCACTCGGACGGTATCTCCATCACGATGGCGTTCGCGCGGTCGGCCACGCGCGTGCGGAGCTCGCGGCCGACGCGGCCCCGGACGACGACGTCGAGCGGACCGGGCGGGAGGCTCTCCGGCGTTGCGATGCGGAGGGCCGTCGCACGCGTGGCGACGGCGAAGTCCAAGACGGTCGGCGTGTTCGGATGGAGCTCGATGGTCGCGGGCACGCCCGGCGCCGCCGGTACGGCATCCGACCCGCCGACGCGTGCGAGGCGATCCGTGCGCCTGCCTCCGATCGGCTGGCCCACCTCCTCGTTGATCGCTCCCGGAGCACGGGCCGAGGCGGCGTCCTCGGCGCGGGCGCGCATCTCCGGTGCACGGGCGGCATGCTCATCGGCGCGCTCGACGCGAGCCGCTTGCGCCGGTGCAGGCTCTGCGGGCGGCGGCGGTGCGGCGCTGCGGGCCTTCGTCGCGGGCGCTTCCGCGGCGCGACGGGCTTCAGCGGGCGCACCGGCGCTCCGGTCGCGCTTCATGAGCTCGCGCGGCAGGGCGGCAGTATCCTGCTCGGCTCGGCCCGCAGGCGGCGCTTGCCGTGGCGGCGGCATTGCCGGTGCGGGCGCCGCCGCTGGCGGCACCACCGGGGGCGGCGCGGGCGGCGGTACTGCGAGCGGCGCCGGCGCCACGGCCTGCGCCTCCGGCTCACGACGCGCGTCCATCATGCTCGTCGGCTCGGAGAGGTGGGACAGCTGGCTCGTCACGATCGGCACGAGCAGCAGGGCGACGAGCGCGTACGCAAACGCGGGCTGCCACACGAGGCGACCGAGCCAGCTGCCCGCGCTCGCGTCGTCGCCGCGCGCGCGTGGCCGCGGCAGGGCGCGATCCGACGCCAGGATCGGCGACACGGCGGCCGGAGCCGCGGCGACCGATGCCGCGCCGGCGAGGACCCCGGGCTCGTACTGCACGAGCACCTTCGCCTCGTCGGCGCAGCTCCGGCAACCGGCGAGATGACGCTCCACCGTGCCGCGGGTCTCGCCGTCGAGCGTCGCCGGCGCGTCGGCGAACGCCAGCAGCAGCTCGGGCTCGGGGTGCGCATCGGGCGGCGGTGCGCCGGCGCGCAGCAGACCCTCGAGCTCGCTCCAGACCCGTACCTCCGCCGCGCACTCGGGACACCCCGGATAGTGCGCACGGAAGGCCGCGTCGCCCTCGCCGCGGAGCACCGCGATCAGGTCGGCGTCGAACGCACGACGGCACGTCATGGTTGGTAGGTCGTCCATTCCCTCGACATCGGATCACGCATCGAGCTCATTTGCCGCTCCGCTCGGCGCCGCGTCAGCTCGAATCATCCGCGAATCGGCGCCGGAGCGCCACGAGCGCGTCGCGGAGGCGCCGCTTCATGGTGCCGAGCGGAATGCCGGTCTCGGCGCTCACCGCCTCGTAGGTCTTGCCCTGCCGGTAGATGCCGTCGAGCACGTCCTGCTGCTCCTCGGGCAGATCGCGCACCGCTGCCCACACCTCGCGCGCCGCGGCCGCCGCCGGGTCGAGGCTCGCGCCGAGCCCGCGCGCGGCGTCGTCGTCCCACGCGACCGTCGCACGCTCGTGCCGCCGGCGCGCCCCTTTCAACCGGTCGACGACCTTGTTGCGGGTGATGATGCGGACGTACCCGAGGAACGCCTCGGGATCGCGGAGGCGCCCGGCGCGGGCGTTCGCGACCAGCGACATGACCACCTCCTGCCGCAGGTCGTCCCACTCGTCGCGGAAATCGTAGGCCCGGAGCTGCGCCAAGTAGCCGGAGATCAAGCGGTTGACCTTGGCGAACGCGAGGCGGTCGCCGGCGAGGAGCTGGTCCAGGATCGCGATCCAGTCCTCCCGTGCCGCCGTCATTCGCTCCCTCGTTAGCAGGCTCGTGATCCGATTTCCCCCGCCCCACCGACCTTCCCCTCGACAACTCGAAAGTGGGCCGCTCACCGCGGTCCACGGGAAAGGACGGACTCACCCATGCACCACTCGTTTTTCGGACGCACTCTGCGCTTCCTCATGACACTCGCGCTCCTCCTCGGCTTCACCGCCCACCCGGCGCGCGTCGCCGCGGCGACGACGGAGATCCCACCACCCGACGAGGCGGGCACGCTCCACGCCCACCGCGCCGACGGCACGGTGCTCGGCGCCTGTCCTCTCGAGCACACCGACGTCGCCGCGGAAATCTCCGGCTTCGTCGCCCGCGTCGTCGTGACGCAGACGTTCACCAACCCCTTCACCGAGCCCGTCGAGGCGGTCTACACGTTCCCGCTCTCCGACCGGGCCGCCGTCGACGGCATGACCATGAAGACCGGGACGCGTGTCGTCCGCGGCGAGATCAAGCGCCGTGAGGAGGCGCGGCGCACCTACGAGGCCGCGCGCGCCGCCGGCCAGGTCGCGAG
>JANNPN010000047.1:0-4533 GCA_031400185.1 Polyangiaceae bacterium
GGAGGTGTCGGGATGGGCGTGCGAGACGTTGGCCGGCGGAGCGTCGCCCCACCCCCACCACGACGCGACGGGCTGCAGTCCTTTCCTGTCTCGTCTTCAGCCGAGGAAGAAGCGGACCGAGCGCTCCGCGAGCGCGATCACCGGCGCCCAATAGATGCCGAGCCCGATGGTGGGAATCGCGAGGAAGTAGAGAAGAAACGCGTTGTGGGGGTCGAGCACGACCACCCCTTCGTCGCCGCGCGGCTCGTCGAGGAACATCGTGCGGACGATGCGCACGTAGTAGTAGAGGGCGACGAGCGTGTTCGCGAAGCCGACGAGCGCGAGCACATAGAAGCGCTGCTCGACCACGGCGGCAAACAGGTAGAACTTTCCGACGAAGCCGGCGAGCGGCGGGATGCCGGCGAGCGAGAAGAGGAAGATCGCCATCGCGACCGCGGGGACCGCGCCGCCGCGCCAGGCAAGGCCGCGATAGCCGTCGAGATCTTCGCGCCCCGTCGAGTTCGCGACCACCATCACCACGAGGAACGCACCGAGGTTCATCAGGTAGTACGTGACCAGGTAGAAGAGCATCGCGCGGAGGCCGGCGTCGTTCAGGACGACGAAGCCCATCAGCAGGTAGCCGGCGTGGGCGATGCTCGAGTACGCGAGGAGACGCTTCACGTTCTGCTGCTGGAGGGCCGCGAAGTTACCGAGCGTCATCGTGACCATGCAGATCGCGAGCACGAGCGTCGGCCAGTCGACGCCCGGGAGAAACGTCCAGGCCCCGCCCTCGGCGGGCTCGGACAACCCCGGGTAGAAGAGCCGGAGGAGCAGCGCAAAGCCCGCCGCCTTCGAGCCGACCGAGAGGAACGCCGTCACCGGGATCGGGGCGCCCTGGTACACGTCCGGCGCCCACATGTGGAACGGCACCGCCGCGATCTTGAACCCGAGCCCGGCGAGCACGAGCACCACGGCCACGAAGACGGTGAGCGGATCGGGCGCACCGTGGGTCAGCGCGTCGTGGATCTTCAGATAGTCGAGGCTGCCGGCGAGACCGTAGAGCCAGCTCATCCCGTAGATCATCACCGCCGACGCGACGCCGCCGTAGATGAGGTACTTGAGCGCCGCCTCGCCGGAGCGGCGGTTGCGGCGCCGGTAGCCCGTCAGGACGTACGACGTGAGGCTCACCAACTCGAGCGAGAGATACGCCATCAGGAGATTCGCCGCCGAGGCCATGTAGAAGAGGCCGACGGTCGAGGCGACGACCAGGCCGTAGTACTCCCCCTCGTCGGCGTCCTGGACCTCGTTCGAGCCGAGCGACATCCAGATCGTGACGAAGGCGGCAAGCGCGAAGATCAGCTTGAAGAACACCGCGAAGTCGTCGATGACCACCATCCGCGAGTAGAGCCAGCCCTCGTTGCCGCTGAAGAGCCCCGCGACGAGCCAGCGGTCGCTGAACGGGATGCGGAGCCCGATCGACGCGATCAGTGCCCCGGCACAACCGAACAGCGCGATCGACCCGAGGTACTCCTTCGCGCGCACGACGAGGTCCGCCGCGAAGATCACGATCGCGGTCGCGATCAGGATCAGCTCGGGCGCGCTGTACCGGAGGCTCTCGACGCTGCCGAGGTCCATCGGGCGCTCAGCGCGACGCGACGCCCGTGACGGCCCCCGCCCGCACGAGGTCGTTCAAGTGCAGCAGCGAGACGTTGATGAGGTCGAGGACCGCGTGCGGGTACACGCCGAGCACGAGCACGATCACCGCGAGCGGGGCCAGCGTGACGAGCTCGCGCCCGTTGATCTCGGCGAGGCTCGCGTAGCGCTCGTCGAGCGTGCCGAGCCAGACCCGCTGCAGGGTCCAGAGGAGGTAACCCGCGGTCAGCACGATCGCGCTCGCAGCCACGGCGGTGAGCACGGGGTACCGCTGCCACGCGCCGAGCAGGACCAGCACCTCGGAGATGAACGCCGAGAGCCCGGGCAAGCCCATCGCCGCGAAGAAGGCGAGCGCGGTGACGCTCGTGTAGACCGGCATCACGCCCGCGAGCCCGCCGAATCCGTCGATGTCGCGATGGTGCGCCCGGTCGTAGATCACGCCGACGAGCAGGAACAGCATCGCGGTGATCGTGCCGTGGTTGAACATCTGCAGCACGGCGCCGTTGATTCCCTGCGGCGTGAACGCGGCCATCCCGAGCATGACGTAGCCCATGTGGCTGATCGACGAGTAGGCGACGAGCTTCTTCAAGTCCGTCTGCGCCATCGCGCAGAGCGCGCCGTACACGATGTTGAACGTGCCGAGCACCGCGAGCGCCCAGAACGCGAGATCCATCGTCGCCGCCGGCAGGATGCCGAAATTGATGCGAAGGATGCCGTACGTGCCCATCTTGAGCAGCACGCCGGCGAGGATCACCGAGATCGCCGTCGGCGCCTCGACGTGCGCGTCGGGGAGCCAGGTGTGAAAGGGAAACACCGGGATCTTGATCGCGAACGCGATGAAGAGCGCCAGCCACAAGAGTTGCTGCGTCCGCGCGTCGAAGACGTGTCCGCGCTGCATGAGCTCGGGAATGGCGAACGTGTGCGGCGCGCTGCCGAAGTAGAAGACGAGCATCGCGATCAGCAGCAGCACGCTGCCGGCGAAGGTGTACAGGAAGAACTTGATCGCCGCGTACTCGCGGCGCGCGCCGCCCCAGATGCCGATCAGGAAGTACATCGGCAGCAGCATGACCTCCCAGAAGACGTAGAAGAGGAAGAAGTCGAGGGCGACGAAGACCCCCATCATGCCGGTCTCGAGCAGGAGGAAGAGCGCGAAGTAGCCCTTCACGCCCTTGTCGATGCCGAAGCTCGCGAGCACACAGAGCGGGCAAAGGAGCGCCGTCAGCAGCACCATCGTGATGCTGATGCCGTCGACGCCGACGAAGTACTCGATGTTGTAGGACGCAATCCACGGCACGCGGTCGACGAACTGCATGGCCGTTGCCTTCCGGTCGAACGCGTCGAAGAGCCAGAGCCCGAGCCCGAACGTCGGGAGCGTGAACGCGAGCGCCACCCGCTTCACCAGCTCGTGGTTGGTGGCCGGGAGACACAGCACCACCGCCGCGCCGAGCAGGGGGAGAAACGTCATCCAGCTGAGGACGTGATCCATGGCGCGAGCGGTCTCCTAGAAGAGGCGCGCGATCAGCACCAGCGCGACCGTGCCGACGACGACGTAGAGGTAGGTGTTGATGCTGCCCGTCTGGAGGCGGCGCAGGCCGCCGCCGAGCGCGTAGGTCGCATTCGCGAGCCCGTTGACGATCGCGTCGACGACGCGATCGTCGAAGCGGCCTTGGACCCGTGCGATCGCGCGGATGAGCTGGGTACTGCCGTCGACGATGCCGTCGATGACGCGGCGGTCGAGCCATGCGCCTACACGTGCAAGTGCAAGCACCCCGCGACCGAAGGTCGCCCAATAGATCTCGTCCACGTAGTACGTGTGGACGAGTAGCCGGTATGGCGCGCCGCCGCCGAGGGCCGCGACCGCACCCGCGGCCCGGGTCCCTTCGCGATAGACGAGCCAGGCGACCCACGCGCCGAGGGCGGCGACCCCGACCGCGACGGCGGCGAGCGTCCATTCCATGCTCGCGGCGTGGTGCACGTGCTCGGCGGGCGCGTGTCCCGGCGTGAACACGGGTCCGAGCCACGCAGCGAAACGGTTGGCGCCGCCGAAGCCCTCCGGCACCCCGAGGAAGCCAACGAGGATCGATCCCGCCGCGAGCAGCACGAGCGGCGTCGTCATCGCCGCCGGCGGCTCATGGACGTGCGCCGCGACGTGCGGATCGACGCGGCTCTCACCAAAGAACACGAGGAACACCTGGCGGAACATGTAGCAGGCCGTGAGCCCCGCGCCCGCGACGCCGACCGCCCAGAGCAGCGCGCTCCCGTGCGCGCTCGACCAGGCCTCCCAGAGGATCTCGTCCTTCGAGAAGAACCCTGCCGTGAGGGGCGCCCCGACGAGTGCGAGCGTTGCCACGAGGAACGTCCAGAACGTGACCGGCAGCGCGGTCCGGAGGCCGCCCATCTTCCGCATGTCCTGCTCGTGGTGGAGCGCGTGGATCACCGCGCCCGCGCCGAGAAAGAGGCACGCCTTGAAGAAGGCATGGGTGACGAGGTGGAAGACGCCTGCCGAGAACGCGCCGACTCCAAGCGCCAGGAACATGTAGCCGAGCTGGCTCACCGTCGAGTACGCGAGCACGCGCTTGATGTCGTGCTGGACGAGCGCGATCGTCGCGGCCCCGAGCGCGGTCGCCGCGCCGATGCCCGCGATCACTCCGAGCGTGGCCGGCGCCATCGCGTAGAGGACGTTGAGCCGCGCGATCATGTAGACGCCCGCGGTCACCATGGTCGCGGCGTGGATCAGCGCGGAGACCGGCGTCGGGCCCTGCATCGCGTCGGGGAGCCAGACGTGGAGCGGGATCTGCGCCGACTTGCCGGTCGCGCCGACGAACAGCAGCAGGGTCGCGAGCGTGACGATCGGCACGCCCCAGGTCGCCTGCCCGGCGAGGACGGCGGCGTGCGTTTGGA